>JAJEFC010000108.1 GCA_022820675.1 Vicinamibacteria bacterium | reverse complement strand
CGCCGCCGCCGGCATCCGGGCCCGGGGCGCGGCGGACGCCATCGTAACCGGCGGCCACTTCTACACCGACGAATCGGTCGACGTGCTCGACGACGGCGGCGTCGTCGTCGAGCTGCGCGGCCCCCGGCTCGACGGCCGGCGGGCCCGCGGCACCGGGTGCACGTTCTCGGCCGCCATCGCAGCGGGACTGGCCGCCGGCCTGCCCCTGGCCGAGGCCGCCGCCCGAGCCAAGCACTACGTCGAGGGGGCCATCCGCAACGCGACGGGGCCGAACCGGGGGCCCGGCCCGCTCCATCATTTCTGGCGAAATGAGCGACAATAGTGCGTTCATGCCGACCCCGCCGTACGCGGTGACGACCGGGCCGCTCGACCTCGATGCGCTGGTGCGCGCGGTCGGCGCCGAGGCCGCCGGGGAACCGGTCGGCCCCGGCGCCGTCATCACGTTCGTGGGCGTCGTCCGCAACGCGAACGCGGGGCGCCGGGTGTTGCGGCTGGAGTACGAAGGCTACGAGCCGCTGGCGGTGCGCGCCTTCGAGCGCATCGGCCGGGAGGTGGCCGACCGCTGGAAGGTGCGGCTGGCCGTGCATCACCGGCTGGGCACGCTCGAGATCGGCGAGGCCAGCGTGATCATCGCGGTGGCGTCGCCCCACCGCGCCTACGCCTTCGCCGCCTGCCGCTACGTCATCGAGCGCATCAAGCAGATTGCGCCGATCTGGAAGCACGAGTTCTTCGAGGGCGGCGACGTCTGGATCGAGGGGGCGACCGCCGACGCGGAGAACGAGGGGGCGCGCGAGGCCGCCTACCGGCTGGCGACGGGCAATAGCGTTGCGCCGGCCGGCTGACGGCGTGGTCGCGCAGCGGAACGACGCACTGGCGCCGTGACCGGTCCTGCCGGCTGCCCCGGTCGGCCGCGCGCCGCCCGGCCGAAGGACGCCGGCCGAATGCCGCCCCGCTGGACCTGAACCCGGCCGGCCCCGCGAGAACGAGGCCGGGCGAACTTGCGTCACCGCCCGCGGCGGCGGCGAGTACAGTCCATGCGCATCAACGTCCGGCTGTTCGCCCGGCTCCGCGACATCGTGGGAGAGGGCGAGATCGCGAGGCAGGTTCCCGACGGCGCCAGCGTCGGCACCGTCTGGGATGAGCTGACCGGCGAGTTTCCCGAGCTGCGCGCCTATCGGGAGACCATCTCCGCCGCCGTCAACGCCGAGTACTCGCGGATGGACGCGCCCCTCGGTGACGGTGACGAGGTGGCGTTTCTGCCCCCGGTCTCGGGGGGGTGAGTGCCGGCGGCACGACGTAGGCGACCGCGGCGCGACCTGGCGACCGCGGCGCGACCTGGCGGTCGCGTGAGCGTCTCGCCGACGAACCGCGGCGGCGCAGACACCGCGGGCCGCGGGCAACCGCGGCCGGATCGGAGCATTCGAGGAGCATCCGTCCGTCATGTTCGACAAGCTGCAAACCATCGAGACCCGCTACGACGAGCTGATGGGCCTGCTCAGCGACGGCGCGGTGCAGTCCGACCCCAACCGGTACCGGACCCACTCGAAGGCGCTCTCCGAGATTCAGCCCATCGTCGAGAGGTTCCGCGACTACAAGACGGTCGAGTCGGAGATTGCCGAGACCCGCGAGCTCGCCGGCGGATCGGACGCCGAGCTGCGCGAGCTGGCCGAGCAGGAGCTGGCCGAGCTGGAGGCCCGCCGCGAGGACCTGCTGGCCGAGATCCGGGTCCTGATGGTGCCGAAGGACCCGAACGACGAGAAGAACGTGGTGCTGGAGATCCGCGCCGGCACCGGCGGCGACGAGGCCGGCCTGTTCGCGGGCGACCTGTTCCGGATGTACAGCCGCTTCGCGGAGGGGCAGCGCTGGAAGGTCGAGGTCCTGTCGATCAACGAGAGCGGGGTGGGGGCCATCAAGGAGGTCGTCGCCCTGATCGAGGGCGCGCGGGTCTACAGCCGGCTCAAGTACGAGAGCGGCGTCCACCGCGTGCAGCGGGTGCCCGCCACCGAGGCGAGCGGCCGCATCCACACCTCGACCGCGACCGTCGCAGTGCTCCCCGAGGCCGAGGAGGTGGACATCGCCATCGACGCCAAGGACCTCCGCATCGACACGTTCTGCTCGAGCGGCCCCGGCGGCCAGAGCGTCAACACCACCTACTCGGCGGTGCGCATCACCCACCTGCCGACCGGCCTCGTGGTCTCGCAGCAGGACGAGAAGTCGCAGATCAAGAACAAGGCGAAGGCGATGAAGGTGCTGCGCTCGCGGCTCTACGAGATGGAGATGCAGCGCCAGCACGACGAGATCGCCCAGGACCGCAAGAGCCAGGTCGGCACCGGCGAGCGGTCGGAGAAGATACGCACCTACAACTTCCCCCAGAACCGGGTGACCGACCACCGCATCGGCTTCACCACCCACCGGTTGACTGAGATGCTCGACGGCGACCTCGCCGAGATGAGCGAGACCCTCACCACCCACTACCGGGCCGAAGCCCTGAAGGACGCCGAGGCGGTGCCGGGCTCGGCCTGAGCCCGCCCGCACCGCCTCCCCCGCGCGGGTGTCCACCGTTCCAGGCCAAGGAGCCGGACCTCGCCCGCACCGCCTCCCCCCGCGCGGGGGTGTCCATCTTGACGCTGCTCACGGGCCTGGGGCACGATGGCTCGGCGTCGACCCGAGGAGACTGATGAGAACAGCGGCCTCCGTACCGCTTCTGTGCCTGACTCCCGTCGCGACCTCGAGCGCTCAGGCACCCGCCGTGCGTGTGTTCATCACTGACGATCTCTCGCCGGACCCGATGGCGGCAACCGACGAACTGCGACCGGCTGAATGGAGCCTGGGGGAGTTCGCGAATCGCGGCGAGTGTCAGGGGCTGACCGTCACGAACCGATCGTGGCGAGCGCACTTCACCATCTGGGTTCAGCGGAGCCCGGGCGAAGCAGATCTCCCGATCTTCGGTGGCGGCAATCCCGTCGCGGTGTTCGACGGCTGGGGCGACATGCTGCACGCCGGAGCCACGCGGCAGTTCGGAAATGCCCTGAAGGATGCCTGCGAAGCCATCGACCGGCGGGTCAGGAGTGGAGCCGAGCTGATTACGGTCGGCGAGGCGGATGGCCGCTGAGCGGCCCGTGTTGGGAGGAGTCACCATGCTCGCATCCGGTTGGTCTTCGTTTCGGTTCGTCGTGGGCGCCGTCGTCGTCGCCGGCGTGGTCGCGGCCGCAGCCCCCGTCGTGGCGCAGGACGACCGCATCCGCCCCGTCACCGACGCCGAGCTCGAGAACCCGAGCCCCGACGAGTGGCTGATGTGGCGGCGGACGCTGGACGGCTGGGGCTACAGCCCCCTCGACCAGATCGACCGCGGCAACGTCGGCGACCTCCGCATGGTGTGGTCGCGCGCGATGACGCCGGGACGCCAGCAGGGGACGCCGCTCGTCCGCAACGGGGTGATGTTCATGCCGAACCCGCAGGACGTCATCCAGGCCATCGACGCGGTGACCGGCGACCTCGTCTGGGAGTACCGCCGCGACCGGCCCGACGACCTCGCCGAGTACATGATCGGCACCCTCATCGAGACCAACCGCAACGTCGCCATCCACGGCGAGCTGATCTTCGACACCACCATGGACGACCACATCGTCGCCCTCCATGCGGAGACCGGCGAGGTGGTGTGGGACACCGAGATCCTCGACTACCGCGTGAACCCCGCCAACCAGACCTCGGGGCCGATCGTCGCCGCCGGCAAGGTGTACTCCGGCCGGAGCTGCGACCCGCGCGGCGGCCCCGACGGCTGCGTCATCACCGCCCACGACGCCGCCACCGGCGAGGAGCTGTGGCGGCGGCGGCTCATCCCCGCCCCCGGCGAGCCGGGCGACGAGACGTGGGGCGACGTGCCGTTCGAGGAGCGCCGGCACGTCGGCTCGTGGATGGTGCCGAGCGTCGACCCCGAGCTGAACCTCGTCTACGTCGGCACGTCGGTGACGTCGCCGGCGCCGAAGTTCCTGCTCGGCGGCACCGACCTGACGCACCTGTACCACAACTCGACGCTGGCCCTCGACGGCGACACCGGCGAGATCGTCTGGTACTACCAGCACATGAACGACCACTGGGACCTCGACCACCCCTTCGAGCGGCTGCTCGTCGACACCGCGGTGCGGCCCGACGAGTCCGCGGTGGCGTGGATCAACCCGCGCCTCCAGCCCGGCGAGGAGCGGCGCGTCGTCACCGGCATCCCCGGCAAGACGGGCATCGTCTACACCCTCGACCGCGAGACCGGCGAGTTCCTGTGGGCCACCCCGACCATCGTCCAGAACGTGGTCAGCGGCATCGACGGCGCGACCGGCGCGGTGACCGAGAACGCGGAGCTCATCTTCACCGCCGCCGGCCAGCAGGTGCTCGCCTGCCCCCACGCGAGCGGCGGCAAGGACTGGGAGGCGGGCGCGTACTCGCCGCGCACCAACACCATGTACATGCCCCTGCGCAACGTCTGCTCGCGCATGATGGCGATGGCCGCCCCCGACGAGCAGGACGAGGCGCGCCTGCTCTACGCCATCGCGTGGCGCCCCGAGCTGGCCCCCGGCTACGACGACGTGGGCAGCGTGCAGGCCATCTCGGCCGAGACCGGCGAGGTGGTCTGGAACTACCAGCAGCGCGCCGCCACGATGTCCCTCGCCGCCACCGGCGGCGGGCTCGTCTTCGGCGGCGACGTCAACGGCCGCTTCCGCGCGTTCGACGACGAGACCGGGGAGATCCTCTGGGAGATCAACCTCGGCTCCCCGGTGTCGGGCTTCCCCGTCACCTACGCGGTCGACGGCCGGCAGTACGTGGCCGTCAGCACCGGCTCCGGCCGCTTCCTCGAGCTGACGCCTGAGCTGCGCCCGAGCGCCAACAACAACCTGTTCGTGTTCGCCTTGCCTTGACACGCCGTCCGTACCGCAACTGAAGCTGGGGCAGACTGCATGCCGCGTCTCGCACTCAAGCCAGATTCCAGCTTCTTTCGGAAGATCGCCCTTGGCGCGGTGGGCAGCCGGCGAGTGGCGCAGGACCTCGATCGCCACGGCCATCGGATCGCGGAGCTCGAACGCGGTGCGATGGACACGAGCTCTGGAAGGACGTGAAGCGCAAGCGCGTCCGCATTCCCGACCTCGTTTGCGTGCGCTGCGGCCTGCGCGTCGAGAGCCGTGCGAAGACCAAGCCTGAGTTGTCGATGTCCGACAGCCCCGCGACCCTGGAGCGCGCTTGGGACTTCGGCATGGTGGATGCCGACGTGATCGCCTTTCCGGTCTGCAAGCCAAGTGAAGAGAAGCAGTGGAGCGCCGGCCGCCTCAGCGAGCCGATCTCCTATTGGCACGAACGAAACTGGATCCGATGGCAACCCGAGGGCAAGGTGAACTACGTGCGCGTCTCGCGGTTCCGCGCCGTGCCCCGGGACGGCTCGGCGACCAAGGGCGTTACCGAGGGATCGGAAACCAGCGTTGCCTGGAAGGCGCGCTTCTCCCGCCGAGACGGCGTGGTAGAAGCCGTTCAGGGTCAGCGGATCACGATCGCGCGCTCCGGCGACGGGCGCCGTCACACCCAGACAGTTCCGACGACGCTGAGCATCGTCGTCGGACAGGGCGAAGAGGTCGCGCACAATCAGATCATCGCATCCCGAGTCAGGCCCGAGACCGACCATGACCTGCATTGCGCAGGCACGTTGCCGGACGGCCACCTTCCGCAGCTTCTGGCGTCCCGTGAACGGACCCAACGTTTCACCGGCGTCAAGTTGGCGAGACTTCGCGGGGACGCCTCCCTTGGCACGCCGATTGCTAGTCTTGAGAGCGATCGAGAAGAGGATGTCTACATTCGCCTGGAGGCTGCCGCGCACCTCGTCGCCGTCTGCGATCTTGCAGCGGAGGGCTTGTTCACGCCGTACTTGGCAAGCCCAGAGCTTCACTACGCGATCACGCTGATCACGCTGCTGTGGTCCTTCGTCGAGAGCTGGGTTGCGCGGCGCTGGGAACTGCGGCCCCATGCGGATCTCCCTGATGCGGACGCCCATGACGACTGATTTTCCGCGCCACAATCACGTCTACCGGACGCCACGCGGTCTCCAGTTGTGTGGCGACAGCGCGGAGTTGCTTGCGCGTCTGCCGGATCAGTCAGCGGACCTGATTCTGACCAGCCCGCCGTTTGCGCTGCTCCGAAAGAAGACCTACGGCAACGCGGAGCAGGACCAGTACGTCGAATGGCTGGGCCGGTTTGGAGAATCTGCGTACCGGGTGCTGAAGGACAGCGGCAGTTTCGTGCTCGACCTCGGTGGGGCCTACCAACGAGGCAAGCCCGTGCGATCGCTGTACAATTACCGCGTTCTCCTCGATTTCTGTGATCGCCTCGGCTACGAATTGGCGGAAGAGTTCTTCTGGTTCAACCCCGCGAAGCTGCCATCGCCGATCGAGTGGGTCAACAAACGGAAAATCCGTGCGAAGGACGCCGTGAATACAATCTGGTGGTTTTCCCGCTGCGCCGAACCGAAGGCGGACGTCACCCGGGTCCTGGCACCCTACTCCCAGCGGATGAAAATGCTGCTCAAGGACCCGGAGAGATTCTACCGGCCCAAGGAGCGTCCCTCCGGACACGACATCGCCAAGACCTTCGGCAAGGAGAACGGTGGCGCGATCCCGTCGAACCTCCTGCAGATCCCGAACACCGAGAGCAACTCAGCCTATCTGCGGTTGTGCAAGATGCTGGGTCGAAACAGCCATCCTGCAAGGTTCCCCAGTGCGCTGCCACAGTTCTTCATCAAGTTCCTCACCGATCCCGGAGACGTCGTCGTGGATATCTTCTCCGGGTCGAATACCACCGGCCAGGCCGCGGAGCTGCTCGGTCGCCGTTGGCTCAGCATGGAGCTCGACCGCGAGTACGCCGTGCTGTCAGCGGTCCGCTTCATGGGCCGGTGGAGCGACGACGACGTGCGGCAGACGATCGCGCGACTCGACGCTGGCGAGGTCGTCGAAATAGACGACGCTTCATTGCCCATCGACGTGAGTGAGGCGACGAGCAGCGTTCCCGAAGCAGGTGTACTCTTCCCAAGATGATGGCAGCGCACGTTGGTCCATATGCCTATATCACTCTCCGCGCCAGTCCAGCACAGCGTCCCGCAGGCCATCCAGCAGGGGCTGGATGTCGCTCTCCCTGCGGCCGGCCTCCAGTCGGGCGACCGCACGGCCGACGTCGGGCGGGGCCCAGCCGAGGGGTTCGGTGAGGTCGTGGAGCTTCGTCTTGGCGATCTCGCCGGGCCGGTCGGACGCGGTATCGTAGACGGAGTCCAGCCGGTTCATCCGCTCGACTAGCTCGGCGGTGTCGATGCCGAGGTCGACCGCGTGGCGGTCCGGGTTACGCCGCAGGGCGTTCCAGATCCAGATTTCCGGCGCTTCGTCGCCTGGAAGAAACAAGACCGGGACGTCGCTTCCCGCTCGCTCGCGTATCCGTTCCGCCAGATCGCTGCCCCGCTTGTCGCCGTCGAGCACGAAGACGAAGTTCCGGATCTGGCCGAACTTCCTGAACGCGGCCGCGTGCATCGGGAACTCGTCGGCGCCGGTGTCGCGTCCGATGCGGACGGACTCTCTCCTGATCCGCTCCCGGGGCAGGAGCACGTCGAACACGCCATGCAGGATGCCTTCCGCCGGCGCGTCCTCGCACAGCAGGTTCAGGGCGTCGCCGGAACGCCCGTACAGCGCGTTCTGCACGATGTCGCGATAAGGCGGGAGCACCGTGACCCGACCGGCGTCGTCGCGTTCGAGGAAGATGCGCCCGTGCGCCGGCACCGCGTCGAGGACCACGGGGCTGTGCGTCGTGACGACCACCTGCAGGTCGTTGCGGAGCGCGAGCTGCTGGAGCTGCAGCATGAGGAGCTGCTGCACCCAGGGGTGCAGCCCGGCCTCCACTTCGTCGATCAGCACGAGGGCGCCTTCGAGCTGGGCGATCTCCCGCGAGAGGCGCAGGATCGCCCGTTCGCCGGCGGCCATGTGCAGCTCGGAGTACGCCGCGCCGGCCTTCTGGGCGGCGAAGAGCAGGTTCTTGCTGCCGCTGGACAGGCGGACCACCTCGGCATAGCGGAAGGGGAGCATCTGCTGGGCGAACTCGATCTGCGAGGCCGTCAGGGGGGTCTCCCGGGGCGTCGAGGTGAGGCGCGACATGCTGAGCACGCCGCGCACCTCGGACGGATTGCTCAGGTTGGCGAGCGTCCTGAGGTAGACCGGCCGCTCCGGTTGCGTGGCCTTCTTGCGGCCGAGGAAGCTGCGGTTCCAGCCCTTCGGGGAGCGCCGCCAGCGCATGGAACGCCGGCCGTCCGGCGTCGAGTAGTCGAACTCGATCACGACCTCGCGCCTCTCGTCCTCGCGGCCCGGGAGCCGGGGGCGGTAGTCGGGAAAGAGCGTCGAGGGCACGAAGTCCTTCACGCCCGCGCCCGGCACCTTGTAGGCGCACGCGGCCGCGAAGAGCACCGTCGACTTGCCGCTGGCGTTGCCCCCCGCGATGACGCTCACGGGATAGTCGAACACCACCCGGACGTCGTCGATGCCGCGAATGCCCTCCAGGTGGATCTCGGCCAGGAAATGGGGCAGGTGAGGCTTCTTGCCCTGCAACCGCTGCCAGAGATCCCTGAGGCGCCTCTCGATCATGAACGACTGCTCCCGTCGATCGGCCAGTCCGCCATCGATGCGGCCGGGACCGCGGCCCGATTATCGACGGTCTCACGCTGGCGGTTCAAGATTCGGCCAGCTCAACCGGGAGCAGGGCGAAGGAGGGTCAAGACGCCGGATCGAGCCGTCGCACTGTTCTTCGAGCTGTTCAGCGGGTTGCCCCGGCAGGGGCCGGGGAACACGGCGAGCACGCGTCGGCCCTCGGGCTCGCGCCGGACCTCGGGCCGCGCCGGCGAGGACGTCCAGCACCGGGTCGCGTAGCGCGTCGATCCGGGCGCGCATCGGCCCTTCGGACCCCCTTGCCCGACCCGCCGCCCGGGAACAGGCCGCCGGGGCCCGGTGGCCCGGCCCGGCTTGCCGCCGTCCCGCCACCCGTCCAGGCTGATGCGAAGGCCGTGCCAGGATCCACGGCCGTGACCCGGGGGCGACACCAGGGGAACAGGCCGCCGCCGGCTGAAGTATCATCGAAGCGTGGCGGCGACGGACCACGACCTCCCGCCGGATACCGACAGTTGCGGCGCCCCCAGCCATCCTGAGAACAGGTAGCGGCCGGTGAGACGGCCGCCCGGAGAATCGAGTGTGACCAACCCGCCGTACGCGCGTCTGGCGCCGGCCCTGCCCGTCGGGCTCTTCGTGTGGTTCTGCACGATGATTCCGGCCGTCGCCGGCGGCGAGGTCCTCGTCTGGGAGCTGGCGTGGCTGCCGCAACTGGGCATCGACCTCGACCTCGTGGTCGACGGCCTGAGTCTGCTGTTCGCCCTGCTGATCACGGGGATCGGCGCGTTCATCTTCCTCTTCGCCGGCGAGTACATGAAGGGGTATCCGCAACGCGGCCGGTTCACGCTCTTTCTCGTCAGCTTCATGCTGGCGATGCTCGGCCTCGTGCTGGCCGACAACCTCGTCGCGCTGTTCGTCTTCTGGGAGCTCACCACGATCACCTCGTTCCTGCTCATCGGCTACTCGCACGAGGACCCCACGGCCAGGCGCTCCGCCCTTCAGGGGCTGCTCGTGACCGGCGCCGGCGCCCTGGCGATGCTGGCCGGCTTCGTCGTCCTGGGCCAGGCCGCCGGCACGTTCAGCCTGCGGGAGATGCTGGCCGACCCCGAGAGCTTCGCGGCCCACCCGCACTACACGGCGGTCGTCGTTCTGGTTCTGCTCGGGGCCTTCACCAAGTCGGCGCAGTTCCCGTTCCACTTCTGGCTGCCGAACGCGATGGCGGCCCCGACCCCGGTCTCGGCCTACCTGCACTCGGCGACGATGGTCAAGGCCGGCGTGTTCCTGCTGGCCCGCCTGACGCCGATCCTGGGCGGGACCGGGCTCTGGATGGAGACGCTGACCGCCGTGGGCGCGGTGACGGCGGTGTACTCGGCGTTCGTGGCGCTGGGCAAGTCGGACCTGAAGCAGGTGCTGGCCTACACCACGGTCATGGCCCTCGGCGTTTGCGTCATGTTCCTCGGATTGCCGCCCGTCGCGGGGCAGGGCGGGCTGTCGCGGGGCGTCCTGGCCGCCCTCGCGTTCCTGGTCGCGCACGCCCTCTACAAGGCGGCCCTGTTCATGGTGGCCGGGACCATCGAGAAGGCCACCGGCACCCGCGACCTCACGCGGCTCGGGGGCCTCGGGAGGGCCATGCCCGTCACGTTCGCGGCCGCGGTGGCCGCGTCCGTCTCGATGGCCGGCGTGCCGCCCTCGGTCGGGTTCATCGGCAAGGAGCTCCTGTACACCGTCGGCTTCGCCCCCGACGCCGCCGCCTGGCTGCCTTGGGCGACGTTCTTGGCCGCCGCGCCCGTCGCGACCATCGCGATGGTCCTTGCGATCAGGCCGTTCTTCGGTCCCCGCCCCGACTACCGCAAGCCGGGGCGGGAAGGCCAATGGGCGCTCTGGTGCGGGCCCGTCGTGCTCGGCGCGGTCGGCCTCTGGTGGGGGCTGGCCCCGGCGTTCCCGTTCATGAACCTGCTCGTGCCCGCGGAGACGGCCGTGACGGGGGACGCCCTGGTTACCGGGCTCGCTCCCTGGCACAGCACGGGCGAGGCCCTCGCGCTGACCCTCGCGACGCTGGCCGCGGCGGTGCTGGGGTTCTGGAAGCGGGCAGCGGTCGCGCAGGCGCTCGCCGCTTGCAGGAAGCTGGCTCCGCTGAGCGGTGACCGCGCGTACGACGCGGCCATGAACGGCATCGCCGCCGTCGCCGCCTGGCAGACCCGCCGGCTGCAGTCGGGCGTCCAGCGGCACTATCTGCTGATAGTGTTCGCCACGCTCGGGCTGAGCCTGGCCGTGACCCTCTGGCTCAAGGGCGTCGTCCCCGGACCGGTACGGCTGGCGGAAGCCACGTTCCTCGACTGGTCGCTCGCCGCCCTGGTCGCCGCGGCGTCGGTCGTGATCATCCGCTCCAGGTCCCGTCTGCTCGGCATTACCGCACTCGGCGTGGTGGGGGTCGCCACGGCGCTGATCTTCCTCTCCTTCGGGGCCCCGGACGTCGCGATGACGCAGTTGATCGTCGAGACGCTCGTCACGGTGATCGTCGCCATCGTGCTGCTGAAGCTCCCGGACTTCAGAAACGAGATCTCGCCATCGAGACCCGCGCGATTGCGCAACGCCATCGTCGCCGTCACCGTCTGGGTCGGCGTCACCGTGGTCCTGCTCGCCGTCACCGAGTCCCCTCCCCAGCCGGATCTCAGAGAGTACTTCGAGCGTACCGCGGTGCCGGGCGGTCAGGGCAGGAACATCGTCAACGTGATACTGGTCGATTTCCGTGCGCTCGACACCATGGGGGAGATCACGGTGCTCGCGATCGCGGGCGCGGCGGTCTTCGCCCTTCTGATGCCGGGACCCCGGCGGCGGGAGGGCGCCCCGCCTCCGGGCGCGGGGGAAGCGGCAGCGCTCGTCGGGGCGTGGCACGGCGGCATCATGAACACCGTGATCCTGCGGGAGACCACTCTCCGGCTGGTCCCCCTGATTCTCGTCGTCTCCCTGTTCCTGCTGCTGCGGGGCCACGAGCACCCCGGCGGCGGCTTCGTCGGCGGGCTCGTCGCGTCGATCGCGTTCAGCCTGTACGCGTTCGTCTTCGGCCCGCGGGCGGCCCGCGGGATACTGCGCGCGGACCCCCGCGTGGTCGGCGCCGCCGGTCTCGCCGTCGCGATCGCATCGGGCTTCGTCGGATCGCTGCGGGACGGCGCGCCGTTCCTGACCGGCCAATGGGGCACCCTCGCGGGTCTGAAGATCGGCACGCCGGTGATGTTCGACGTCGGGGTCTACCTCGTCGTCATCGGCGTCGTGCTGACCTTCGTCCTCGGCATCAAGGACCGTTAGTGTGCAGTCCCCGAAATGCGTATCACAATGGATGTCACCCGTGCCGATGCCGACGCCGGACTGGGACACGGTGTTTCCCGGACGACGCGCGTAGACGACGGGAACCGCATGAGCTTGTGTGAGCGCAGAATCATGTTGCGAATCTGCGAGACGCCACATTGGTTGGTGCTGTCATGACCGAGTGTTCGGGCATGGGTGTCGTGATTCGGTCAACGATTGCGCGCTTCGAACCCGGGTCCGTGTCCGAGGTTGGGGACCTGACGCGCCACTGGCCGGGATGCGCGGACAGCGGGGGCAATCACCGATGGAACCAATCGTCGCGGTGCTGGTCGGCGTCCTGATGGCGGCGACCGTCTATCTGATGCTGAGCCGCAACTTCGTGCGGTTCATCTTCGGCCTGGCGCTGCTCTCCCATGCCGCCAACCTGGTGATCTTCGCCAGCGGAGGCATGGCGCGGGCGCGGCCGCCGCTGATTGCGCCGGGAGAGGCCGCGCCCCTCCCCGGCATCGCGAACGCCGTGCCGCAGGCCTTGATGCTGACCGCGATCGTTATCTCCTTCAGCCTGCTCACGTTCGCGCTGGTGCTCGCCTTCCGGACCTACCAGGAGCTGGAGACGGTGGACACCGACCGCATGCGGGCCGCGGAGCCCTCGTCGGCCGGCGCCGCCTCGGACGCGGGGCAGGGGGCGGTCGATTGAGCTGGCTGCTGGTCTGCCCGATCGTGATTCCGCTGGCCGCGGCCGTCATCGGCTTCGCGGGCCGCGGCAGCGAGAGGGCGCAACGCGCCGTGAGCCTGGCCGGGGCCCTCGGCCTGTCGGCGGCGGCCGCGGGCCTGCTGTCGACGGTGTGGCGAGAGGGCATCGCTTCGGTCCAGATCGGCCGGTGGCCGGCGCCCTACGGCATCACGCTGGTGGCCGATCACCTGAGCGCGGCGATGGTCGCGGTCTCCGCCCTGATCGGGCTGGCCACCGTGATCTACGCCTTCGGAGATACCCGGCCGGGCCGGCTCTCCCACGCCCTTCATCCGTTGTTGCACGCACTGCTGGCGGGGGTTTGCGGCGCGTTCCTGGCGGGAGACGTCTTCAATCTCTACGTCTGGTTCGAGGTCATGCTGATCGCCTCGCTGGCCCTGCTGATACTGGGAGGCACCCCCGCGCAACTGGATGGGGCCGTGCGCTACGCGGCCCTCAGCCTGATCGCGACGACGCTGCTGCTGAGCGGCATCGGGCTGCTGTACGGACTGACGGGCACGCTGAACATGGCGGACCTGCACCTGCGGGTGCAGGAGGTCGAGGACCAGGGGCTGCTCACCCTCGTCGCCATGGTGTTCATCATCGCGTTCGGCCTGAAGTCGGCGGTGTTCCCGCTCTTCTTCTGGCTGCCGGCCAGCTACCACACGCCGCAGACCGCGGTCTCGGCCGTCTTCTCGGGCCTGCTGACGAAGGTCGGCGTCTACGCGCTGATGCGTTTCTTCACGCTGGTCTTCCGGCACGACGTCGGGTACACGCACGAGCTGCTGCTCTGGGTGGCGGGCCTGACCATGGTCACCGGCGTCCTCGGGGCCGCCTCGCAGAACGAGCTGAGGCGCATCCTGTCGTTCCACATCATCAGCCAGATCGGGTACATGATCCTGGGCCTCGCGCTCTTCACCACTTTCGGGCTGCTGGGCGGCATCTTCTACTTGATTCACCACATCATCGTGAAGGCGAACCTGTTCTTCGTTTCGGGCGCCGTGAATCGGCTGGCCGGCTCGACCCACCTCGAGACGCTCGGCGGGCTCTACCGCGACCGGCCGCTGCTCGCGGCGCTGTTCTTCGTGCCGGCGTTCTCGCTGGCGGGCTTCCCGCCGCTGTCCGGCTTCTGGGCGAAGCTGCTGCTGATACAGGCGTCGGTCGAGAGCGGCGAGTTCATCATGGCGGGGGTGGCGTTGACGGTGGGTCTGCTGACCGTCTACTCGATGACCAAGATCTGGCTGAACGCCTTCTGGAAGGCCCGCCCCGACGAGGCGGGGCCGCCGCCCCCGCTCGAGCCGCGGCGGCGGTGGCTGCTGCTGGCTCCGATTGCCGCGCTGGCAGCCATCACCCTGTCAATCGGTCTCTACGCCCGGCCGCTGTACTCGCTGGCGGAACGGGCCGCCACCGAGCTGATGGCCCCCTCGAGCTACGTCGAGGCGGTGCTCGGCGGGGACGGTCTCGCGGTCGACGCGCCCGATCACGGAGACGACGCGGAATGAGCCTCTTCCAGATCAACCTGCTGCTCGCCGGCGGCTGGTGCGCGTTGGTCGGGACCTTCGACCTGGGGACCTTCGTCCGGGGCTTCCTGCTGGCGTTCGCGGCCCTGAGCCTGTCGAATCCCGTGCACGGGCAGACCGCCTACTTCAGGCGGGTCCTGCTGGCGGCCCGTCTGGGGGGCTACTTCCTGTACGAGCTCACCGTCTCGAGCCTCCAGGTCGCCGGGGACGTGATCACGCCGGGGCAGCGATCGCGCCCGGCCATCGTGGCCGTGCCGCTCGACATCGAGGACCCGCTGCAGATCACGGTGCTGGCGAACCTCATCTCGCTGACGCCCGGCACGCTGAGCCTCGACGTCAGCCCCGACGGGAAGACGCTGTACGTGCACGACATGTTCGTGGACGATCCCGACGAGACGCGCAGGGAAATCAAGACGGGCTTCGAGCGCCTGGTCCGGGAGGCCATGCAGTGACGGACCTCGCGGCGCACTCGCAGATCGTCGGATGGGCGATCGGCGTCACGACGGTCCTGACCGTGCTGGCACTGGTCCTCTCGTTCGTGCGCCTGATAAAGGGGCCGAGCCTGCCGGATCGCGTCGTGGCGATCGACCTCGTCACGGTGCTGGCGGTCGCCGTCGTGGGCCTCCTGGCGATCACGCACGGCCAGCCCGACTTTCTCGACATCGCCCTGGCGCTGGCGCTGGTGGCCTTTCTGGCGACGGTCGCCTTCGCCTGGTACGCCGAGCGCACGACCGAGCGGCTCAATCGCGACAGAAGAGCCGGCGAAAGGGTGGAGGAACCCGATGACGGGTGATATCCCGTGGTGGGAGCTGATCGTTGCCGCGTGCCTTCTGGCCGGAGGCTTCTTCCTGTTCGTCGCCGGACTCGGCATCCTGCGCCTGCCGGACGTCCTCATTCGCATGCACGCTTCCACCAAGGCGGGCACGCTGGGCGTCGGCCTGGTGTTCGGCGCCGCCGCCCTGTACTTCAGGAATACGGCCGATGCCGCCATCGCGGTTCTGACGATCGTCTTCCTGCTGGTGACGGCCCCGGTCGCCGCCCACGCGATTGCGCGCGCGGCGTACCGGATGAACGTCCCGCTGTCGGGCAGGACGCATCTCGACGAATGGAAGGGGAAGTACGGCAGGGACGGGGACGGCCGGACCGACCGCGCCGGCACGCCATAGCTGCGCCCCTGACCCACCCTGTTCCCGACGTTGTCGGATCGGTCACGGTCCGGGCCGAGCGCCGGTTCGTGTTCGTGGCCGCGCGGGAAACCAGCGCCTCGGGCATCGCGGTGATCCCGTCGACGGGGCCGGCCTTCCCGACGGCGGGGTACTTCGAGAACCCGTGAGCATGGCGCTCCCCACTCACCGCGGACGCGACGCGGTGGACGAGGGCTGGATGCGGAGCCCCAGTTGGCGGAGCGCATCGTCGAAGATGCCGGGCCAGCCGCGGTTGGCGGCGGGGCTGGCGGGGCTGGGGTGGGGCGCGGGCCCGCAACGCGACCCTGCGGCCTCGGCGATGGGGGCGGCGCGCCGTGCCGCGAACCGGCCGATGCCGACGACGAGGGTGCAGCGGAGATGCGCCACCACCGCGGCCAGCGCCTCGTCGCACGCGGCGAACAGCCGATCGCGCTCCGACCGCGGCAGCGCGTCGGGGGTGATGTTGCGCCCGGTCGCCCCCACGAAGGCGAGGGGACAGTAGTTCCACACGAAGGCCTGCCGGAAGAACCGGTCGGGGGCGCCGAAGCGCGCCCGCGCCCAGCCCCAGAAGCGCGCGCCGCTCACCTCACCGCGCCCGACGTCGAAGCCGCGCACCGGGCGTTTCCGGTGCTCGCGGGCCGGCCGCCCGACCGGCGCCTCGATGCCCAGCCAGTCCCGGACCATCGCGACGTCGCCGAACGGCACGCCGGTCTGGACCATCCCGAACGGGCCCGGGTTCATCCCGACGAACAGCACCTCGCGCGGCTCGACGCCGTACCGCTCCAGGTAGAGCCGGTGCGGCGCCCAGGCGTAGTCGAGGGGCGCGTAGACGCACGCCACCGGCGGCGCGAACCGCAGCCTCCGCGTGCGATTTCGCAGCCGTTCGGCGGTCTCCACCAGCCCGGACCTGGATGATGCGCGATGCGTGGTGCTTGACGTCAACCCGACCACGATCCAGGATACCAGCGGATGCGAACCACCCTGAACCTGTCGGCCGATGCCATGGCCGCGGTGCGCCAGCTTGCCCACCAGCGCGGCAAGACACTCGGCGCCGTGGCCTCGGAGCTGATTCTTCAGGCGCTCCGGCCGGAAGCGACGCCGCCGGTCAGAAACGGCGTGCCCGTGTTCGCCGCACCCCCGGGCGCAACGTCCGAGGTCGCGCCCCCCGACCTCGACCTGGTCAACCGGCTCCGCGACGAAGCCCCGTGAGCCACCTGCTGGACGTGAACTTCCTGGTGGCGCTGTTCGACGTGCGGCACCCCAACCACCAGGCGGCGCATCGCTGGTTCGGCGCGACGGGCGCCGCCGACTGGGCGACCTGCACCATCACGGAGACCGGGTTCGTCCGGATCCTGTCGAACCCTGCATACCCGACGGTGTCGGCCTCGCCCCACGAAGTGCTGCGGCGGTTGGCGCTCTTCTGCAACTCCGGCGGTCATCGTTTCTGGCCGGACGACCTCTCGTTGCGCGTCTCGATGGACGGCGAGATCGCGCGCCGGCTGCAGGGCCACCATCAGTTGACCGACTTCCACCTGGCTGCGCTCGCGGCCCACCGGCGGGGACGTCTGGTGACGTTCGACGGCCGGCTGCGAAGGTCCCTCGACGGCACACGCCTGTCGACCGCCGTCTTGCTCGTCGGCTAGGAGTCTGCGCCGTAGAACGGCGCGGACTCCTGGAGGGTTGGTTGGGCGCCCGGCGGAGCCGCAGGCGACGACGGGCGGGCGAGGAGTCGCCGTAGAACGGCGCGGACTCCTGGAGGGTTGGTTGGGCGGTGAGCGGAGCCGTAGGCGACGCTCTCCGGGCTAGCGCGGGCCGACCCGGATTGCGCAATTCCGGACCAAGACGGAGTCGACCATGAACGTGATCTGGCACTACCCGGCGGGGCCGGACCTGACCCGCCGGCTCGCGGCCCTCCGCGACCGGGGGCTGTCGGTCTCGATCTGCGAGCCGTCGGACCGGGAACGGTTCCGCGAGCTGCTCCCCGAGACCGAGGCGATCTGGCATCTGCTGGAGCCGTTGACGGCGGAGATCATCGCGTCGGGCCCGCGGCTCCGGCTCATCCAGAAGATAGGCGTGGGCGTGAACACCATCGACATCGAGGCGGCGCGGCGGGGCGGCGTCGCCGTCTGCAACATGCCGGGAACCAACACCCGGGCGGTGGCGGAGATGACCCTGCTGCTCGTGCTGAGCGCCCTGCGGCGGGCCAACCGGCTCGACGCCGCCGCGCGCACCGGCTGGGACCTGCCGCCGGCGTTCCAGGACCACGCGGGCGAAGTGTGCGGGCGCACCGTCGGGCTGGTGGGCTACGGCGCGGTCCCCGGCTGCCTCGCCCCGATGCTGCGGGCCATGGGGGCCCGGGTGCTGTACGCCAGTCGCAGCCCGAAGCCCGACGCGGTCGGCGAGCGCGTCTCGCTCGACGCCCTGCTGGCCGCAAGCGACGTCGTGTCGCTGCACGTGCCGCTCGCGCCGGACACCGAGCGGCTCATCGACGCCGGCGCCATCGCCCGCATGAAGCCGGGTGCCATCCTCGTCAACACCGCCCGCGGGGCGCTGGTCGACGAGGCGGCGCTCGCCGAGGCGCTGCGGTCGGGCCGCCTCGGCGCGGCGGGGCTGGACGTCCTCGATACCGAGCCGCCCGCCGCCGGCCATCCCCTCTTCGACCTCGACAACGTCGTCTGCAGCCCGCACGCGGCGTGGATGACCCGCGAGACGCTGGACCGGAGCCTCGCCGTCGCGGTGGAGAACTGCCGGCGGCTCGCGGCTGGAGAAGAGCTGCTGCACCGGGTCGCGTAGCGGGAAGGCCGCCGTGCCTCGCGGTAGACGCCCGGCACCGTCAATCGCGGCCGGGCCGCTTCGTAGGCGGCCCGGCAACCCTGTCGTCGCCCCCCTGCTCGCCGCGAAGGACGTGCAGCAACTGCGGCCCAAGGCCCGCGCATGGCCCCGTTTGCGGCGCGGAAACGGAGGGCGACGCGGGCTCCGGGCCGTCAAGCCCGCAGAGGGCTGAAGTATCATCGGAGCGTGGCGGCGACGGACCAAGCCCCTCCATCCGGACTGCGGCAGCAGCAGTGATCGTCCCCCCGAAAACGACCATGATACACGTACCGGCCGGTGGGATCGCACGACCGCGGCCCTCGCCCCGAGAGATCGCCGGGCCGCTTCCGGGGCGGGGCGGCCGTGCCGGCCCCGGCGGGTCCCGCCGCTCCTCCTGGCCGCTGCCCTCGGCCTCGCGGCCCCCGCCGCGGCCCAGCCCGTGCCCGGCACGCCGGCCGCGATCGTCGCGGTCGAGCCCGGCGTCGCCATCGACGGCCCTCCCCCGCCCGCGCCGCCCGCGATGATCACGCGCGACGGCGGCCAGGCCACCATGCGCGCCATCCCGCTGCTGGCGCCGCTCCGCGTCGACGGGCGGCTCGACGAGCCGGTCTACGAGACCGTGCCCCCGGTGTCCGACTTCATCCAGCAGCTGCCCGACGAGGGCGCTCCCGCCACCGAGCGCACCGAGGCGTGGGTGATGTTCGACGACGAGAACTTCTACGTCGCGGGCCGCTGCTGGGACAGCGCGCCGCCGAGCGAGTGGACGGCGACGGAGATGCGCCGCGACGCGTTCAACATGCTGAACAACGACCTGTTCGGCTTCCTCATCGACACGTTCTACGACCGGCGCAACGCCCTGCTCTTCTACGCCAACCCCGCCGGGGGCTTCGTCGACCAGGCGATCACCAACGAGGGCAACCCGAACCGCGACTGGAACCCGGTGTGGGACGTGCGGACGGGGCGCTTCGACGGCGGCTGGACCATCGAGATGGTGGTGCCGTTCAAGTCGCTGCGCTACCGGCCCGAGCGCGACCAGGTGTGGGGCATCCAGATACGCCGCACCGTCATCCGCAAGAACGAGTGGTCGTACCTGACCCTGATCCCCATCTCGGCCGCGGGGTTCGGGGGCCGGGGCGGGGTCTTCCGCGTGTCGGCGGCGGGCACCCTGGTGGGGCTGGAGGCCCCGCCCGCCGGCACCCACCTCGAGGTCAAGCCGTACGCCATCGGCGGCGCCACCACCGACGTGAACGCGCCGGCCGGCCAGGGGGCCCGCCACGGCGAGATCGGCGTCGATTTGAAGTACGGCGTCACCCAGAACCTGACCGCCGACTTCACCGTCAACACCGACTTCGCGCAGGTCGAGGTGGACGAGCAGCAGGTGAACCTGACCCGGTTCAACCTGTTCTTCCCCGAGAAGCGCGAGTTCTTCCTGGAGGGGCGCGGCATCTTCGACTTCGCGCGCGGGAGCTTCAGGACCGCCCGCATCCTGCGGCAGGGCAGCGTGCTCGGGCGGGGCGATGCGCCGACCCTCTTCTACAGCCGCCGCATCGGGCTGGAGGGCGGCGAGGTCGTGCCGATCCTCGGCGGCGGACGCCTGACCGGCAAGGTCGGCGCGTTCGACGTGGGGGCCCTGAACATCCAGACCGGCGAGCTCGCGACCCGGGCCGGCGGCGAGACGATCCTCGACGCCGCCGCCACCAACTTCACGGTGCTGCGCGTCAAGCGCGACCTGCTGCGGCGCAGCAGCGTCGGGGCCCTCATGACGAGCCGGTCGGTGTCGCGCGACGGGACCGGCACCAACCAGGCCTTCGGGGCCGACGCCATCTTCTCGTTCTTCGACAGCGTCAACTTCCTCGGCTACTACGCCCGCACCCGCACCACCGGGGCGACGGGCCGCGACGCCAGCTACCAGGCGCGGTTCGACTACGGCGCCGATCGCTACGGCTTCGAGCTCGACCACCTCGTGGTCGAGGACGACTTCCGCCCCGAGGTCGGGTTCCTGCGCCGCGACAACTTCCGCCGCACCTCGGTATCGGGCCGCTTCAGCCCGCGTCCGCGGTCGATCGAGTCGGTGCGCCAGTTCGTCGTCGAGGCCAGCCTCGACTACTTCCTGACCGCCGACGCCGGCCTGCTCGAGACCCGGCAGCAGCAGGTCGCGATGCAGACCGAGCTCGAGAACAGCGACCAGTTCGGGGTGCGGGTGAGCGACAGCCACGAGCTGCTGCAGAGGCCGTTCCGCCCGAGCGGGGGGACGGTCGCGATTCCCGCCGGCGGCTACGACTTCACCGACGTGCGGCTGACCTATGCGCTCGGCCCCCAACGGGTGCTGAACGGTCGCGTGGAGGTGGCGACGGGCGGCTACTTCGACGGCAAGCTCACCTCCGTCGACCTCAGCCGCGGGCGCGTCGACCTGTCGCCGCGCCTGTCCGTCGAGCCCGGCGTCTCGTTCAACTGGATCGACCTGCCGGGCGGGTCGTTCCGCACCGACCTGATGCTCGGGCGGCTCAACTACACCTTCTCGCCCCGCATGTTCGTGAGCGGCCTGTTCCAGTACAACTCCACCAACGACACCCTCGGCACCAACCTCCGGCTGCGGTGGGAGTACTCGCCGGGGAGCGAGCTGTTCGTGGTGTACACCGAGGAGCAGGACGTCGACCCGCTGCGGCCCGACCGCTACGCCGAGCTCCGCAACCGGGGGTTCGTCGTCAAGGTCACCCGGCTGTTCCGATAGCCGGACTCGCGCCATGCGGCGGGGTGCCGACCGCGTTCGGCGCCGAGGCAGTGCGGGACGGCCGGTGCGCGGAAGCCCCGGCGATCACGAGCTGGCGGTGCTCGAAGTGGTCAATCCGGGCTGAGCAGGACAGACCGGGACGTGCCGTCGCTCATCCGGCGGACCGAGGCGCTGGTGTACGCGATCGGCATCAGCGCCGGCGCACAGCGGCACCTTGAGAGAATCGAGGAGGAGGGGCGCGCACTCCGAGAGTTGACCAACGAAGCGGCGGGAGTATCGAGACCGTCCTCGCCGCCGAGGGCGGACGGCGCTTCTGCTGCTACCCCACGGCCTGCGCTTCCACCATCCGGACCTCCGCGACGAGCGGCGCGTTGGGCGGCGCCGAGGTGAACGCGGCCCCTCCCGCGTTCACGTAGCCGGCGGGAACGACGAGTCGGCGCAGTCCCCCGACCCGCATGCCCACGAGGCCCTCGTCGAACGCGGGGTTCACCTGGTTGGCGCCGAGGAAGAACGTGTAGCCGTTGCGGGACCCGATCTCACGCCCCTTGCTGTCGGCCTGCTCCGAATCGTAGGCCCACATCACGTAGTCGATCACGACCCGGTCGCCGACCACCACCTCCCGCCCGGCGCCGATCTCGATCTCGTACACCTGCAGGAAGAGCACATCGGTGGGCAGGAAGGGGTTCGAGGTGCACCCGTTCGCCCCCAGCACCGGCAGCGCCAGCACGCCAATCACGCCGGCGACCCATCGAATCGTCGTGCCCATTCGCTCCCGTCCCCCTCACGCCGAGCCGCGCATCGCAGACAGATCCCGTGGCCGGTTGGCGCCGTCACCGGGCCGCTCGTCCCTGGATGACGCCGGTCGACCTCTTCACTCCGATTGTTTCACGGCCGGCGAGGCCGGCGCGACCCCACCGTGCCGCGGTGGACCTCGCGTTGCACCGCGCCCGGGATGCCGGCCGACGCCGAGGCGCCCGGCCTGGCGAGGCGACGGGGCGACCGGCCGTCGCCGATGGTAAGCTGACCGCATGCCGACCAGGTTCCGGACCGCCGCACCGATGCTGACGGGCGCCCTCGTCGCCCTCGCGATGGCGACGGCCGCGGCGGCCCGCGCAGGCACCGGGCAGGACTCGGACGAGGAGGGACCGGGTCTCCCGCCCCTCTATCAGGAGCTGCGCGAGGCGGAGGTCTCCTACGCCGGGGAGATTCGCAGCGGCCGCTTCCGGGTGGACCGCTTCGAGATCGAACTGGAGGAAGGACGCCTGTATCTCGCCCCCGAGATCGGCGGCGCGGTAACGACCGCGGTCTTCGTCGGCGACGGCCGGCTGCGCGGCTACCCCCCCGACGCCGTCGAGCACCACCAGCTCGAGCGGTTCTCGGACGAGCATCAGGTCGACGAGGCCTTCGACCGTCTCGTCCTGTGGGCGGGCGATGACACCGCCGGGGGGCTTCGCGCCCTCGCCGCCCCCGGCCGCGAGCGCCGGCGCGACACCGAGCGCGCCAACCGGCGGCTGAGGGACCGGCGGCGCCGGCTGCTGGAAGAGCGGAACTTCAACCCCGAGAGCCGGGTCCTCCACGACCTGTGGCGGCGGGAAACGGGCACGCTGCCGGCCGGCCGCGCCTACCGGCTCGTCGAGCTCGACAGCAAGGACCACGGCTGGCTGACCCTCGTGGTCGAGCCCCACGACCCGGAAGAGGTGGCCCTGTACCGCCACGACGACCGGCGCGGGGTGTCCGACCACTGGATGCGCTTCGACGCCCTGACCGACTACCGGTCCGATTACGCGGACCGCGCCCTCGGGCCGTTCCCGGTCGACCCGGACACCCTCGACGACGACGAGGCGACCGGCCCGGCCCTGGGGCTGCCCCCGCGGCCCGTCGACCCCGACCGCGAGGGCTGGACGCCGCGGGCGTGGGTGCCGCGCACCGAGGTCGACATCGCCCTCGACGGGGACGGCGACGTCCGCGCGACCGCGGCCCTCCTGATCGAGCCGCTGGAGCCGACGCGGGGGCTCCGGCTGCAGATCAGCATGATGCTGGAGGTGACCGACGTCCGGTGGCGCCCCGACCCGACCGATCGACCAGCCGGCGCGGGCCTGCTCGCCTCCGGCGCCGCCGACCCCGACGCGGACCCCGCGGACCCGACGGCGCTGACCGGCGAGCCGCTGCCCTTCGCGCAGGAGCGCGAGGAACGGACCTTCGAGGACGACCACTTCGAGCCCTGGGTGACGATGGCCGTGCCCCGCACCGCCGCCGCCGGCGAGTCGTTCATCCTCGAGCTCGCCTACGAGGGGCCGCTCGTCGATCGGCTCCGGCAGACCCGCGACTTCGTGCTCCTCGACACCCTGAGCTGGTGGCCGCAGCACGCCGACAACCGCACCAGCCGCCTCGAGACGACCTTCCGGATGCCCGAGCGGTACCGCGTCGCCAGCGGGGGGACCCTGCTCGACGAGCGCGTCGAGGACGACACCCGCATCCAGCGCTGGACGACGAACGGGCCGGTCGGCAGCATGGCCTTCCACTACGGCGAGTTCGAGGTGACCGAGGTCGAGCGCCCGGAGGCCCCCGCCATCTCCCTCTACGCCGACCCCAACCACCGGGGGTTCTCGCCGGACAGCCGGGACAGGACCATCGCCGACGTCACCGGCGCCATCGAGCTCCTCGCCGAGTACTTCGGACCGTTCCCCCACCCGTCGCTGCTCGTCACCGAGACCGAGACCCTGAGCGGGCAGGCCTTTCCCGGCCTGCTGTTCCTGTCGTACCAGGCCTTCGGCGACATGCACACGGGAGAGGCGGAGGCGTTCCGCGCCCACGAGGTGGCGCACCAGTGGTGGGGCGCCGGGGTCGACTGGTGGCGGGACTACCGCGACCAGTGGATGGCGGAGGGCTTCTCCAACTACGCGGCCGCCCTCTATGCGCTGCACGGCCTCGACGACCCCGATCAGTTCGCGGAGATGATCGACGCGTGGCGCCTCGACGTGCTGGGGGAGGGACAGGTCGGCCAGGGCCTCGGGCTCCGGCACTACGGCTTCCGCCCCGAGGCGCTGCGGTGGGCCGAGGGGCACGAGGCGGGCCCCCTCGCCGTCGGCTATCGGCTCACCTCGACCAAGCCGCGCTTCGGCGCGAGCATCGACCACCGCATCCTGATCTACGAGAAGGGCGCCTACGTCCTGCACATGCTGCGCTCGATGCTGCTCGACTGGGAGACCGGCGACGACACCCGGTTCAGGGAGCTGATGCGCGGCTACGTCGCCGCCCACCTGGGGCGCGAGATGTCCACGCGCTCGTTCGAGGCCGCGGTCGCCCTGGCGTTCGGCGAGCCGATGGGGTGGTTCTTCGACCAGTGGGTGTACGGCGTCGACGTCCCCACCTACCGGGTCGATCTCGACGTCAGCCGGGTGCTGGACCGGCCGGCGCCGTTCCTGCTCCACGGCCGCATCCGCCAGGAGGAGGTGCCCGACGGGTTCCGGATGCCGGTGCCGATCCGGCTGACGTTCGACGACCGTCCTCCGATCGTCCGCCACGTCCTCGTCGACGCCCCCGAGGTCTCCGTCGAGCTGCCGCTGCCGGCCCGCCCCGCCGACATCGAGTTCAACGCCGGGCACGCCGTGCTGGCCCGGGTGCGGTGACTCCTCCCGAGCGGCACTCGTATCCGCGCAGAGGAAAGCTCCCGATGAACAGGCGCGAGCTCCTCTCCCGCATCTCGATCGACCCCGACATCTGTTTCGGCAAGCCCTGCATCCGCGGACACCGCATCTGGGTGTCCCTGGTGCTCGACATGCTGGCCGACGGGTGGACGGTGGAGCAGCTTCTCGAGGAGTATCCCGGCATTGAGGACGCGGACGTTCTGGCGTGTATCGCATACGGCGCAGAGATGTCCCGCGCACGTTACGTGGACGTACCGGAGAGCGCACCCGTGCCGCCGTCATCCGTCGCCGGTGTTGACAAGCCGAAGTAGCCGTCCGACAATCGTCCGATCCACATGCGCGACGTCCGGGCGGCCAAAGCGTTCGTCGAGAAGCACCGAAAGCGGCGCCAGAGCAACAAGGTGCTGCACGGCCATCCGTCCCCCATGCACTGGGCCGAGCAGGACGTCCCCATGGACGCGGTGCTGCGCGCCCGGGAGCGGACGAACCGCGAGATACCCAAGCGCGTCAACCTCTACGTCGGCACCCCGTACTGCCTGCCCACCGACCCCGACCGTTGCGGGTTCTGCCTCTTTCCGACCGAGATCTACACCGGCCAGCGGCAGCTCGACGAGTACCTCGGATACCTCGAGCGCGAGGGCGACCTGTTCCGCGACCACTTCGCGGGGGCCGAGCTGGCCAGCATCTACTTCGGCGGCGGGACCTCGAACCTCTACAAGCCGCACCAGTACGCGCGGCTGATGGAGATCGTCGGGGGCGTCTTCGACATTCCCGCCGACATCGAGATCACCCTCGAGGGCATTCCCCAGACCTTCAGCCACGACAAGCTGGCCGCCATGAAGCAGTGCGGCATGAACCGCGTCAGCATGGGCGTGCAGCAGCTCGACGAGGAGCTGATCAAGGCGAGCGGCCGCCGGCAGCGGGCCGACCAGGTGTTCCGCACCCTGGAGTCGTGCCGCGAGCTCGACCTGCCCATCAGCGTCGACCTCATCTTCGGCTGGCCCAACCAGACCATCGAGCAGATGGTGCGCGACCTCGAGACGGTCGCCGCCACCGGGGTCGCCCACATCACCCACTATGAGCTGAACGTCGCCGGGCGCACCGACTTCGCCCGCAACCGCCGGGGCGATCTGCCCTCCCAGGAGGAGAACCTCGAGATGTACCGGGCCGGCAAGGCCGTGCTCGAGGCCTGCGGCTACACCCAGGTGACCGCCTACGACTTCGAGCGCCGCGACGCCCCGGTGCCGAGCTCGTACCTGTACGAGGAGCTGTTCAGGAAGCCGTTCGCGTCGAACGGGAGCGGACCGGTCGGATGCGACGCCTGGGGCTGGGGCTACGCCGGCATCTCGTTCTTCTTCGGCACCCCGCAGTCGCCGGGATGGGCGTTCATGAACCAGGTGCGGGTGGACGAGTACTTCCGGTGCATCCGCGAGCAACGCTATCCGGTGATGCGTGGGTTCCACTACACGCCGGCGGACCTGCGGCTGCACCTGCTCTTCCAGGAGATGCAGGGGCTGGCCGTCGACCGCGCCGCCTACCGGAAGCTGCTCGGCCGCGACGTCGTCGACGAGCACGCCGTGGTGTGGCGGGCGCTGGAGGAGATCGGGTGGGTGACGGTCTCGGACGACGCCGTGCGGGTGCGGGACGACGGCGTGTTCTACCTGCCCCTCATCCAGAACATGCTGGCCCACGACCGGCTCGAGGAGATGCGCAGGCAGCGGCCGGCGACGACCACGTCCCCCGCCTCCGTTGCCGAAGCGACGGAAGCCCCGGCGCACGCCTGACGCCGCCTCCCGGCTCCGGACGAGGTGTGCGAGTCACCCGCCGCGACGCCCCTCGAGCGCGCCCCCCGAGCGCTACCTGCCACCACTCTCGCGCCTGCCAGCCCCGTGGCGAGTCCCGCTGCATTCGAGCGGCGATGCATCCCGCCCGACTGGGTTGTTCGTCAGCTGCATACGCCCCAATGCTCCGTCCTCACGCCTTGTCGGGCGGACGCCTCGGCTTCCGCCGTGGCCCTCCGGACGCGATGCACCGCGCGGCTTCCACCACCGGGCTCCTACGGCGTCAGGCTCTCCAGGCGCAGCAGGCGGACGACCGGCTCGGCGGCGGCGCGCGAGGCGGCCAGGTCGACCTCGAGCTCCGCCACCCAGTCGTTGTGCCCCTCCGTGTCCACCAGCATCTGCTCCACCCGCCACGACGCGGCGTCGTCCGACGGCTCGGTGTGCGTGTGCCGCCGGTTGCGGCCCTCGGGGTCGAGGCGCAGGCCGCCGTGCTCCGCCGCGAACGCTTCGCGCGCTGCGGCCAGCCGCTCGGCCGTCCAGGGACGATCGGCCCCGTCGACGGCAGTGTCGAGGACATCGAGCGCGGCCTCGTCGTCGCCGGTCGACCACGCGCGCAGCAGCGCGAACACGCGCGCGCGGATGGCGGCGGTGAACGCGCGCGCGTCGCGCGTCACGTCGACCGGCTCGTCGCGGCCGGGTGCGGCCGGCTCCGCCTCCTCCGCGCGCGCAGCCTGGAAGTCGGGGTCGCGCATCCGCTCCCATTCCTCGAGCAGGCTCGAGTCGACCCGGCGCACGAGGTCCCGGAGATAGAGCTCCATCTCCACCACCTCGTCGGTCTTCACGCCGTCGGGCACCGTCTGCCGCAGCACCTTGTAGACGCTCGCGAGGTGGCGCAGCAGCAGCCCCTCCATGCGTTCGAGGCCGTACTCCCGGACGTAGTCGGCGAACGAGAGCCAGGTCTCGAACATCTCGCGCGCGATCGACTTGGGCCGGATGTTCTCCTCGCCCACCCACGGGTGCCGGTCGGCGAAGTCGTTGAACGTCGCGTAGACGAAGTCGGCGAGCGGCTTGGGGTGCTCGAGCTTCTCCAGCTCGGCCATGCGCTCGTCGTAGTCCATCCCGGCCGCCTTCATCTCCGCCACCGCCTCCGCCTTCAGCTTGGCGAGCTGCCGGTACAGGATCGCGGCCGGGTTCTCGAGGATGCTCTCCACCAGCGTGAGCAGATCGAGGGCGTGGCTCTCGGCGTCGGGGTCGAGCAGCGGAATCGTGTCGATGAGGTAGAGCGACAGCGCCTGGTCCATCGAGAAGTCGTCCTGGAGGTCGACGTTCACCCGAAGCCGCGAGCCCTCGGGCGTGCGGGGCACGATCTCGACGACCTTGCGCGCCACCAGCGCGCGGAAGAGCTGCCACCCGCGGCGGCGGTGCGCGCGCTTCGCCACGTCCGACTCGTGACTGTCGCCCACGAGCCGGCGCATCGCCGCGCAGCCGTCGCCGCGGCGCGACAGCACGTTGAGCAGCATGCCGTGCGAGACCGCGAAGCGCGACCTGAGCCGTTCGGGGCGCGCGCGCACGAGCCGCTCGAACGTGGCCCCGTCCCAGGGCGCGAAGTTGCCGCGCGGCGGCTGGCGGCGGACCACCTTCTTGCCGGCCTTCGCCTTCTCGGCGAGCCGGCGGTTCTCGATGACGTGCTCGGGGGCCTGGGCCACGACGTAGCCGCGCTCGTCGAAGCCCTTGCGCCCGGCCCGCCCGGCAATCTGGTGGAAGTCGCGGGCCGTGAGCACCGCCGTCTTCTCGCCGTCGTACTTCGAGAGGCGGCTGAAGAGCACGGTGCGGATGGGCACGTTGACGCCGACCCCCAGCGTGTCGGTGCCGCAGATGACCTTGAGCAGGCCCCGCTGCGCGAGCCGCTCGGCGAGCACGCGGTAGCGGGGCAGCAGGCCCGCGTGGTGGATGCCGATGCCGTGCTTCAGCCAGGTGCGGACGCGGGGGCCGTAGGGGGTCGAGAAGCGCACGTCCTCGACCGCCGCGGCCAGCGCCTTCTTCTCCTCGCGCGTCGCGATCTGCAGGCTCGTGAAGCTCTGCGCGCTCGCGCCGGCGTCCTTCTGGGTGAAGTGGACCACGTAGACGGGGACCCGGTCGGCCTCGACCAGCCGCTCCACCGCCTTCGCGAGCGGCTCCTCGGAATAGGCGTACTCCAGCGGCACCGGCCGCTCGCTCGACGTGACGACCGCCGTCGGCCGGCCGGTGCGCCGCGTCAGCTCCTCCTCGAAGAACGACACGTCGCCGAGCGTCGCCGACATCAGCAGGAAGCGCGTTTGCGGCAGGGTCAGCAGCGGCGCCTGCCACGCCACACCGCGGTCGCGGTCGGCGTACCAGTGGAACTCGTCCATCACCACGTCGTCAACGGCCGCCGCCTCCCCCTCGCGGAGGGCGATGTTGGCGAGGATCTCGGCCGTGCAGCACAGCACCGGGGCGTCGCGGTTGACGGTGGCGTCGCCGGTGGCGAGCCCCACGTTGTCGGGGCCGAGCTCGCGGCACAGGTCCATCCACTTCTCGTTGACGTGCGCCTTGCTGGGGCAGGTGTAGACCGAGCGCCGCCCGCGGGCGAGCGACGCGAAGTGCAGCGCGAACGCGGCCAGCGACTTGCCCGAGCCGGTCGGCGTGTTCAGGATGACGTGCTGGTCCTCGAGCAGGGCGAGAATCGCCTCCTCCTGGGCCGGATAGAGGGTCAGGCCCAGCCGGTCGACGTAGTCGAGGAAGCGGTCGAGGAGGTCGTCGCTGGACGCCTCGCCGGGCGGGAGCAGGTCGAACAGGGGCGCGGTCATGCCGGAGATTGTCGCCCCACCGCGCCGGTTGCGCCAGCGGGCCGTTCACCGACGGGCACCGCCCACGGGATCCGGGACGCCTCGCGACGGTCCAGGGCGGTGCGCCAGCGGGCCGTGCACCGACGGGCATCGACCGCGGGGAATCCGGGGCGCCTCGCGGCGGTCCAGGGCGACGCGCCTGCGGGCCCTGCACGGACGTGCATCGTCCGCGGGAGCCCGGGGCCCCCGGCGGCGGTAAAGAGCGTTGCGGCGGCGGGCCGTTCACGAACGTGCATCGTCCGCGGGAATTCGGGACGCCTCGCGGCGGTCCAGGGGCGTTGCGCCAACCGGCCGTCGACCGACGGGTGCATCATCCGGACGGGATGATCCGTAGGATCGGGCAGGAGCCGACACGTCGCGGGAGACCGCGCCGATGCTCACCCTGTTCAGACGCTTCGCCGGACGCTTCGCCCTCACCCTGTCCCTGGTCGTGCTCGAGGCGGCGGGCTGGACGCTGTTCCCGCTCGTCATCGGCCGGGCCATCGACAGCGTGCTCGCCGACTCGCGGCAGGGCCTCTACGAGCTCGCGGGCCTCGGCATCGCGGCGATGGCCATCGCGATTGTCCGCCGGCTCGTCGACAGCCGCGCCTACGCCCGGATCTACGCGCGTCTCGGCGAGGAGCTCGTCGACCGCCAGACCGAGAGCACATCGACGAGGACCGCACGCCTCGGGATGCTCCGGGAGATGGTCGAGTTCTTCGAGAACTCGCTGCCCGACCTCGTCACCAGCGTCATCCGCCTCGCCGGCACCGTCCTCATCCTGTCGGCCCTGAACCGGCCGGTCTTCCTCGGCTGTCTCACGGTCGCCGCCGCCACCGTCGTCCTCTACGCCCTGACCGGGAACCTGACCACCCGCTACAACGAAGGCCTCAACGACGAGCACGAGCGCGAGGTCGACGCCGTCGAGAGCGGCGACCCCGCCCGCGTCGGCCGGCACCTGCGCGACATGATGCGCTGGAACATCAAGCTGTCCGACCTCGAGGCCGCCAACTTCGGCATCGTCTGGGTGCTCATGGTGGGCCTGCTGGTCTTCTCGGTGGCGGAGGCGGCGGAGCGGACCGTCGAGTACGGCATGGTGCTCGCCGTCGTCATGTACGTCTTCGAGTTCGCCGAGTCGGTGACCCTGCTGCCCTTCTACTACCAGCAGTGGCTTCGCCTGCGCGAGATCTCGGGGCGCCTGACCGCCGTCACCGCGGCGGCGTGAGAGCAACCGCACCTCCTCGTCGAGCGCGTCCTCGAAGCGCCGCGCCGGGCCCAGGCCGTCAGGAACGACCGTAGCTGCGAGAACACCGCCTCTCTCGTCAGAGTCTACCGGTGCCGCAACGCGTCCATCGGGTCGACGCGAGACGCCCGATGGGCGGGGACGAGTCCGGCGGCCAGGCCGTCGCCGCGGCGGCGGCGACGGCGAGCGGCATGCCCTCGACCTCGTAGAACACCGATTGCGCGACGCGCGCGAAGGCGAGGGCCGCCGCGAGCCCGAGCGCGCCGCCCGCGAGGGCCATGCGCCCGACCTGGCCGAACACCATCGCGCGCAGCCGCGCCGCGTCCGCGCCGAGGGCCATGCGCAGGCCGATCTCGCGCGTGCGCTGCGCCACCGCGTAGGCGAGCACCCCGTAGAGCCCGACCGCGGCGAGGAGCGCCGCCGTCATGCCTCCCCGGGGGTGGCCTGGAGAGCGGCGGCCATGGCCGCGGCGAGCCGTTCCCAGCCCGCCCCCGCGTCCTCGAGCCGCTGCCGCCCGGCGTCGGTGAGGCGGTAGTACTTGGCCCGGCGCCGGTTCTCGCTCTCGCCCCATTCCGACTCGATGAGCCCCTGGTGCTCGAGCCGGTAGAGGGCCGGATAGAGCGAGCCCTGCGGCACGTCGAGGGCCTCGCCGGAGATCTGCCGGATGCGGAGCAGCACCCCGTAGCCGTGCAGACGGTCGAGCGAGACGGCCTTGAGGATCAGGAGGTCGAGGGTGCCGGGAAGGAGGGCGGACGACTTGGTGATGTCCATGGCTGACTCCTGGCGCTTCGAGAGCACACTACCACCCCTCTCCTAGTTCCGCAAGAGGACCCCTTCCCCGTCCTCTTGCGTCGCTTCCGAACTGGGCAGGATCAGCTTGCGCAACCCGTCGACTTGCCGTGGTCCAGGGCCGGCGCAATCGGTCAGTGCGGCGAGCCCGAACGGCGCACAAACTGCAAGTACTACTTTCAATTTGTGCACGACCTGACTAGGATCGCATTTCGTGGTCCAACGGACGATTGCACCGCTGCTCGGGGAGCTCTTCCGCCGGTACCCCTTCGTCACCGTCACCGGGCCGCGGCAGTCGGGCAAGACGACGCTCTGCCGGACCGCCCTGCCGGACCTCGCCTACGTCAACCTCGAATCGCCGAACCACCGGCAGTTCGCCGAGGATGACCCGAAGCGGTTCATCGCGACGTGGCCCGGCGGCGTCATTCTCGACGAGATCCAGCGCGTCCCGTCGCTGCTCTCCTGGCTGCAGGTGTTCGCGGACGACCACGGCGGGAACGGCCTCTTCGTGCTGACCGGCAGCGGTCAGTTCCTGCTGTCGGATCGCATCGACCAGTCCCTGGCCGGCCGCACCGCCCTGCTGCGGCTGCTGCCGTTCTCCCTGGACGAGCTTCGCACCTCCGGCGCGGCCACCGGTGTAGACGACCTGCTCTTCACGGGCTTCTATCCCCGCATCCATGCTCAGCAGCTCGACCCCACCCAGGCCCTCGGCGACTACGTCGAGACCTACGTCGAGCGCGACGTGCGCCGCATGCTGGAGATCAGGAACCTCGACGCGTTCCAGCGGTTCGTGCGCCTGTGCGCGGGCCGGGTCGGCCAGTTGCTCAACCTCGCGTCACTCGGGGCCGACGCGGGCGTGACCCACACCACCGCCCGGCACTGGCTCTCGGTGCTCGAAGCCAGCTACATCGTGTTCCGCCTGCCCCCGTACCACGTCAACGTGAGCAAGCGACTCGTCAAGTCGCCCAAGCTCTACTTCCACGACGTCGGGCTGGCGAGCTGGCTCTTGGGAATCGAGAACGTCCGGCAGATCCGGACGCATCCCCTGCGCGGCGCCCTCTTCGAGAACGCGGTGGTGGCGGAGGCCCTGAAGCACGGCTACAACCGTGGGCGCCGGCCCGAGCTCTCCTTCTTCCGCGACAGCCGCGGCCTGGAATGCGACCTGCTGTACCCGTCCGGGGGGCGCCTGGCGGCGATCGAGATCAAGTCGGGCGCCACCATCGCGTCGGAATGGTTCGCCGCCCTCGGGCGGGTCATGCCCCTCCTGCCCGACTGCGCCGCCGCCGCCGTGGTGCACGGCGGCGACGAGCGCCAGACGCGCAGCGCCGGGGAGGCGGTCCCCCTCGCAGACTTCAGCCGCCTGCTCGCTCGGTTCGACAGTGCCGTGTGAAGGAGTGATTGGAGAGCGCCCGTCAGTGCCGTCGTCGCCGGTAGGCCTCACGTCGATGTCCGACACGCACAACAAGCACGACGAGCGCGTCGTCCAGGACTTCGTACACCACGCGGTAGTCGCCGATGCGCATCCGCCTCAAGCCGCGGAGGTCTCCCTTCAAGGCGCTTCCCGCCAGCGGTTCCTCCGCGAGTCGGTCGATCGCGAGGGCAATGCGTCGCCGGTCAGGCTCCGGAACTCGATCCAGCTCCCTGGCTGCGCTTCGCTTGATCCAGATCGAGTAGTGCATGCCTGACCTCGTCCCAATCCAGCACCGGATCGGTTGGATCACGCAGCCGTTCGAGGGCTACCGTCAGGTCGTCGAAGTCCTCCAGATAGCGTTCCACCGCCTGCCTGACGATCTCGGCGCGGCTTCGGTGCAGCGCCTTCGCCGCAACGTCCAGAGCCTCGACAGTCGCATCGGGCAGGCGTGCCGTTATCTGACTCATGCTGGAACCCTGGAATCAAGTGATGTCCGAGACATCACCATACTCCCCGGTGCTTCGACGCGCAAGGTGGACGCCTGTCGCCACCGATACTCGCGCGACTCCCGGTGACACGCACGCGAGGCGTCAAGCAGCGCCGCCGGCTCGCTCGACCGCCCCCGCGGCGTCGAGGATGCGCTGGGCGGAGGCGATGACGGGGCGCTCGATGAGCTTGCCGTCGACGAGGAGGACGCCGCCTTCGTTGGCCTCGTAGGCGGCCACGATGCGCCGGGCCCATGCCACCGCGTCGGGCGGGGGCGAGAAGGCGGCCTGGATGATCGGGACCTGGGTGGGATGGATGGCGGCCTTGCCGGTGAAGCCCAGGCGGCGGGTGGCGCGGGACTCCTCCTCGAGCCGGGACGGCGCCCCCACGTCCATGAAGGGCGTGTCCATGGCGTCGACCTCGGCGAGGGCGGCCGCCGTCACCACCCGGGAGCGGGCGTAGAGCAGCGCGTCCCACTCGATGGCGCAGCCCAGCTCGGCCGACAGGTCGACGGCGCCGAAGAAGAGGACGGCGATGTCCGCCGACGCGATGGCGATCTCGTGGACGGCGGCGAGGCCGCGCGCGGTCTCGATCTGCACCACCAGGGGCAGGCGGGGAAGCGTGGCGGCGAGCCGGCGCTCGAGGGCCTGCAGGGTGTCGGCACCGCCGACCTTGGGCACCATCAGGGCGTCGGGCCGGACCCCCGAGGCGAGCAGGGCGTCGATGTCGCGCTCGCCGAGCTCGGACTCGGGCTCGTTGATGCGCAGGACGACCTCCGCGCGCACCTGGGGGCGGTCCGACAGCAGGGCCAGCGCCTTGTCCCGCGCCTCGTCCTTCTGCGCGAACGAGACCCCGTCCTCGAGATCGAGGCAGACGGCGTCGGCCCCGGTGGCGACGGCCTTGGCGAACCGGTCCGGCCGCACCGCGGGTACGAAGAGAACGGCCCGGCGGACGCGCCGTCGCGGAGACTGGTCAGGGGTGGTCGGCATGGGTTCTGGATTCCTCTCCGAAGGGCGCGGCCCGGCGCCATCCGGAACCGGCGTCGCGGACGCCGCGGGCTGGTGTCGGACCGGCCGACCGTCGTCGGGAGCTCCCCTGGCGCGAATACCGCCGGGGGTCCGACGTCCCGCGACCGGCGCGCGCGAACGCCGCGCCGTCTGATCGGCATGAACGCCGACCGGCTCGGTCACCGCCGGCTGCGCCACGATGTCCCACCCTCTGGTTGCGCGCGCCCGCC
>JAJEFC010000272.1 GCA_022820675.1 Vicinamibacteria bacterium | reverse complement strand
GAATCCCAACCGGTCGGTGCTCCCGGAACTGTCCGCCGGGTCGTTGCGGCCTGAGCGCGGCGAGTCACGGCGGCACACGAGGGCCGACAGCCTCCAAATTCTCACCCGCCGGAGGGGGTTTTCTGGCAGGCACTAGCTAGCTACCCTCGGCTGGAGCGCGTGCTGCGCTCGGTGCTCTACGAGATCGACAGCCTGCCGTTCGGCGTCTTCGCGGCCGCGCTGGCCGGCCTGGCCGCCGTCGCCCTGGCGTCCGGGTTCGTCCCCGCCCATCGCGCCTCCCGCATCCACCCGATGGAGGCGCTGCGGCACAAGTGACCCTCGATTGCGGGTCCGGGCGCGCGCCGATGGCCAGCGGCCTTATGGGTGGGCCTGCTTCCTGGCCTTGCCGTCGCGTACACTGCTGAACGTGGACAACGTCGAGGACGGCCCCCGACGCGCGCGCGGCCTGCGGCTCGCCGACGAGCTGCGGCAGGACGGCCGGTACGCGTGGCGCGGCCTGCGCCGGAGCCCGGTGTTCGCGTGGGTCGCGGTCGCCTCGCTCGCGCTCGGGATCGGCGCCAACACCGCCATCTTCTCCTTCGTCGACGCCGTCCTCCTCCAGCGGCTCGCCGTGACCGAGCCGGACCGCCTCGTCACCTTCGCCCGGACTCATCGCGGCGAGCGTAGCGGCGTGGTGTGGACCTCGCGGACCGTCGATGCCCTCGCCGAACAGGCCCCGGCTTTTGCCGGCGTCTTCGGCTGGTTCGCGAGGCCGATCAACCTGTCGGCGGGCGGCGACGGCGGCGGGTGGGTCAACGGCGAGCTGGTCACCGGCCGGTACTACCGCACGCTGGGCGTGACGGCGGCCGTCGGGCGCCTGTTCGACGACGACGACGTGCGGAACGCGGCCGCCGATCCCGTCTGCGTCCTCGGCTACGGGCTCTGGCAGCGCGCGTTCGGCGGCGACCCCGGCGTGGTCGGGCAGACGGTGTTCCTGAACGGCCGCGGCTACCGCGTCGTGGGGGTGGCCGAGCGCGGCTTCCACGGCGCTGAGCTCCACCGCCGTTTCGACGTCGGGGTGCCGGCGACGCGGGCCGGCGACTTCCTGCCCGCGTTCAGCGGCGCGGCGGGGGCGCTCCGCCTGGACGGCCTGTCCTGGCTCGTGCCCATGGCGCGGCTTCAGGACGGCGTCACCCGGGCCGAGGCGGAACGCCAGGCGCGGCTCGCGCTCCAGGCGATCGACCCGGACAGACCGGGGGAGCTCTGGCTGGACGACGGGGCCCAGGGCTTGAACACGGCCAGATCGACGTTCGGTGCACCCGTGCTCGTGGCGATGGGACTCGCCTCCCTGGTCCTGCTGGTGGCGTGCGCCAATCTCGCCAATCTCCTGCTCGCCAGGGCGCAGGCGCGCGCGGGGGAGCTCCGCGTGCGCCTGTGCCTCGGCGCGTCCAGGGCGAGACTGGTACGTCAACTGCTGGTGGAGGTCTCCGTGCTGGCGGCCGCCGGCGGGCTCGCCGGGGTCGCATTGTCGTTCTGGATTCGCGGTGCGCTCGTCGGCATGCTGAACGCGGGCCGGACCGCCGCATCGGCCTTGCACGTGCCGGCCGACCCGCACCTGCTCGTCTTCTCCATTCTCGTGACCGGCGCCACCGCGGTTCTCTGCGGGGTGGTTCCCGCGTGCAGGGCGACGCGCCCGGACCTGATCTCGGGTAACGAGCGGGCGCCCGCGGCGGGCGGGTCCGCGGGGCGCGGAATCATGTCCAGGGCGCTGGTCGTCGCTCAGATTGCGCTGTGTCTGGCCGTGGTATTCGCGGCCGGGCTGCTGACACGGACGCTGGCGACGCTGACCACCGTCGACCTCGGTTTCGAGCCGGACAGGGTGATCGCGCTACGGGTCGATCCCGCCGCGGGCGGCCGTTCCGGCGCGGCGGTCTCGGCCGTCTTCGACGAGATGCTGGCGCGTGCCCGCGAGCTGCCCGGGGTCGCCGCGGCCAGTCTCGCGGCGAGCCCGCCCTACGGCGCGATGTCCGTCACGATGGGCATCGACGTGCCCGGCTACGTTCCCGCGCCGGGGCGCGGAGACACCGTCGTCGGCTTCAACTTCGTCAGCCCGCGGTACTTCGAGACCCTGGGCCAGGACCTGATCCGCGGCAGGGACTTCGACGAACGCGACGAGCGGGGCCGTCCACTCGCGGCCATCGTCAACGAGACGTTCGTCGAGCGCTACTTCGACGGCCGGGACCCGTTGGGGAGGCGGCTCCGCCAGGGGGCGGAAGAGCTGGAGATCGTCGGTGTCGTCGCGGACGCGAGAGACCCGGGGGGCAGAAGCGGTCCCGCGGACACCGTGTACGTCCACCGGAAGCAGGGACCCCCGTCGGAGATGACCCTGCTGGTGCGGGCCGGCGACGACCCGGCGCGTATCGTCCCGGCCCTGCTCGCCCTCGCCGGGAGCATCGACCGGCGCATGCCCGTCACCTCCGTGCACACGCTGGACGTCGACGTGGAGGCGGGCCTCTCGTCGGAACGGATGCTCGGCTACCTGTCGGCGCTGTTCGCGGGGCTCACCCTGCTGCTCGCGGGCATCGGGCTGTACGGCGTGCTGGCCTCGGCCGTCGTGCGCCGCACCCGCGAGATCGGGCTGCGGCTCGCCCTGGGCGCGCAGCGGCGCGACGTCGTCGTCCTGCTGGGACGCGAGAGCGCGGTCCTGCTGTTGCTGGGCGTGGCCGCCGGCGGGTGCCTGGCCGTCGCCTGCGCGCGGGTGATGAGAGGCGTGCTCTTCGGCGTCACCGCGACCGATGCTCCTACCCTGGTCGCCGGCATCCTGCTGCTCGGCGGGGTCGCGCTGCTTGCCACCGCCGCTCCCCTGCGCCGCGCGACGCGCGTCGATCCGATGGTCGCCCTGCGGTCGGAGTGAGGCTCACCATCGTCGTCCCCGCCTTTCAACGAGGAGGTGTACCTCGCGCCGACCCTGGGCTCGATCCACACCGCCGCCGCCGACGCGCGCCGCGTCCGGCGCCGACGTCGACGTCGTCATCGGGTTGTTCCGCCGCCGGAAGGCGGTGTGGCGGGGCTGGTACTCGGACGCGGTGCGGTGAGGGCCGCCAGCCCGGCAAGCGTCGCTTGTCGGTGCTTCGGAAGACGGAGGACAGCGTATAGAATGCGTGCGGCCCGGAGCAAGGGCGGCCCGCCCGGTCGCCGGATCCGGTCCAGGGAGAGACGACGATGAAACGCTGGATACTGCTGGCGGCGCTTGCGCTGCTGTCGGCTCCCGCTCCCGCGGCGGCGCAGGACGCTGGCCCGGTGCGCTCGGCGCACGAGGACCTGGAGCCGGGCACCCATACCGACGACCTCGGCATCACCATCGGCGGCATGCCCGCGAGCTTCCCGGCGCGTCGCTACCCGGCGTCGCACGAGTTTCCGACGGGACCCGAGATCGGCGAGCGGCTTCCGGAGTTCTCGCTGCCGAACCAGCAGGGACGCCTGGTCGACTACCACGCCGACCGGGGCGACTCGAAGTCGGTGGTGGTGTTCTACCGCTCGGCCGTGTGGTGACCGTACTGCCGAACGCAGCTGGTCGAGCTGCAAGAGAACCTGGGGCTCTTCGAGGAGGCAGGCATCCGTGTCTACGGCGTGAGCTACGACACTCCGGAGCAGCTCCGGACGTTCGCCGACGAGTACGACGTGACCTACGATCTCCTGTCCGACGTCGACTCGGCGGTGATCCGCGAGTTCGGCATCCTCAACACCCTGATCTCTCCCGACGATCCGGAGCAGGGCGCCGGCCGCAGCTTCTACGGCCTGCCGTTCCCCGGCGTCTACGTGACCGACGGGAACGGCGTCGTCACCGAGAAGTTCTTCCACCGCCACTACGCCACCCGCGAGTCGGCGGGCACGATTCGCGACTCCGCCCTCGGCGAGATCCTCGCGCGCCACGAGGTGCCGGTCGTCGAGCTGGGCAGCGATCAGGTGAAGATCTCCGCCTTCGTGTCCGACGCGGCGATGCAGTTCGAGACCCGGTCGATGGTTCACGTGCGCTTCGAGCTTGAGGACGGCCTTCACATGTACGGCCGGCCGCTCCCCGACGGCTACATCGCGTCCGAGGTGACGGTGCCCGACACGCCCGGCCTGCGCGTGGGCACGGTGCGGTACCCGCCGACGTACCCGAGGGAGTTCCCGCAGCTCGGCGTCACCCTCAACGTCTACGAGGGGGTGGTCGACGTCGCAATCCCCGTCACGCCGAACGTCGAGGTGTTCCACCGGTCGAACCCGGACCGGCCGGACGTGGTCGACGTGCCGGTGTCGGTGCTGTACCAGGTGTGCAGCGAGACGATCTGCTACACGCCGCGGACCGAGACCCTCTCGCTGGCGGTACCGTTCCAGCCTCTCCTGACGCCGGGCGCCCGGAGAGCGAGATAACGCCCCGTGCCGCGCCCGGCCCCGCGGCCGCCGGCGCGGTCCGGGCGCGTCGGCGGGTGACGCCCGCCGTTGCGGATGCGCGTGGGGCGGCGTCGCCGCCGAGAAGCCCGCGGCCGACCGCGTTGGTCCGGGCTCGTCGGCGCGTTGCGCCGTTGCTGTTGCGGATGCGTGCGGGGCGGCGTCGGCGTCGAGGGTCCCGTGGCGCACTGCGGGTAGCAGCCGGACGGCGACGCGCGGGTAGCGCCCACGGTCGATTGCGGCGGGGCCGTTCGTCCGTCGCGGGTCCCGAGCCGGCGTGAGCTGGCGACCGTCGCATGTCACTTCATCCGGTCTGGACACGGCGCCGCACCCGCGTCGAGCGGTTGCGGGGCGAGCATCGGCACGCGGACGAGTTGCTGGCGTTCTACGGCGACGTGCTGGCGCTGCAGGAGCCGCTGTACGCGAGGGCGCTCGGCTCCCGGTGGTCGGAGGCGGTCGAGGCCGCCGCCGGCGAGCCGCCGCGCGTGCGTTTGTCCCGGCTTCCGGAACGATCGCGCGAACGGGCGTTTCGACGCTTCGTGCGGGTCCTTCCCGCGTCGGCGACCGAGCTGCTGCGGGCGGTCGCGGAGCGGCTGTCGACGGAGCCGGCCGCGTTGCGGGCGTTGCTCGAAGCGGCGTTGGCCCGACAGCCGGTCGCCGCGGTCGCCGAGTCGCTCGATTGCGAGGCGGCGGCGCTCGAGTTCTTTCCCCGCGCCTTCCTGCAGCCCATCGCCGAGGCGCTCGCCGGGCGAGCGGCGGGCGGCGCTGCCTCCGAGCCCGCGGGCTTCGCCGCCGACCAGGTTTCCGGAGACGCCGGCGCCCGCGCCGCCTGCCCGCACTGCGGCGACGCGCCGGTGGCCGCAGTGTTGCGCGACCTGCCCGAGGCCAGGGGCCGGCGGACCCTGCTCTGCTCGCTCTGTCTGACCGAATGGGGGTTCCCGCGGACGCGCTGTCCGGCCTGCGGAGAGGAGCGCCCCGACCGGCGCCCGCACCACGTCTCCGAGTCGTGGCCGCACGTCCGCGTGGAGGAGTGCGGGTCGTGCCGCACCTACCTCAAGGCGATCGACCTGCGGGAGGCCGGACTCGCCGTCCCCGTCGTCGACGAGCTGGCGTCGGTCGAGCTGGACCTGTGGGCGGCCGGGCAGGGGCTCTCGAAGCTCCGGACGAACCTGATGGGGCTGTAGCCGTCCGGCGGGTGCACGTCAGACTTGTGGAACCCGCCTCTGCCGCCGCGAGCACTTCGCCGAAAGCCACCCGTTCGCACGCCAACCTGGCCCGAAATGCTCGCAACCGCGAATCTGCAACTTTCCTGACGTGCACCCCCGTCCGGCTCCGCGCGTGACGCCCGGCGGCCGTAGTTGCTACAGTAGTCCGGACATCGGTTCTACGCCGTCCGAGGGGCACGCCGATGACGTGCCAGTCGAGGGGCACGCCGATGGCGTGTGACAGATGAGGGAACCGCCCTCACCGCTACGAGGGGTTCCGAATCGGCGCGTCGCCATACGGGGCCGGGGAGACCGGATGTCGAAGGACGAGCTGCACATTTCGCTGTCGCCTCCACGGTTGTCGGCGCTTCGGGACGTCTCCCGGATGGTAGAGGCCTTCGGCGCTGCCCACCGGCTGGACGAGTCCAGGATCTATATGATCAACCTGGCTCTCGACGAGCTGGTCACGAACTCGGTCAACTACGGCTTCGACGGGGTCGCCGAGCCCAGGATCGAGATCACGCTGTGGAGCAGCGGCCGGTTGCTGATCCTGACGATCACCGACAACGGGCGCCGCTTCGATCCGACGGAGAGGGCCCGCCCGGACCTGTCGTCGCCGCTCGAGGACCGGTCTCCCGGCGGGCTGGGACTGCACCTGGTCCGCACGTTCGCCGATCGCGTGACCTACCAGTACACCGAGGGCGAGAACCGGTTGACGCTGGAGCACAACCATGCGCCGGTGGAGCGGCCCGAGGAAGCGGACCGGTCGATGGAAGCCGAAGTCGCGGAAGAGCGGCACGCGGGCGTCCTCGTGCTGTCGCCCGTCGGCCGGCTGGACAGCGCGAACGTCAGCGCCTTCGAAGCGAGCGTCATGAAGCGCATCGGCGGCGGGGAACGGCGCCTGGTCGTCGACTTCAGCCGTCTCGACTTCATCAGCAGCTCGGGCCTTCGCGTGCTGCTCCTCGCCGCGAAGGCGGTGAAGGCGGGCTCGGGCACGCTGGTCGCCTGCAGCATGAAGCCGCACATCGAGGAAGTGTTCCGGGTCAGCGGCTTCGATCGGATCATTCCCGTGAAGGCGACGCGCGCGGCGGCGCTCGAGTCGTGCGCGTGACGGCCCGCCCGAAGCCGCGCGCGGGGTTGGCGGGATGAAGCGACACGAGATCTGACGGATGGCAGAGCCGCCGGCCGGCGATCGCATGGGCGTCGAACCGCCCGAGGGCATGAAGCACGTCTGCGTGTACCTGGGGGGGCACGTCGGCTACCGGAAACGGTACGTGGACGAGGCGGAGGACCTGGGCCGCCTCATGGCGGCCGACGGTGTGGGACTGGTCTACGGCGGGGCCCGCGTCGGCCTGATGGGGGTGCTCGCCAACGCCGTGCTGTCGAACGGCGGATTCGCCACCGGCGTCGTCCCGCGGCAGCTCGCGTACCAGGAGCTCGCGCACGAAGGGCTCAGCCGCCTCTACGTCGTCGACACCATGCACCAGCGCAAGTACAGGATGCAGTCGCTGTGCCACGGGTGCCTGGCCCTCCCCGGCGGCTTCGGCACCATCGAGGAGATCTTCGAGGCGCTCACGTGGGCGCAGAAGCCGTTGCTGCTGCACGAGAAGCCGTGCGTCTTCGTCAACGTCGACGGCTACTACGACCACCTCTTCCGCTTCCTCGACCACGCCGCGGCCGAGGGGCTGCTTCTCGAGAGCAACCGCGCGCTCGCCCGGCAGGCGCCGACCGCGACGGCGGCCCTGCGAGACATCCAGTCGGCCTGGGATGCCGAGGAGGAGGCCCTGCAGCAGATGCTGCGCGAGTACCGGCAGTAAAGGACGGTGACGGAATCACCTTGCCTCGTGCCAAGCGCAGGAAACCGCAGAAACGGGCTGCATCTGGACGTAGGTGGCAACTCTTGTATCGATCACCGTCCTGAGGACGGTGACGGAATCACCTTGCCACGTGCCGGGCGCGCCATCCGCAGAAAACGGGCTGCCCCGGGGCGCAGTCGGCAGCTTCATGTCGATCACTGGGCTGACCGTCGACGGTGCCGTCAGCCCCCGGTCGCCGCCGGCCCGCCGCCGCCCCCGCCCTCCTCTTCGTCCTCCAGGACCACCGCGGTGCCGTAGGCGAGGAGCTCGGCCGCGGCCCCCATGATCATCGACGTCGAGAACCGCAGCGAGATGACGGCGTTGGCGCCCAGCTCGTGAGCCTCTTCCACCATCCGGTCCAGGGCCTGCTCGCGCGACTCGGCGAGGAGCTTGGTGTACTCGGCGACCTCGCCGCCGACGACGTTGCGCAGCACCGCCATGATGTCCTTGCCGAGGTGGCGCGTCCTGATCGTGTTGCCGCGCACGAGCCCCAGGGTGCGGGCGATCCGCTTGCCCGCCACTCGATTCGCGGTGACCACGATCATTTGTGCACCTCGCGGTAGCGGTCGGTCTTCGCCGCTTTCAACCGGTCGAGCAGCACCCCGAAGAACAGCAGCCCGAATCCCGTCGCCCCGCCCAGCAGCAGGAGCCGCTCGACCAGGTTGTCGGTCTCCTGCCAGATGCCCCACAGGGCGTAGCCGATCAGGAGCACCGCCCAGGCCGTCGCGAGTGGCCAACCCAGCCCGATCAGGAGCCGGCTCGACTCCGTTCGCGGGGTCTCCGACCACTCGTCGTCCCGCGGCGTCTCGAACGTCGACGTCATCGTCGCCTCCCGCACTGCGCGCAGGTCCTCGACCACGGCCCGGCACGTGGCGCAGTGCTCCAGGTGCACCCTGACCCGCTGCTCGTCGCGCTGTACCAGCGCCCGGTCGACGTAGCCGGAGAGCAGGGCCTCGTCGAACGTCCGCCCACAGGGCTCAGGCATGACGTCCCCCTTCTTCGAGCCGCGCCCGGAGCTGCCGCCGGGCGCCGTGCAGCCGCGACATGACCGTCCCGATGGGGATGTCGAGCACCTGCGCGATGTCGCTGTAGGACAGGTCGTGGAAGTCGCGCAGCACGATGATCTCGCGTTTCTCGGCGGGGAGGGCGGCGAGGGCGCGCCACACGCGCGCCTTGAGCTCCCGGCGGTGGAGATCCGCCTCCGGCCCCGGCTGCGGGGCGGCCAGTTGCCCGACCAGGGCGTCCGACTCGCCGATGGCGTCGGCGGGTCGCCGCTGCCGCCGGCGCCAGAGGTCGCGCACCTGGTTCCGCACGATGGTGAACAGCCAGGGCTGCACGCGGCGGGTCGCGTCGAAGCTCTTCAGGGTGGTGAAGAACCGCAGCATCGCGTCCTGGGTCACGTCCATCGCGTCGTCCCGGTTGCCCAGCATCTGGAGGGCCAGCAGGTACGCGGCCCGGCGATGGCGCCGGGCGAGGGCGTCGCACGCGGCCGCCTCGCCGGCCTTGGCCTGGTCGACGAGCTGCCGATCGGATTCGTCATCGCCGGCGACCAGCGCCGGCACCGCGGACTGGACCATCACGGTATGCACTGTCCATTCTACGTATCGGCCGGTCCGCTATTCACCGCGGCGGGAAGCGGTGCGACCCGGCGCCCCTGGCCGGACCCGGCCCCGGAGACCGTCGCCCGCGGCTCACCGCCCGACCAAACGCTCATGGCCGCGCCGCCGCGTAGCGCATGGACCGCCGCTCCTTTGCGACCCTCTCGTCATGTTGGAACCTGTGCATCTTCACCCCCGTGTACTTTCGCGGCAACCCTGCCGGGAGTCCGCGCCGTGCTGCGGCGCGCCGACTCCTGGCCCCACCCGTCGTCCGTCCTCGGCTCAGCCGGGGTGTCCAACCAACCCGTCGGGAGTCCGCGCCGTCCTGCGGCGCAGACTCCCGGCTCCCCGAGTCGGCGCCTCGACGACGGGCGTCAGGGGTGCACGTCAGCATTGTTGGGACCGGCATGGGCGGGACCATCGCAGAGGCCGACGCCGACGTTGCGCTGCACGGCCGGAAGCTCCGCGGCTGCTTCGAGACTTCCGGGAACGAAGAGTCGCCAAGGCAGCCTCAGGCTCTCCAACAAATCTGACGTGCACCCGGCGTCAGGCCGCGGGTTCCTGCCAACGCCCGGTATGGCCCAGGATTGCACGCAAAATTGCCGACGGCGGCTGTAGAGCGCCCGATCAGGCCCGATACAACACGGTGATGCTGTGGTTCTTCAAGGGGGCCGAGGGGCCGCCCCGGTTCATCGGCATCCACTGCGACTCGCGTCCCGAGGCCTGCGAGCTCGTGGTGCTGTATCCTGACGGATCGGAGGAGAGCGAGCACTACGACGACCTCGCGGCCCTGACCGAGGCGGCCAGGAAGCTGGGCCGGGACCTGATCCGCCTGGGATGGGAGCCCTGCCCCACCGCCGCCACCCCGACCCGCCGCGAGAGCTGATCCCCACGCTCCTGCGCGCATGAACGTGTTCCTGGTCGACGGGACCTACGAGCTGTTCCGCCACTTCTACGCGGTGCCGCCGGCGAGGGACGTCGACGGGCGCGAGGTCGGCGCGGTCCGCGGCGTCCTCGGCTCGGTGCTGTCGATGCTCGAGGACGACGTGACCCACCTCGGCGTCGCCACCGACCACGTCATCGAGTCGTTCCGCAACGATCTCTGGCCGGGCTACAAGACGGGAGAGGGGGTCGACCCCGCCCTGCTCGGCCAGTTCGGTCTGCTCGAGGAAGCCCTCGACGCCCTCGGGGTCGCGGTGTGGCCGATGACGGAGCTCGAGGCCGACGACGGGTTGGCGTCGGCGGCGGCGCGCGCGGCCGGCGACGCCCGCGTCGAGCAGGTGTTCATCTGCACGCCCGACAAGGACCTCGCGCAGTGCGTGACCGGGAGCCGGGTGGTGCAGTTCGACCGGCGGGCCGGCGTCCTGCGGGACGAACAGGGCGTGCGGGCGAAGTTCGGGGTGGCCCCGGCGTCGATTCCCGACTACCTCGCCCTCGTCGGCGACGCCGCCGACGGCTTCCCGGGGCTGCGGGGGTGGGGCGCCAAGTCGGCGGCGGCGGTGCTCGGGCGCTACGGGCGCATCGACGCCATACCGGACGACCCCGCCGAGTGGGACGTCTCGGTGCGGGGCGCGGGCCGCCTCGCGGCCGAGCTCGCCGGCCACCGCGACCTCGCCCGGGGTTTCCGCGACCTCGCCACGCTGCGGACGGACGCGCGGCTGTTCGACGACGTCGACGACCTGCGCTGGCGAGGCCCGCGGCCGGCTCTCTTCGACCTCTGCGCCAGGCTCAACGTCCCCGCCCTCTTCGAACGCGCCCGGACTCTCGCGAATCGTCCCGCCGACCGTTGACCGCGCTCTCCGCCCGAGTCGTCGGCCTCCGCCGTGCGGGCGCCCGCCCGGCGGCGGTCCGGAGGTTTCCGCCCGACGCCCGAGCCGTCGGCCGCCGGCGTGCGGGCGTGCGCCCGACGGCGGTCCGGAGGTTTCCGCCCGACTCGGTTTCTAGTATCCTGCACCGTCCTTCGGGCGCAGGGGCCCGCGGACCCACACGCGATGCGACGACCTGCACAGCGACGACTGCCGCAATGGGCGCGCGACCTGATGGACGCGAACCCCGGGGCGCCGCCCCCCACGCCCGACGACCCGTTGCCGCCCTGGCTGGAGGAAGAGCTCACCCGCGTGCCGCTCTGGGCTCGAATCCGGGGCACCAGCGACATTCGGCAGGGGCATCCCTACCTCCTCATCGAGGACATCCGCCGGCAGCCGGCGCTGATGCGGCAGGCGGCCGGCCTGCGACCCGAGCTGGCCGCGCTCGCGCGGCGCCTCGTCGAGCGGGGCGTCCGGCGGCTCGTCTTCACCGGGTGCGGGTCGGCCTTCCACACCGCCGAGCTGGGGGCGTTCCTGTTCCGGCAGTGGACCGGTTGGTCGACCGAGAGCCAGGAGTCCCACGAGTTCTCGAACCACTGGCCCGGAGCGACGGAGCCGGCCGCCCTCGTCCTGCAGTCGGCGACGGGCGGCAGCCTCGAGACGCTCGAGGCCGGCCGGCGGGCCCGCGACCGGGGGCTTCTCACCGTCGGCCTGACCAACACGCCCGGGAGCGCGCTGGAAGAGCTGTGCGACGAGAGCGTCTGCTTCCCGGCCGGCCAGCGTTGCGGCCCCGACGTGTCGGTGCTGACGACGCGGCTGGTGGGTCTGTACCTCCTGGGCCTGGAGGTCGGGGCCGCCACCGGGGCCCTCGACCCCCGCGAGGCGGAAGAGCTGGGCGCGGCGGTCGCCGAGCTGCCGAACGCGGCGGCGCTGTTCCTCGAGGAAGAAGACGTGAACGTGTCGCAGATCGCCAACGCCCTCAAGGACCAGCGGGCCCTGCTGATGTCCGGGGGCGGCGCCAACTGGTTCTCCGCCCGCGAGGGCGCGTTGAAGATAGAGGAGGAGAGCAGCCTGCTCTGCAAGGCCTACCGGCCGGCCGAGTACGCGCACAACGCGATCTCGCTGCTGTCGGAGGACGTCGGCACGGTGGTCGTCTCGCCTCCCGGGGCCTCTTATGCGCGGCTGCACGACGCGGTGCGCACGGCCCGGGCCGCCGGCTCGCCGAGCCTGGCCCTGGTGGTCGACGGAGACGACTCGGTGGCCCCGGACGCGACCTTCGTCATCGCCGTGCCGCGTGCGACGCGCGAGCTGCTGATGCCGCCCCTGGCCGCCGTCGCCTTCCAGTTGCTGGGCTACTATCTCGGCGCCGAGCGCGGCTTCAACCCGGACACGCTGCGCACCGACGACATCGACCATGCGCGGGCCTGGCTCACGGCGTTTCCGTTCGGCTCGCACTAGTGTGCAGTGCCACAGCCAGGAGTTCGGGTATGCGGTGCTGGCAAGTCGTTGACGATGTGACCAATAGGGCCAGTCCGTGCCCGACGATCATGGCGTGACGCACCACTAGCGAGGCTCCGGCTCAGACCGACGAGACATGCGGGCCAAGCGCACCCGGCCGGTGGGCGAACAGAACGCGATCAAAACTTGACTCAACTGTGAAGATCGCGCCCGGTCAAGGAGTCTAGTGCTTCGCCACAGCTAAATGTTCGGGCATGGGTGCTGTGATTCGACAACGATTACGGGCCGTAAATCCATGTCCGTATCCGAAGATTATGGCGTGACGGACCACTAGTGCCCCGGTGAGGTTCGCGAACGTTTGAATCGCGGCAAATGTCGGTGAACACTGAAATAATGCCGCTCAGAGTGGTCCCACGAACCGCGGTTGCGGGAGGCCGGGACCAGGCTTCGCGAACGGCAGGGCTTGGCGGCGGCCGGCCGGGCGTCGAGGGCCGCCGGAAGCTCCCGGGGGCTCGGCGCCCCCGGGCCTGCTAGAATCGGAGACGCGCGACCCGCGGCGGACCCGACGGAAGCTGCGGAGCGTCGCCGCGTCGTTCAACCGCCGTCCCGGTCGATCCGGGCCGCCATCGAGAGGAGATCGCAGATGCTCCCCGAGCCGAGTGCTCTCGCCACGTACGCGTTCGCCGCCGGCGCCGTGCTCCCGTTCGTCGTCGTTCTCGGCTGCCTCCTCGTGAACCTGGTCAAGCGCTGATCGCCGACGATGTCCGGACTGGCCGCACGCCACGTGCTGGCGCTGGCTCTCGCCTTGACGGTGCCCTCGCTCGGGGCGGCCGGCCAGGAGGACGAGGCGCCCGCCGAGGGGCCCCGTCACCTGCTGATCGTGCTCGACGGGCTGCGCCCCGACTACGTGCAGCCCCACTTCATGCCGGCGCTCCACGCCCTGGGGCGGCGCGGCGTCGTCATGACCAGCCACCACGCGGTGTTCCCGACCGTGACCCGGGTCAACGCCGCGTCCATCTCCACCGGGGCCTATCCGGAGACCCACGGGTTGCTGGGCAACTCGGTGTTCTTCCCCCGGGTCGAGGCCGCCCGCTTCCTCTCCACCAGCGACCGCGGCAACCTGCTGCGGATCGAGTCGGCGGAGGACGAGCGCCTGCTGACGGCGCCGACGCTGGGCGAAGCGCTCCAGTCGGCGGGCCGCCGGCTCCTCGTCATGAGCGCGGGCTCGAGCGGGTCGTCCTACCTGCTCAACCACACCGTCGCCGGCGGGGCGATCGTCCACTACGAGTACAGCCTGCCGGCCGATCTGCACGCGCAGGCCCTCGAGCGCCTCGGGTCGGTCCCGGAGGCGGGCACCCCGAACCACCGGAGGAACCGCTGGATCGTCGACGCGTTCCTCGAGGTCGCCCTGCCCGCCGTCGACCCGACGGTGACGGTGCTGTGGCTCAGCGACCCCGACACCACGGCGCACCAGCACGGCATGGGTCACCCGCTGATGGTCGAGGCCCTCTTCCGGCTCGACGCCGAGATCCAGCGCCTTCAGGACGGCCTCGCCGCCGCCGGCTTGTCCGAGACGACGAACGTCTGGGTCACCTCGGACCACGGGTTCTCCGAGCACACCGGCGGCATCGACCTCGACGCGGTGCTGGCGCCGTTCGCCGGGTCCCTCGACGACGGCGCCCCGCGCATCGTGGCCGGGGCCGGCGCCGTCTACGTGCGCGACGGAGACCCGGCCGCGGTGTCGGGCGTCGCCGCCGCCCTGCAGGCGACCGAGGGGGTGGGGGCGGTCTTCACGCGGTCGGCCCGTCCCGGCGCCCTCGAGGGCTCGGCGCCCGGCACCCTGTCGTTCGACCTCGCACGCTGGGGCCATCCCCGCGCCGCCCAGGTCCTCTTCTCGCCGAGCTGGACCGCCGCCGTGGGCCGGTACGGCTTTCGCGGAACGACGGCGCAGCCGGGCGTGGCCGGCCACGGCAGCTCGAGCCCGTTCGACATCCACAACACGCTGGTTGCGGTCGGCCCCGACGTCAAGGCGGGGGTCGAGAGCGCCGTGCCGAGCGGGAACGTCGACTTCGCGCCTACGTTCCTCCATACGCTGGGTATCGGGATTCCCGCCTCGATGCAGGGGCGGGTGCTCCGCGAGGCGCTGCGCGAGGGGCCGGATCCGTCCGACGTGGCGGTCGGGCTGTCCGAGGTGCAGGTCGAGTCGGCGGACGGACGGTACCGGCTCACGGCGATCGTGTCGGAGGTCGACGGCCGGTCGTACCTCGACTACACGGCCATCGAGCGGCCCGAGTAGCCCGTCTCGGTCGGGCGCATCCGCGCTACGCGCCACCGTCGATCGAGCCGAGCGGCCGGGCCCGGCCAGGAATCCTGGCGGCGGGTGCGTGGGGCTGCGACGCAGTCGGCTCGGGGGCGCTGGCGGCCCGCTCTCGTCCGGGGGTCGTCCACCAGCCGCCCGTCGAACCGGCGCATCTCGCGGCCGGCGTGCCGGGCGTGGGGCTGCGCCGCAGTCGACTGGGGCGTCGGCGGCCCGCTCTCGTCCGGACCCACCAGCCGCCCGTCGAACCGGTGCATCTCGCGGCCGGCGTGCCCGGGCGTGGGGCTACGACGCAGTCGGCTGGGGCGCCGTCGGCTCGCTCTCGTCCGGGGGACCGTCCACCACCCGTCCGTCGAACAGGTGCACCTCGCGGCCGGCATGCTGGGCGTAGCGGGGGTCGTGGGTGACCATGCAGATGGTCGACCCCTCGGCGTGCAGGCCGGCGAGAAGCTGCATCACCGCCTCGCCGTTCTTCGAGTCGAGGTTGCCGGTCGGCTCGTCGGCGAGCAGGATCGAGGGCTGGCCGGCGACGGCGCGGGCCACCGCCACCCGCTGCTGCTGACCGCCGGAGAGCTGGCTGGGCAGATGCCTGGCGCGGTGGGCCATCTCCACCTTCTCGAGGGCCTCGTCCACCCGCTGCCGCCGCTCGGCCGGCCGCATGCCGCGATAGGTCAGGGGCAGCTCGACGTTCTCGTAAACGGTGAGGTCGCCGATCAGGTTGAAGCTCTGGAAAATGAACCCGATCTCGCGGTTCCGGGTCCGGGCGCGGTCCGACATCTTGAGGGTCGCGACCGGGCGCCCGTTCAACTGGTACTGGCCGTCGGACGGCGAGTCGAGGAGCCCGAGAATCGACAGCAGCGTCGACTTCCCGCAGCCCGACGGCCCCGAGATGGCGATGTACTCCCCCGGGTAGATGTCGAGGTCGATCTCCGCGAGGGCGTGGGTCTCCACCTCGTCCGTGAAGAAGATCTTCGTCACCTTGTCGAGGTGAATCAGCGGCTGGGCTGCGTCGTTCATTTTGGTGGATTCTCCTGAGCGCTCGCCGAAACCGGCGGCGATGCGCGGTTCCCCCGACCGGTCGGACGCGGTTGCAGAGGCTTCTGGCGGCGCATCACGCCGCAATCTTCGGGCACGGACCTGGGTCTGCGGCGCGCAGTAGTCGACGAATCACAGCGCCGTCCACCCGATGTCCGGTTCGTGGCGCGGCACCGGTGTCCGTCCCCATGGCTCGTGACATGGCTGAGGGCCGTTCGCACGGGCCAGGCGCGAGCATCCACGCCATCACCACGTCGGTTCTTCGTCGACGGCACGCTAGTTCAACTGGATGCGGTCGAACTCGTCCCACTGGGACATGTCCGACAGCACGACCTGATCGCCGGGTTGGAGTCCGTCGCGCACTTCGATGGTGTTCACCGAGCTGCGGCCCAGGCTGACCCGGGTGCGCACCGCCTCGTCGCTGTCGGGCAGCAGCCTGAACAGGGTGACCACGCTGTCTTCCTGGCCGTACACCGGACGGCCCACGTAGACGACGTCCACGAGGCGCTCGAGCTCGATGGTGCCGTCCACCGTCAGGTCCGGCCGGGCGCCGCGCGGCAGCTCGCCGTCGAGCGACACGTCCACGGTGACGGTGCCCTGCTGCACCGCGGGGTCGATGCGGATGACGTGTCCGGGAATGATGCCGTTGCGGGTGTCGACGGAGGCGGGCTGGCCGATCTGGACGTCCCGGGCCTGGGTCTCGGCGATCCGCAGCTCGGCCATGAGCTGCGTCGGGTCGCCGACCCGCGCGAGGTTCGTGCCGGGGGTGACGCTGGCCCCTTCCTCGAGCGGCACCTCCTGCAGGACCCCCGCCACCCCCGCCTTGACCTGCAGATCCGCGACCTCGTCCCGGCGCAACTGGTAGATGGTTTCCAGGCGGTCCACCTCGGCCTGCTCGGCCGCGAGCTGGGTCTCCATCGAGTCGACGAGGATCTCGAGCCGCTGCGCCTCGATCTGTTGCTGGATGCGGGCCTGGTTCGCGGCGGTCTGCTTCTGCCGGAGCTGGAGCTCCGAGACGAGCTGGTCCTCGAAGAGCTCCTCGTCGAGGCTCGCCTCGTACTCGGCCTGGTTGAGGGCCGACTCCGCGGAAGCGACGTTCGCGCGCTGCGTCAGCACCTCCCGGTCCAGCTCCACCTGCCGGCTCTTGTAGCGGGCCTGCGCCGCCGCGAGCTGGAGCTGCGCCTCGAGGGCGCTCTGCTCGAGCTGGGGGTTGCTGAGCTCGACGATGACGGTGTCGGGCTCGACGGTGACGCCGGGCCTGAGAACGATGCGCTCGACGGTGCTGTTCGTGATCGCGGAGATCCAGCGGATCTCCTCCGGCACGAGGGTGCCGGTCCCCCGCACCTGCCGCAGCATCTCGCCGCGCTGCACGGTGTCGGTGTAGACGGTGTCCCGGTCGACGCCGGGCGCCGCCGGCTCGAGGCGCGACACCCCGACCGTGACCAGGATGACCACGACGCCGGTGACGACGCCGTACGCGATCTGGCGCATCCGCTTGGCCCGGGCGATGTCAGGACGTGCGATGTCGACCATCACGAGCTCCTCCGGGAGCCGCGGCGGCCCGAGCGGCGTTCTCGCCGCGCCCCCGCGAGATTAGACGCTGACCCGATGCCGAAAGTTGCGCGCCGGTTGGCCCCCCGCAGTCGTCGGCTACGGTTCCGCCAGGCGCCCGACCGACCCTCCCGGGGCCCGCGCCGTTCCGAGGCGCAGGCTCCCGGAACTGCGCCATGACCGGGCATGCGGTTGGGCGACGCCGTGTCGCCGACGATTGCGCGCTGCAGACCATGTTCGTGCCGAAGATTCGAGCGTGACGCCCCGCCGCCCGCTGGTCCAGTGCTGCGTCACGCCATGATCTTCGGGCACGGACTGGCCCTATTGGTCACATCGTCAACGACTTGCCAGCACCGCATACCCGAACTCCTGGCTGTGGCACTGCACTAGTGGTCCGTCACGCCATAATCTTCGGATACGGACACGGGTTTACGGCCGGCAATCGTTGGCGAATCACAGCACCCATGCCCGAACATTTGGCTGTGGCACTGCACTAGGCTTCCACGATGTCGGCCACCGCCGCCGAGATTCGAATCCAGTTCTCCGTCTCCACGTCCAGTTGGTTCCGGCCTCCCGCCGTCAGCTCGTAGTACTTCGCCTGGCGGTTGTTCTCGGACTTGCCCCACGAGGCCCGGATCCAGCCCTGCTGCTCGAGGCGGTGCAGCGCCGGGTAGAGCGACCCCTGGTTGACCTGCAGCACGTCCCGGGACAGTTGCTGGATGCGCTGCGAGATGCCCCAGCCGTGCATCCGCCCGGTGGACAGCGTCTTCAGGATCAGCAGCGCCAGGGTGCCCTGCAACAGGTCGGACTTCTTCGCCGGCACGAGACCCCTTCCGGAAGCTCCGCCCGCGTTCCTGCCCCGGGCGGCCGACGCCGCGGGAGCCGGCGCCCTTCCGCGGCGGCGACCCCTAGATACCCGACAAGAAGATGTTGCATCCGTCGGGCCGCGATGTCAAGGATGCCCGTGCGGATGCCGCGTTGCGGCGGGGGCGGCGGGATGCCGCGCCGCTCGAATGCGCGACGACTCTCGCCACGGGCGGCGGTTCCGCGGCGCCGGCCGATCTCTCGACCATCGGTTTGGGGTAGGCTTAACGGGTCGTGCCATCACTGCGCCTCTCGGGACCGGGAGTCCGGCGCGCGGCCGGGCGTGGCGCACGAGGTCCGGTGGCCGCGTGACACGGGGGCCATGCAGGGCGCTTGAGTTCCGTTCCGTCCAGGAGTCATCACCATGCCAAGAGCTGCCATACGCCGTTTGCCGATTCTCCTCGCGTTGCCCGCCCTGGTCCTCGGAATCGGGCTTCTGCCCGCCGGGCCGGCCTCGGCCCAGGGGCACCACGGGCACCACGGGCTCGCGCGCGATCTGGGCCACGCCGACCCCGCCGCCGTGGGCCTGTCCGCCGAGCGCCTCGAGCGGCTCGACGCCGGCATGCAGCGGATGGTCGACGAAGGCAAGCTGGCGGGCGTCGTGACCATGCTCGCGCGGAACGGGAAGATCGCCTTCGTCGACAGCGTCGGGGTGCAGGACGTCGAGTCGGAGACCCCGATGGCGGCCGACTCCATCTTCCTCATCTACTCGATGACCAAGCCGATCACGGCGACGGCCCTGATGATCCTCTACGAAGAGGGCAAGTGGCAGATCGACGAGCCGGTGTCCAACTTCATCCCCGAGTTCGCGGATCTCAGGGTCCATGCCGGCGAGTACGCCGACGGCTCGCCGGTGCACGAGGCGGCGACCTCGTCGATGACGATGCGCGAGCTGCTCACCCACTCGGGGGGGCTGGACTACGGGTTCGACAACCACCCCGTCGCGCGCGCGTACCGGGAGAAGGGCGTCCTCGACGCGGACGCGCCGCTGCAGGACATGATCGACAAGCTCGGGGCGCTGCCGCTGCGCTCGCAGCCCGGCACCGAGTGGTTCTACAGCATCTCGGTCGACGTGCAGGGCTACCTCGTCGAGAAGCTGTCGGGGCAGCCGTTCGACGAGTTCCTGCTCGAGCGCATCTTCGAGCCCCTCGGCATGGTGGACACCGCGTTCTTCGTGCCGGCCGGCGACGTCGACCGGGCCGCCCGGATTCACCAGGACGGGGACGAGGGGCTCGAGCTCGCCGACAACGAGGTGCGCACGCTGCCGCCGGCCGGCCCGTCCGGGGGCGGCGGCCTCTACTCGACGGCCGGCGACTACATGCGGTTCATGCAGATGCTGCTGAACGGCGGCGAGCTCGGCGGGGCCCGGGTGCTGTCGCCGCGCTCGGTCGAGATCATGCGCACGAACCACCTGCTGCCGGGGCCTCTGAGCACGCGGCCCGCCGGGCGGGGCTTCAGCTTCGGGTTCGAGGTGGTCACCGACGCCGCGGCGGCGGGCGAGGCGTACGCGGACGGCACCTACCGCTGGGGCGGGGCGGCCGGCACGTGGTTCTGGATCGATCCCGAGACGGACCTCGCGTTCGTGGGGATGATCCAGCACCGGGGGAGCGCGGTCGGCGAGGTGCAGTCGATATCGCGCAACTTCGTCTACGGGGCGCTGACCCGCTAGTCGCCCCGCGGCGCCGCCGCCTCGCGGCGTTGCCGCACGACCGGATGCCGGGAGCCTGAGCCCTCGCGGGACAGGCTTCCGGCCGGCATTTCGGCGGTGGGTGGACGGAGGGGGCGCGGCCGCCCAGCGGCGCTGTTCGCCCGACCTGTACGCCCTGGAGTCCGGGCCCCTCGCGGGGCTGGCTCCCGACCGGCATTCGTCGGTGGGCGGTTGGTAGCGGCCGCCTCGCGGTGCTGACCGCCCGACTTGGACGCCTGGAGTTCGGCCCCTCGCGGGGCAGATTCCCTGCCGGCATTCAGCGGCCGGTGCACGAAGCCGGCGTCGCAGCGGCGGCGAAACCCTGCCGGTTCCGGCGCTTCGGCCGAACCCCGTCAGTCCGCGAGCTCGAACTCGCTCCACTGCGTGGTCGTGCCGCGCCGGGTGGTCCGGAACAGCACCCGCACGTGGAAGTAGACGTCGAACTCGGTGTTCAGCCAGACGTCGCCGGCGACGGGCCGGCGCTCGAGCCGCCCGGTGGCGTTGGAGATGGAGCCGAGGATGCCCCACCACAGGCGCACGCGGTCCATCAGCTCGAAGCTGACCTGGGCGATCTCGTGGGTCTCGCGGTCGATCCATGCCTCGCCCCGGGAGTTGTTCAGGGCGTGGTCGATGCGCCTGCGCACGGGGAGGTTCCCCGGCCGGGGCTCGAACGAGATCACGTAGCTGGGGCGGCCCCGCAGGTCCTGCACCCCTTCCAGCCTGGCCGTGAACCGGCCGACCATCTCTTCGTCGAACTTGATCTCGTTCTCGGCCGCCTCCCGCTCGCGCTCCGCCCGCTTCCTCGGGTCGGCGATCTCGGCCTGGAACTCCTCCCAGCGCCTCTCCTGCTCTCGCCGTCCGCGCGCGTCGAGCGGTTCTCCGTCCCTGGCCGTGAGGCGGCTGAACAGGGCGCCCTGGTACGGCTCCAACTCGTAGAGCAGGGTCTCGTCGTCGGTGACCTCGCCGTCTCCGTCGAACTGCCGGATCCGCTGCGTCATGGCGCGGCGGTAGCGGGTCTCGAAGCCCTCCTCCTCGGCCCAGGCCGCGCGCTCGAGAGCCCGGTCGATGATCTCGCGCAGCTCGGGGTCGACGGCATCCGGGGAGGTGGCGGGCTGACCGCCGGCGAGGGCCATGACCGCGAGGCCGGCGACGAGCGTGGCGGTGAGCAACCAGGAAGGTGAAGAGCTGTGCTGCATGGTCGGCTGAGGGTGAAATCCTGCTGATCCTATCGCACCGCCGGGCCCCCGACCGACCGGGGGCGGAAGCGCCCGCCCGCCGCATTCGACCGCCGCAAGTCCCGCCGTTCCCGTCCGGGCGAGGAGCCGCCGTAGAACGGCGCGGGCTCCTGGCGGGTTGACTGGCCGCCCGGCGGAGCCGCGGGTGACGACGGGCGGGCGGGGAGTCGCCGTAGAAGCGGGCTCCTGGCGGGTTGGGTTGGGCGCCCGGCGGAGCCGCGGGCGACGATGGGCGGGCGAGGAGTCGCCGCAGGGCGCGGACTCCCGGCGGGTTGGTCGGGCGCCAAGCGGGGGCCGCATCGGGACCTTGCAGTCGCGTTCGGCGACGACGGGCATGCTGGCGGCACTTGATGGCCGTCGGCTCGATTGACTAAGCTCTTTGGTTGCCGACCGAACCGGGCCGCTCCGAGACGCGGATCGAGTCGGGGAGGTCGGCCGATTGAACGCCGCCCCGGCCAATCGGGTCCCGGATGCGTCCAAATGGCGACAGGCGGGAGGCGTTGCCGCCCGTGAGCGTGTGAACGCGGTCGCCCGTGAGCCGCCGGCGCGGGGGGGCGACGAGGCAGATCGACATGGTTGAGGAAGAAGCTGCAGCGAAGGAGAGCCCGGCGGCGGAGCCGGCCGCGGGGGCGGCGGGCGTCGCGGCCATGATCGACGCGCGCGGGCTGAGCAAGTACTACGGGCCGTTCGTGGCGGTGCACGACGCCTCGTTCTCGATTCCCCAGGGGCAGGTGGTCGCCTTCCTGGGGCCGAACGGGGCCGGCAAGACGACCCTGATGCGCATGCTCACCGGCTTTCTCGCGCCGAGCGCCGGCGACGCCCGCATCGCCGGGTTCGACGTGCGGAAGCAGCGCATCGAGGCCTCGAAGCGGCTCGGCTACCTGCCCGAGAACGGGCCGCTCTACCCCGACATGACGCCGCTCGAGCTGCTGGGCTTCTTCGGCGAGGCGCGCGAGATCGCCCCGCGGACCCTGAAGGACCGCATCGAGGCGGTCGTCGAGATCTGCGCCCTCGGCCTCGTGCTCGAGAAACCCATCGGCAAGCTCTCGAAGGGGTACAAGCAGCGGGTGGGGCTGGCCCAGGCCCTGCTGCACGACCCGGAAGTGCTGATCATGGACGAGCCCACGGCGGGCCTCGACCCCAACCAGATCAAGCAGTTCCGCGAGAACATGCAGCGGCTGGGGCGCACCAAGACGCTGCTCATCTCGACCCACATCCTGCAGGAGGTCGAAGCGGTCGCCGACCGCGTCCTCCTGATCCACAACGGCCGCCTCGTGTTCGATGGGGCCATCGCCGACCTCGAGGAGAACGGCTCGCTCGACGAGCCGTTCTACCGGCTGACCCGCGAGCCGACGGCCGCCCCGCCGGCCGCGGCCGGCGGCGAGGCGTCACCTGCTCCCTGATCGCTGATTCGGAGACGACGAACGAACGATGGGCACCAAGGTCAACTTCGCAATCGTCCGGGCGCTGGCCAGGCGGGACCTGCGGCTCTACTTCAGCAGTCCCTCGGGCTACGTCTTCATCACCCTGTTCATCTTCCTGAGCGCGGCCGCCGCGTTCTGGCAGGACCGGTTCTTCCTCGACAACCTCGCGAACCTCGATCAGCTCAACCAGGTCTTCCCGTTCCTCCTGCTGCTGTTCATCCCCGCCCTGACGATGTCGGTGTGGTCGGAGGAACGCCGGCTGGGGACGGCCGAGCTGCTCTTCACGCTGCCCGCTACCGAGCTCGAGGTCGTGCTGGGCAAGTACCTCGCCACCCTCGGCATCTACACCGCGTCGCTGGTGTTGTCGCTGAGCCACGTGGTGGTCCTGTTCTTCCTCGGCAGCCCCGACCTGGGGCTGATGCTGGGGAACTACGTCGGCTTCTGGCTGGTCGGGGCGGCGCTCGTGCCGGTGGGCATGCTGGCGTCGCTGCTGACCGCCAACGTCACCGTCGCGTTCATCCTGGGGGCGGCGTTCTGCGGCGCGGTCATCTTCGTCGACTCCGTCGTCGCCGCGGTCAGCGTCGACGCCGGCCGGCTCGCGGCCCCGCTCAGCGTGTTCGCCCCGTTCTGGGACTTCTCGCGGGGCGTCCTGACCCTGTCGGGCCTCGCCATGTTCGCGTCGGTGGCGGCGCTCTTTCTCTACCTGAACACGATGATTGCGGCGCGGCGGCACTGGCCGCGGGACCCCGACGGGTTCCCGATGTGGGCCCACCAGGCGATACGGGTGGTGGCGGTGGCGGTGGTGCTGGCGGGCGTCAACATGCTGGTGGCGCGAGCCGCGGTCCGGCTCGACGTCACCGCCGAGCGGCTCTCCTCGGTGAGCGCCGAGACGCGGCAGCTCCTCGCCGAGCTGCCCGCGGACCGTCCGGTGTTCATCCAGGCGTTCCTGAGCCCGGTGGTGCCGGAGCTCTTCGTGCAGGCGCGGTCGAACCTGATCCGGACCCTCGAGGAGATCGACGCCCTCGCCGGTCCCCGCGTCGAGGTGCTGATCGAGGACACCGAGCAGTTCTCCGACGCCGCGATACGGGCGCGGGAGAAGTTCGGCATCGGCCCCCGCCAGATGCGCGACGTGGCCGGCGGCCGCTCCGAGATCGTCGACGTCTTCATGGGCGTCGCGTTCACTTCCGGGGCCGAGCAGCAGGTCATCCCGTTCTTCGACCGGGGGCTGCCCACCGAGTACGAGGTGGTGCGCACCATCCGGGTGGTGGCGGGCACCGAGCGCCAGCGGGTCGGCGTCGTCGACACCATGGTGAAGATCTTCGGGGGCCAGAACCTCGCGAGCGACCAGCAGTTGCCGCAGTGGTCGGTGGTGAACGAGCTGCGCAAGCAGTACGAGGTGGTCGAGGTCAACGCCGAGTTCCCGATTCCGGAGGACATCGACGCGCTTCTCGTCGCCCTGCCGTCGTCGATGCAGACCGACCAGATGGCCAACGTCGCCGAGTACATCCGCCGGGGCCGGCCGGCGATGATCCTGGTGGACCCGTTCCCGGCCGTCAATCCGACCCTGGCCCCGACCGAGTGGGTGGGCGAGGGGAACCCGTTCACGTACCCGCCGGGATCGGCCCGGCCCGGCCCGCGGGGCAACGTCCGGCGGTGGATACGGGACCTCGGCGTCGACTGGGAGCCGACGCGGATCCTGTGGGACAGCTACAACCCCCACCCGGATCTGTCGTACATGCCGTCCGAGGTGGTCTTCCTCGGCCCCGGCAACGAGAACCCCGAGACGTTCAACCCGGACGTGGACGTGGTGCGGGACCTGCAGGAGCTGGTGCTCCTGTATCCCGGGTTCCTGCGGCCGGCGAGCGGCCCCGACGTCGATCCGGAGATCGAGTTCGAGCCGCTGCTGCGGACCGGCGTCGTGTCGGGGCACACCGGCTACTTCTCGATCGTGCGCCAGAGCTTCTTCGGCCCCTCGATCAACCCCAACCCGGTGCGCGAGCAGGACGACGAGGACTTCGTGGTGGCGGCGCGGGTGAGGCGGGCGTGCCCCGCCGCGGCGGCGCCGGAGGCCGCCGAGGAGGCTGCGGGCGACGGGTCGGCGGCCGGGGACGCCGCGAGCGAGGACGCCGGGGAGGCGGACGAGACCGCAGAGGAGTCGGAGACCGCCGCGGCGGGGCCGGCCGGGTCCGAGGCGGGGGCGTCGGGCGAGCCCGAGGCATCGGCCGAATCGGAGGCGTCGGCGGGGTCGGAGGCATCGGCCGAGTCCGAGTCGTCCGCCGAGTCCGAGTCGTCGGCCGAATCGGGGGCGTCCGGCGGGTCGGCGTCGGCCGAGTCGCAGGCGTCGGCCGAATCGGGAGCCTCGTCGTCGGACACGCCCTCGGAGACGCAGCCGCCGGCCGCGCCCGGCGCGCCCGCCGCGTCCGGACAGGAGACGCAGGGGGCGGCCGCGGCCGAGCCGGATGCGTCCGCGCAGGACGACCCGGCCGCACCGGAGGCGGGTGAGGTAGCCACTGCCGACCAGCCCGAGGCGGCCGAGCCCGAAGCGGCTGAGCCCGCGGCCCCGGCTGCGCTCGAGGCGACCGGGCAGGGGGCCGGGCTCGAAGCGCCGGAGTCGTCCGAGTCGGGCGAGGCCGGCGCCGGCCAGGCCGCCGCCGCCGAGGAAGAAGAAGACGCCGCCGCCGAGGAGGACGAATCGGACTGGACCACCGAGGGCCCCCTGAACCTCGTGGTCGTCGCCGACCTCGACTTCATCAGCGAGCAGTTCTTCCAGATTCGAGAGGTCGCGCCCGGCAACCTCAACTTCGACAACGTCACGTTCTTCCTGAACGCGATGGACTCGCTGCTCGAGGACGACTCGTTCATCGGGCTGCGCAGCCGGCGCGCCCGCCACCGGACCCTGGAGCAGGTCGAGGCCCAGACCGCCGAGTTCGTCGAGCAGCGCACCCTCGACGAGCAGCAGGCGGAAGAGGAGGCGGAGCAGGCGCTGACCGACGCCCAGAACCGGCTGAACGAGCGGGTGGCCGAGGTGCAGAACCGCACCGACATCGACGCGCAGGCCAAGCAGATCATGGCCCGCAACCTCGAGGAGGTCGAGAACCGCCGGCTGGCGGTGCTGTCGGCCAACATCGAGACCGAGAAGCAGACCAAGATCCGGGCCAGCCTCGAGCGGATGGAGACCCAGATCCGGCGCATCCAGAGCACCATCAAGACGTTCGCGATCCTGCTGCCGCCGGTGCCGGTGTTCGCCCTCGGGGTGGCGATCTTCGTGCGCCGGCAGCGGCGCGAGCGCGAGGGCGCGGCCGCGGCCCGGCGCCTGCGCGACTGAGCCGGCCGCACGTTCGGGGAACCCCGCGGCGGCC
>JAJEFC010000363.1 GCA_022820675.1 Vicinamibacteria bacterium | reverse complement strand
CCGGGCCGCGATGGCGGGCTCGTCGAGGGGAATCCGCTCCAGCTCCGCCGCCAGGGCCCGCAGGGTGCTGCCCGCGTGGCCGGCGAGGCCGATGTCGCTCGCGAATCCGCGAATGGGATAGGTCGCGTAGAGCGGATCGTCGTCGACCTGGACGACCACGGCGCCCCGCGGCGGCTCGGCCCGGGCCGGGAACCACGGCGTGTCCGATTCGACCGCGAGGACGATGTCCGCGTCGCCGACGAGGGCCCCGGCGTCGAAGCCCTGGTGCATCGGATGGTCGCGCGGGAAGTTGAGGTGGGTCGGCCACGTCTCTACCACCGGCAGCCCCAGGCGGTCGGCGAGGCGGACCAGCGCCCCGGGCGCCGCCGGGTCCCGCCCCAGCGACGAGGAGATGGCCAGCGGGTTGGCCGCCCGCGCGAGGGCTTCGGCCGCCGCGCGCAGCGCGGCCGGGGTCGGCTGGGACGGGCGGGACGGCCGGAGGCGGGGTGACGCGCCGATGGTCAGCGGGGGCATCGGCGCGCCGATGACGTCGACCGGCAGGGTCAGGTAGACGGGGCCGGCCGGCGGGCTGCACGCGATGGCGAGGGCCCGGTCGACCACCGTCTCGAGCTGATCGCCGCGGCGCAGCTCGTAGTCCCACTTCACGAACTCGCGCAGCAGCCCGGCCTGGTCGAACGACTCCTGGGCCCAGTGGATGCTCAGACTGCGCGAGTCGGGCAGCCCCCGCTCCGTGATGGCGGTCCGCCCGGCGAGCAGCAGCATGGGGACCCGGGCGCGCGCCGCGTTGATCACCCCGCCGAGCGCGTTGGCGGTGCCGGGCAGCGTATGCACCATCACCGCCTGCGGCTCGCCGGTCACCATGGCGTAGCCGTGGGCCATCGCCACCGCGGTGATCTCGTGGGCCACGGTGATGGGCTGCAGGCCGCCCGACCGGCCCAGGGCCTGCCGCCTCGCGAACGCCTCGATGACGGGGGGAAAGTCGGTGCCGGCGCCGCCCCCGAAGAAGCAGCGGACCCCGCGCGACTCGAGCAGCTCGAGCAGGCCCTCGGCCACGCTCTCGACCTCCAGCCGTCGCGTCGACGGGGTCGCGTCGGGCACGATCTCGACATCCGGATGGCGCGTCGGCATGGTCGCGTGGACCTCGTGCGATCGTCTTGGGGCTCCGGCGTCGGTCCGGCCTGCATCGCCCAGGCCGACCCGCCCATGGTCTTCGCAACCGATCGTAGTCCACGGGCGCTTGCGCGGGCCGTCGTCGTAGGATCGCTTCCTCGCGACCGTCCGAGAGGCCGCGGACCGAACCGGGACCGCCATGACCAGCCAGCCGCCCGACCCCTCCGCGGAACCAGGCGCGCCGGCGCCGCTCACGCCGTCCGATCTCGAGCCGGCGGCGCGGCGCCGGATGTGGCTGCGGGCGCTCGCGGCGTCGACCATCGGCACCACCATCGAGTGGTACGACTTCTTTCTCTACGGCATCGTCGCGGCCCTGGTGTTCCCGCGGCTGTTCTTCCCCGAGTCGGACCCCTTCACCGGCACCCTGCTCGCCTTCTCGACGTACTTCGTCGGGTTCGCGGCGCGGCCCCTGGGCGGCGTCGTCTTCGGGCACGTGGGCGACCGGCTGGGGCGCAAGGCGGCGCTCGTGGCCACCATGGTGCTCATGGGAGCGGCCACCGTCGGCATCGGCCTCGTGCCGGGCTACGACGCCATCGGCATCTGGGGAGGCGTGCTGCTGGTGGCGGGCCGCGCGCTGCAGGGCGTCGGCCTCGGCGGCGAGTGGGGCGGGTCGATTCTGCTCGCCGGCGAGTGGACCGACCCCGACCGTCGCGGCTTCGCCATGAGCTGGCCCCAGTGGGGCGGGCCGGCGGGGCTGCTGCTGGCCAACGGCGCCCTCGGGCTGATGGCCGGGCTCACTACCGAGGCCCAGTTCGCCGCGTGGGGCTGGCGCGTCCCGTTCCTGGCCAGCGTCGCCCTGATCGCGGTCGGGCTCTACATCCGCGTGGGCATCCTCGAGACCCCCGTCTTCGCCCGGCTCCGGACGCGCGGGAAGGTGCGGAGGGCGCCGGTGGTCGAGGTGGTCCGGCACAACTGGCGCGAGATCGTCCTGGTGGCGCTCATGCGGACCGGCCAGATGGCGCCGTTCTACATCTTCGTCACCTACATCCTGGTGTACGGCACGCAGCAGCTCGGCCTCGACCGCGGCACGCTGCTCAACCTCGTGATGCTGAACGCGGTCGGGTCGCTCGTCGCCGTGCCGCTGTGGGGGCACCTCTCGGACGTCTACGGCCGCCGCCGGCTGATCATGCTGGGCTGCGGCGTCATGGTCCTGTTCCCCTTCGCCTACTTCGCGATGGTCGACAGCGGCGTGTTCGCGCTGCTGGCGGCGGCGATCGTCCTCTCGGGGCCGGTGCACGACATGCAGTTCTCGCCCCAGGCGGCGTTCATCGCCGAGACGTTCCCGGGGTCGCGCCGCTACAGCGGGGTGTCGCTCGGGTACCAGCTCGCGTCGATCACGGCCGGCGGGCCCGCGCCCATCGTCGCCCTCTACCTGTTCGAGACGTTCGGGACGTCGACCGCGATCGCCGCGTTCATGTCGGCGACCGCGCTCGTCAGCCTGGCCGCGCTCTCGGCGCTGCGGGACAAGGGAGGCGAGCTGGATCCGCACTGAGCTGAACAGCGCCAGCGTCGGGCCCGCTCGCCGCCCCAACTGAGCGGGAGCCCTTGTTCGTGGCTGGCCCACGCCGAGTATGGTCGCGACGCACGCTCCCGCTGGAGCGGGGGCTCAGGCTGCGTCGCGGTCGCGGCGCCCGGCCAGGAAGCCTTCGAGCGAGCCCTCCATTTTCGCCATGCGCTCTCGCAGGTCGGCCATTTCCCGCAGCACTGCATCGAACCGCTTGTCCAGACGGTCGTGGATGTCTCTGATCGACGCGTCGAGGCGCTCGTTGAAGCCTTTCGCGGTTCCGTCGAGGCGCTCGTTGAAGTCCTTGGCGAATGCGTCGAGGCGCTCGTTGAAGTCCTTCGAGAGTGCATCGAGGCGGCCGCTGAAGTCCTTCGAGGTCGTGTCGAGGCGGTCGTGCAGCTTCCGGATGTCGCTTCGCAGCCATGCGAACAGGGCGATCACCAAAGCGGGCGTGAGGAGGTTCGTAATCTCCGGCATCTTCGACAACTCTACCATTTGTGAGCGCGCTGGGCGCCGGTCCCTGAACCCCGCCGCGGCTCACTCCGGCGTCACCGCCACCAGCGGCAGCACGACGTGGGACGGGTAGGCCGGCTCGTGGTGGATCGAGTTGTCGGCGGGCACCGAGCGCCGGTGCCGCCCCAGGGGCTCGCCGGTGTTGGGGTTGACGTCGAAGCGCGGGAAGTTGCTGCTCGAGACGTCGATGCGGATGCGGTGGCCGGCCTTGAACCGGTTCGCGGTCGGGTAGGGCCGGATGACGAGCTCGTGGACCTCGCCGGGCGTCATCGGCTCGGGCCGGCTGGGGTCGTTGCGGTAGCGCGCCCGCAGGATGCCGTCGGTGAGGTTCATCTCGAACCCGGTCGGGAAGTCCTCGCTGGGGGGATACACGTCGACGAGCTTCACCGTGAAGTCGGTGTCGACGGCGGTCGACGACGCGTACAGGGTGACGCGGATGGGGCCGACGACCTCGACCGGGGCCTTGAGCGGCTCGGTCTGGAACACCACCACGTCGGGCCGGGTCTTGAGCGGCAGGTACGGGGGCCGCGAGCCGTAGAAGCCGTTCTCCGAGCCGCCCCCGAGGCGCCTGAACTCGCGCTCGCGCTGGTCGTAGGCGCCGCGCTTCAGCACCCCCGAGAACGACCCGCCGATGGTCGGCACCGGGTGTTCCGGGTCGTAGGTGTAGGTGGTCGGCGGCGCGTCGGCGGGCTCGCGCGGGCTCAGGGCGCCGTCGGCATGGAAGTACCAGCGCGTGGGCTCGGCCTCGGGCAGGGGCCACGCCTGCGCGTCCCGCCAGTAGCCGCCGTGGACGAGCCGGCCGTCGGCGTCGCGGCGGCCGTCGCCGGTGCCCATGACGAAGAGGCGGATCGGCGGCCAGTCGTCGACCGCGGTGGGCACCTGCTTCAGGTGGCGGTCGAACCACTGCCGGTGAAAGTCAGTTGCGAAATCGGGGATCGCCGCGTCGGGCCCGAACTCGACGTCGCCCGCGGACGACCGCGTGTTGGCGCCGTGGGTCCAGGGCCCGACGAGGAGGTGGATGGGCGAGGTCTTGGCCCGCGTCAGCCCGACGAAGTTCTCGAACTGGCTGCCGACGTAGGGGTCGTACCAGCCGGCGACGTGCAGCATGGGGACGTCGGCGGTGCGGCCGTAGTAGGCGCTCCAGTTGACGCCGAGGCGCGTCCAGTGCCGGACGTCGGCGTTCGGCCGGTCGTGGTCGGCCCGGGTGAGCTGGTCGAGCACGTAGTCCTCGAACTCGGGCGCTGCCGCGAGGGGGCTGAGGCCGCGGCGGAGGGGCATCGCCGCGAACCAGTCGGCGACGCCCTCGGCCTCGAAGGCGGCCCGCACCACCGGGTCGGGCGACAGGCGGAGCTGGTCGAAGGCCCAGCCCAACTGCTGCCCCAGCTCGAACGCGCCGTGGTTGCGCACCTTGTGCATCCAGGGGTCGGAGATGCCCCCCTGGTTGAGGAGCAGGGGCCCGAGGTGCGGCGGGTTCATCTTGGCCGCGTCGGCCTGCGTGTGGGCGCCGTACGAGGTGCCGAACATGCCGACGCCGCCGGTGGTGTAAGGCAGGGCGCCGATCCACTCGACGGTGTCGTAGCCGTCGGTGGCGTCGAAGTCATGGTACTTCGAGAACGTGCCCTCCGACTCGTAGCGGCCCCGCGTGTCCTGCAGCACGACGACGTAGCCGTGGCGGACGAAGTAGGCGGCCCGCTCGACGAGCCCGCGCCCCTCCTTGCCGTAGGGGGTGCGCTGCAGCAGGACCGGGAGCGGGGTGTCGACGGGAACACCGTCGCGGGCCGGCCGGTAGACGTCCGTCGCCAGGTGGACGCCGTCGCGCATCGGCACCATGACGTCGCCGGCGTGCAGGACGACGTCGTAGGGGTCGGGGGCCTGCGCCGCCGCGCCGGCGGCCAGGGTGAGTGCGGCCGCAGCCGCCAGCGGCGCCGTTCCGAGCGTGCGTGTCTTCATTGTCGTCGCCCCTGTGTCCGTGCTGAACGGTCCGGTCCCGCGCGCGCCCGTAGCGCACGGCCCTGCGGGCACTGCCCGTGAAGCCCGGCGCACTTCCTCCTCAGGTTCCGCGGTCGGTCTGCTTCGTCCGGCCGACGTGCGAATCCTGAGCGAATCACGTACCCCACGGCGGCGCCAGCCGGCTCTTCCGGGTCCATCCGGCCAGAAGTTGGGATCGGTTGGGCATCGAAGCCGACCTGGGCGGTCGAACGCCGCGGAGCGTACCGCCAACTGTCCCCGGCGGCCCCCACGGCGTGTAGACCCCGGCCGTCCTTGACCCCCGTCACCACGTGTCGCAGGTCCCACATGCTCAGCGGCACGTTCCGGCGGCCCTCACGGCGTGTAGACCCGGCCGTCCTTCACCACCGTCACCACGTGCCGCAGGTCCCGCATGCTCAGCAGCGGGTTGCCGTCGACCACGATCAGGTCGGCGAGCTTGCCCCGTGTGACGGTGCCGAGCTCGCCGCCGCGGCCCAGGTACTCGGCGTTGCGGCGGGTCGCCATGGCCAGCACCTCCATCGGGGAGAGGCCGTACGACACCATCAGGTCCATCTCCTGCCAGGTGGCGTCGGTGTGGAAGTTGAGCGGCGTGCCGCTGTCGGTGCCGACGAGCAGCCGGACGCCGGCGTCGTGGAGCTGGCGCAGCTTCGCCCCCATCTCGTCGATGCGCCGCACCCGGAGGGCGCCGCCGAAGTAGCCGAACCGGCGCGGGTTCTCGATGCTGCGCCGGATGTCGGCCCAGATGTCGGGCGGCGTCAGGGCGCGGGCCCGCGGGTTGTCCCGCCAGTCGGGCCACTCGACGGCCCGCCCCTGGATCGCCGTCTGGATCAGGGTGGGGATGACGTACGTCCCCTCGTCCACCAGGCCCTGCAGCACGTCGGGCGCGATGGCGGGGCCGCGGCCGGCCCCGAGCCCCAGGTGCTCGATGCCGTCCTGGCCCGCGCGGATGCGCATGAGGAGGTCGTCGCGGTTCCCCACGTGGCCGGTGATGCGGATGCCCGCGGCGTCGGCCTCCTCGCGGATGGCCCCGAGCTGGGCCTCGGTCAGCCCCGTGTGCACCTTGACGATGCCGGCGCCCTGCGCGATGGCGGTCCGGGCCGCGGCGCGCGCCTCGTCCACCGTGCGCACGTTGACGGTGTGCGACCGGCGGTGGTGCCGGGCCACCTGCCCGTCCGACCAGTTGGTGATCCACCCCATGCTGGCCACGATGCGGGGTCCCGCCAGCTCGCCGCTCTCGATGCGCGCCTTGATCTCCCCGAGGGCGTCGGGCTGCCCGGCCAGGTCGACCACCGTGGTGACGCCGCTCATGAGGAGCTGCCGGGTCGAGACGGCCATGATCTCGGCGTAGCGGCCGTCGCGGTACCGCCCGTGCCAGTGCTGGTAGTCGGAGTGGCCGAGGATGTCGAGGTGGACGTGGGCGTCGATGAGGCCGGGCAGGATGGTCATGCCGCGGGCGTCGACGACCTCCGCGCCGTCCGGCACCGTCAGCTCGTCGCGGCTGCCCACGGCGACGATGCGGTCGCCCTCGACCAGCACCACCGCGCCCGGCAACGGCGGGCCCTCGTGCCCGTCGATGAGCAGCCCGCCGACGATGGCGAGGTCGGCCGAAGCCGGCTGGGGGTCGGGCTCGCCGTCGAAGGTCTGCGCGGCGGGGAGGCCGACGGCGGCCGCGACCAGCGCCGCCGCGAGGGGAAACACGAGAAGCGTGCGGAGACGGGTCGTGATCATGACGGCGCTCCCTGTCTGACTTCGGCGTGCCTGAGACGATATCACCGCACCGGCCGGGCGGGGTCACCCGGGGGTCACCCGGCCGGGCGTTGCGCGTGCCGGCCCGGATACGCGGGTCGTGCCGGTCGGGGGCCGGGAGGGTCACACCGCCCGCGAACCGGCTCCAGTCGTGGGACCCCTGGAGGCGCGATGCCGCCGGCCGCGGTTGCCGCGGCGATGGCGCGGGGAGCGGGATCGGGTGTATAACGAGTCCGATCCGGCCGACCGGAGCGGGGGAATCCCGACGACCGGAACCTCCGTCGGCCGGGCAGAGCATTGTCCCGCGGGCGCGCGGACGAGCGTCGGTCAGGCTCGCGGGCGAGATGCCTGGTGGCGGCATGTCCCGCGGGCGCGCGGACGAGCGCAGCCGCGAGATCGCGTGGAAGGGTCGATACGGGCATGTTCCGCGGGCGCGCGGACCATTACCGCGGGCGCGCGGACCAGCGGGAGCGCCGCCGCCCCGGGCGCACCGCCGGAGGAGGTCGAACATGAGCGCAAAGGCACGGGCCGCCGGCCTGTCGTCGAAGTCCGTCCGGCAGATCGTCCTCGGCATCGCGATTGCCCTGGGGGTGGTCGTCGTCGCCGGGGGGGTCGTCTGGACCGTGAACTGTCCCTGCGAGACCACCCCGGGCTTCGTGCTGCTGGGCGACGCCCACGAGGAGCCGGTCGACGACTGGAGCTTCGCGAACGACGTCTCGCTGTGCGCGATCCAGATCGGCATCTGGGGCAGGCCCCATTCGGTGAACGTCAACTGCATGGCGACGCCGGAGGGCGAGCTCTTCATCAGTTGCTCGGTCGGCGAGAACAAGTACTGGTGCCCGCGGGTGGGCGACGACCACCCGGGCCGGCTCCGGCTCGACGGCGTCGTCTACCCCGTCGTCCTGAACCGCGAGATGGACCCGGCCATGCTCGACCACGTCTGGGCCTCGCGGATCCGGAAGCTGCAGAAGCCGGCCGTGCAGGCGCGGCAGCCGGGGGGCGGCGGCGAACCGCCTCCGCTGGACACGCCGCGGCCGGAGAGCTGGTGGACGTTCCGCGTCGAGTCGCGCGGGTAGCCATCGGGCGCGTGCCCTGCCGGGCACGTGTCATTCCGTGAGCCTCCGGGATGGGCGGCAAGGCCGGTCTCGCGGAAGGAGATCGCCATGAAGCTGGCGCAACGGATCGGCGGCGGTGTGCTGCTCGTCATCGCGGTTGGGATCGGGTCGCCGCTCGGCGCGACCGCGACGGGCGGGCCAGCGGCCCCCGCGCCGGAGGCGGCCCTCGCGCGCGGGGT
>JAJEFC010000396.1 GCA_022820675.1 Vicinamibacteria bacterium | reverse complement strand
CGGGTGCGGCGGGCGCTCAGGCGGGTGCGGCGGGCGCCCGGGAGGGAGAGTGGCGCCAGTGGGCGGGGCGCAACCGCGACTTCACGGCCGAGTCGACCGGCCTCGCGGAGCAGTGGCCGCCCTCGGGCCCGCCCGAGATCTGGAGCCGGCCCCTGGGCGCCGGGCATTCCTCCATCCTCGTTTCCGGAGGGCGGCTCTTCACCATGTACCGCGTCTCCCACGGCGAGGGCGGCGGCGCGCCGTGGACGCCGCGCGAGGCCGTCATCGCCCTCGACGCGGCGACGGGAGCGACGCTCTGGGAGTACGAGTACGCCTCGAAGAACCAGGACTTCGGCCAGGGGGCGGGGCCGCACGCGACGCCGCTGCTCGCGGGCGGCCGCCTGTTCACCGTCGGCAGCAACAAGGAGCTGCACGTCTTCGACCCCGAGACCGGCGAGCTGCTGTGGTCGAGGAACCTCATCGAGGACTTCGGGGCGCCGCCCCTGCTCATCCGCTCGATGATCAAGCCGGGGTCGGGGACGAGCCCGACGCCGTACAGGGACACCATCCTCCTGCAGGTCGGCGGCCCCGGCCAGGCGGTGATGGCGCTGCGCCAGAGCGACGGCGAGGTCGTCTGGAAGAGCGGCAGCTTCCTCGTGTCGCACGCCCCGGTGGGCCTGATCCCGGTCGGCGGCCGGACCCACGCGGTGGTCTTCGCCGGCCAGGCGGTGGTCGGCATGGACCCCGACACCGGCCGCGTGCTCTGGGCCCACCCCCACGACGCCGGCAACGACTTCAACTTCCAGATTCCCCACTACGACCCCGAGACCGGGGTGCTGTTCTTCTCGTCCGGCTACATCGGCGGCAGCCAGGCCATCCGGCTCGTGCCCGACGGCGACGTCGTGCACACGGAGCTGCTGTGGGAGGACCGCCGCCTGCGGTTCACCTTCCTCAACGTGCTCCGCATCGGCGGCTTCATCTACGGCACGAGCGGCCAAGGCGCCGCCGCCATCCTCACCGCCACCCACATGGAGACCGGCGAGACCGCGTGGCGCGAGCGCGGCTTCAGCCGCGCCACCATGGTCTACGGCGACGGCAAGGCGATCGTCCTCGAGGAGGACGGCGACCTCTCGCTCGTCAGGCTCGGCCCGAGCGGGCTCGAGCGGCTGGCCACCACCCAGCTCTTCGACACGCGATCGTGGACGGTGCCGACCCTCGTCGGGACCACCTTATACGCCCGCGACCGCGCCCGCATCGTCGCCCTCGACCTGGGAGCCCCCGAGGCGAGCGACGTGCGCTGACGGAGCGAACCGGCCGGGGACCATGCCGCACAAGGGCGCACCCCCCGGGCAGGTGTCCGGCTGCAGGTGCTTCTCCGGACGGAAGGCGATCGAGGTGAACGCCTACTCGCCGTCCGACGACTCGCTGTCCGCAATCGTTGGTGCCGTCTGTTCCACGGGTAGGGTCACGCCCCTGTCCACCATGAAGGTCCGCTCCCCGTCGATGAGGGTAGCCAGCCGCGCGTTGATCAGGCCGGCTCGGTCATCGTTTCGCAGTTGAGCAATGCAGTCGATCGGGAAGCCGTGGGTCTCGAGCACCCTCTCAAGGGCGTCCTTGTCCCGCTCGGACAGCTCGCGCAACGCGCGCAACGCCTGCCCTACATGATCCTCGTCCACGAACAGCCGGTTTGCGGGGCTGGAAACCAGTTTGGGCGGATCCGGGTTGGACCACACGTAGCCAACCGCATCGGTTCCCAGGAGGGAAAGTAGCGGACCTGGCTCCAGATCCCTGTCGCCTCTGAGCGATCGCGGACGAAGATACGCCAAGTACAGCAGGAATGCGCGTACGCGGGCGCTTCGCGTGTCGAAACGGTCTGGAAATGCCTGCGCCGGTGTCTAGAGGTCGACCACGCTGACCGTCTCGCTCGTTCCCTTCGCCAAGTTCCGGATTTCCTCCAGGGCGCGCTTGGCCTGCGCGGTGTTCACGCCGCCGAACCAGCCGGTGAACGACGTCACCCAGAACCAGCGACTCAGCAGTTCGACCGTCTCTGTCGCCGGCTGCGGGCAGATGCGATGGAACTCACCGAGCAGCACGAGCTGCAGTCCGTAGGGGAGCAGGCGGTCGGAGGTGACCCCGAGACCTCGGAGCATCTTCAGTGCGAGCCTGATGCCCTGTGTGGCGGCTTTGAACCCTTCCGGAAGCCTCTCGCGTACTTCAGGCTTGACCATGAGGTCCGCCCAGTCCTTGGCGTAGATGTCCAGCTCGAGAGCGGCGAGCACCGACCTGAGCAGGAAGACGCGATCGAGGCTTCCGAAACCCATTCTCCGCAACTCGGCCTTGAACCCGTTCAGCATGCTGGCGAGATGGAACTCTCCTTCCTGATAGGTCAGCGCAGACACGAGCTCGTCCGCGGCCATCTTGCGTCCCGTGCGGTTCAGGCGAGCGAAGACCGTGACGGCGCTCTCCAGGTCCGCCTCGCGGATGTGGATGAGCGGGAGCTGATAGTCCCGAAAGGCGCTCGAAAGGCGGTCCGCCTCGTCGAGCCAGCGCAGGGCTCGGCGCTCGTCGCCGGCCTGGTCCTGTATCCGACGGCAGGCCTCGAAGAACCCCGCCGTGTTGAGCAGGCTGCGCACGGGGAAGTACCTTGGATCAGAGTCCAGCGCCAGCTTGCGGTGGTCGATGAATGTTTGGTCCTCGAGGTCGTAGTACACGCGCCAGTCGATGTGGTCCACGATCGGGTCCATGTCGTCGCTCAACCGTAGCGTTCCTGCAAGGGTAGAGACGCGCTGCTGGCCGTCGAGCAGATACCCGACCGATCCGTTTGAACCCGAAGGGATTTCCAACGGGCCGATGCGCGGGGTGGACTGGATTCCCTTCTCCGTGTCCCACACGAGGATCGAGCCGATGGGAAAACCGCGCCGAACGCTGTCGAGCAACGTGCCCAGGTCAGGTTGACTCCACACGAAGTCACGCTGGAACTTCGGGACGCGGATCTTGCCGGCGGCAACGCGTTCCACGAGCTTGCCCAGAAAAATGACTTCCGGAACGACTTCGGTGTGCTTTTCGATGTCGGACATGCCTACAGTTCCCGGCGGATCAACTCGATGCCGCGTTCGAGGTCGCCTCGTCCGCGAGTTCGCAATTCGCTCCGGACCTCCCGTGTGCTCCAGATACTCCAGCATTCGTGCACGTTGGGTCCGAAACCCTCAGAGAGGATCTCCCGGTCGGCGTCCGGCAGGTCATCGAACAGGTCCCGTTCAATCTGCGAGGAGGGAGCCTCTGACAGGCCGTGCTTCATGTCGAAGAAGTCCTTCTGATCGTCATCGAGTCTGTCCCAGGCTTCGAGCCGCTTTTTGGTGCTCGGCGCCGGTGCCGGGCCTCGCGCTGAGGAGAACTCGCGGCAGGTAGTTCTCCGCTTCCCGTTTGGCGAGCACCCAGCACGGCAGACCGTGCTCTTCGCAGGTGTTGCGTAGCCGTTGCGCGTGTTGGCTCTCCGAGTCTCCCGGACCCTTCATGTCGCTGTCGATGACGGCGACGAGCCGTGGACGATACGGCACGGCGTCAACCCGCTTCTCGACTTCCTGCCGCATCTGGCCCTTGCCGCCGACGCTGTCGAATCGAATCGGTTCCGGCACGTGTCTCCAGGCGCCGCGAAGCGCCTTGTCGAGCTCTGTCACGATCCGTTCGACGAATGCGCCGTCGCTGTGCCTGTTCTCGACGAGGATCACGAGCGGATCGTCGGCCAGGCGGCTTGCCTGCTCGGGCGCGAGTTCATCCGGTGCGGCGGGATGCGCGGTCACTCGCAAGCGCCGGGTGGGCCGAGTCAGGATCCAGGCGTCGAGCCCAGCCGACTTGACGAGCAGCTCCTCCAGTAGCTTGCCCTGCCTGCCGGGATCGCTGACCCAAGTCGTGGCCTTGATGGTGTCGGCATCCGGCGTATCGGTCAGGTCCCAGACGTGCCAGCCGTCGTCGATCCTGTGCACGATGCGGTCAAGCCACTGGTGCGCGTCCGGGTCGTTCGCCACGCTGAGGTCGATCGTGATGCGCACGGCCGTCTATGCCTGGATCTTGGCCCTGGCGGCCCTCCTGATGGCCAGGATCTCTTCGTAGTCCTCGACGAAAACGCCTTCGGGCCAGGTCTCCATCTCGCCGTTCTCCCGTATCCCGATCTTCTCCAGCATCGACCCGCGTCCGGGATCCGTGTGAACCCAGTAGACCAACACGTGCTCTGCCGGCAACCGGCCCTCGGCCACCCAGCGCCTCACCCGGAGGAGAATCATCTCCGAATGCGTTTCGACGATCAGGGGTCGTCCGGGCCCGGCGAGGTTGTCGAGGAGGAGCTCCGCGATGTGCGCGTGCGCCGCGGGATGGAGCTCGGCTTCGGGATGCTCGATGACATCGACGCCGCAGCCGGCGTGGCGCGCCGACAGGGCTGTGACCGCCACCGGCAGCACGTGGGAGAGTCCACGGCCCGCCTGCCGGATGCCGACGTAGGTGTCCCCGACCGGCGTTCCTGTCGTCACGTCGAAGTACTTGCCCTGCGCACGGAGGGCGATCGGCACACCGAAGGTCTTGCGGTACCAGTCCTGAACCGATTCGAGCAGCCCATCGTCGGCCGTCAAGGCCAGCACCGCATCGCATCCGTCGGCGCCGATACTCGCGGGAGCGCGTTCCGGTGCGAAAAGACCGGACGCGTTGAGGCGCCTCGGGCAACGCAGGTGACGAACACCGGCGGCCCAGGTTTCGAAGGCGTCGGTCGGGCCGATCGACGCTCCAAGCGCGCGGGGACGCTTGGGGATCAGGCCTCGCCAGGCGACGGGCCGAAGTTCCGGCGACTCCCCGGGGACCGAAATGCGATAGTCGGCGGCTTCGTCGAATCCCTGCCTCTCGGCAACGATCTCCCGGTCGTCGCTCTGCAGCCGCCAGTGCGAAATCTGCCGTTCAGGCGGTCGTCCCGGCGCCACGACGTTCCTGACGGTGGTCGATAGCGAGAATTCGCCGCTCTCGCCGGCCAGGGTGATGGAGAGCTGCAGGCGACCGTGCACGGGGCGCCCCGTGACGAGATCCTCGAAGGTTCCGCCGTGCCGGAGCCCGCCGGACTCCAGCGGCAGCGGTTCCCGCGCCTCGCCGTCCGGTGGAGCCAGGCCGCCCGCCAGCAACTGGATCGCCTGGGCCAGGGCGGTCTTGCCCGAGTTGTTGGGCCCCACCAGGATGGTCAGCGGAGCGAGCTCCACCTCGGCCCGCTGTGCGTAGCCCTTGTACCGTTCGAGACTGAAACGTCGGAGTTCCACGGAAACCACATGATAACCGCCGCCCGTCACGGAACGGTGAGCCTGAGCTTGGTTGTCGGGGGGCGGAAACGGCGAGGCGCCGCTGATGTGCCGATGTCCGCGCCGAACGGTGGCGCGGACATCGGGAAGAGTGCCGGAGAGCGCTACCGGTTCGCCCGCTGCCGGTCGAGCAGGTCGACCTCGAAGGTGAACGACAGCGGCACCGACACCGGGTCGTAGCACAGGCGGTCGTCGCACGCCTGGTAGTCGAGCGAGCCGGAGAACGTCACCGCGTCGACCTCGGCGAGGGCCTCCTCCACGCCCGGCTCGCCGGACACCACTGCCTCCTGCAGCAGGGTGAACGGGGCCTGGTAGACGGGCACGTGCTCGTCGAGGGGCTCGAAGTGGTAGATCTCGGACGCCGGGAACGCCACCGGCTCGAACCGGACGTGCGGCACCGGCGCGAGGGACATCCCGATCACCCGGTAGCCGAGCTCGTCGGCCCCCGGGGCGTAGAGGTGCATGCCGGGGTTCGGCTCGATCTCCACCGCCACCGAGAAGCGGGTCCCGACGGTGATGGCCGGGTCGCTGGCGTACGCCGTGAACTTCAGGTGCGCGGTCTCGCCCTCGATGGCCTCGATGGGCGACAGCCCCTCGCCGAGCCGGAGCATCACGTTCGCGGTGGTGTTCCGCTCTCGGTAGAACTCCTCGAAGAACCGCGCCGTCACGCGGCCCTCGCCGTCGAGCATGAAGGTGCCCGGGTACGGCGTGCCGACGATGTTCGAACCGGCCCCGAACACCGACACGTACTTCGCCACGTCGGCCACCACGTCGGGGTGGTCGCCGTTCGGGCCCTGGGCCTCGATGGCGACGGTGTTCAGGATGCCGAAATCGGTGATGACGGCCGAGTCGTCATCGGCGAGCAGCGGGAAGGTGACGCCGCGCCGGCGGCTGAAGTCGGCCAGCACCTCCTGCGAGTCGTAGCTGACGGCGGCGACGCCGAGGCCGCGCCCCAGAAGCTCTTCCAGACGGTCTTGCAGCTCCACGAGCTGCGCTTTGCAGTACGGTCACCAGTCGGCCGAGCGGTGGAACAGCAGGATGGCGCCGTTGGGGCCCAGGATCGAGTCGCGCGTCCGGATGCGGCCGTTCTGGTCGGGCAGCGCGAAGTCGGGCACGGTCTCTCCGATCTGCGGTCCCAGCGATGCGACGTCCACGGGCGTTCTCTCCTGTGCGGCCGCGGTCGGCGCGGCGAGCGGCAGGGCGCAGAGCGCCCCCGCGAGGGCGACGTGACGCAGTGTTCGTTTCATGGCGCCGCATCCTATCACGGGCGGGCGTCGCCCGGCTCGGCGGATCTCGGCGGACCTCAGCGGAACCCCGGGCCGGCGCGACGCAGATCCCCCGGACCTACGCACAGCCCCGCTGGAGCTGCACTTCCCCCGGCGACCGGCGACCGGCGACCGGCATCCGGCAACAACGACGGTTACGGCCGCCAGCGCCAGCAACCCGACTCGGCACGCTATGCCTGGCGCCTGCCGCCAAGGCCGGGCGAACGACTTGGACGTGGTTCGATCGGCTCGACGTCGCGCCCGGCGCCTGCCCCGGGCGCCCCGTCCTCCCGCCGCCGCCCGGGGCGGGTGACCGAGCCGCCACCACGCTCCTTGCCCTCCTCCTCGCCCGCCTTCGATGGGTCAGCGCAACCCCGCCATGCTGCCCGCAGAAGCCCCACGGGTTTCTCTTGACCGCCGGGGAAACAGCTACAGCCATAGATAATGGGGGCGTGACGGACGCCAACCACGAGGCCAGGGAAAACCTGAAGCTGCCGCCCACCGCGAACAAGCTGTGGCGGCGCGCCGGATGGCGGATCGCGGCGCTGCTGATGGAGCGCGGCTGCGCGGTGACGCTCGGCGGCGGAACGGTGCTGGCCGCCCGGTGGGGAGGGCACCGGCAGAGCTTCGACATCGACTTCAGGGTGCCCGCGGCGGACGCCGAGAAGCTGGTCGAGGCCGCCCGCGAACCGGAGATCAGACGGTTCATCGAACGCGCGGGCGGGCGGGCGAACCACGGAGACTCGGAACCGGGGAATCCCTGGACGGTGACGTTCCCGGACACCGGGGCGGGACGGACCGCCCAACGGGTGGAGGTGTTCGCGGCCGATCCAGTGCCCAGGCACGGCGCTCGGACCGCGCGGGTGCAGACCCGGGAACTGCCCGTCGCCTCGACGACGCAGATCCTCGCGGGCAAGCTGCGGCGCGTCGGGGCGAACGTCCCGAGGGACCTGTTCGATCTCGTGACCGCCGAGACGATGGACCCGGAGGCGCTGACGGCGGCGGTGAACACGTTGCCCGAGAACACGATCCGCAAGGCCGGATCGAACTGGGTCGCGAGCAGGAACGAGATCACGCGAAACAGCTTGATTCACATCACCGGCGTCGATGCCGAGACCATGAAGGGGTTCCCGCAGCTCGCGGAGAGAGCGGCGACCGCATGCTCGAACGCGGTCTACGAGCGGGTGCGGGCCGACCGCAGCCCCGAAGGCGTCGCGGTCCGGTACCGGACGAAGGGGGGCCGCGAAGGCACCCGGCAGTTGCGGACCGGCTCGATGGAACGCGACCTCGACAGCCACGGGCTGAGGGCGTGGATCCTCCATCGGGGGACGGCCGGCGAAGCGAAAAGCCTGGCGGATACCACTGAGGCGCTGAAGCCACGATCGGACAGAGCGACCCGCTGAAAGAGGAAACTCGACTCCAGGAACGAGACGCCGGGAGGGACAGATGCCGTTGACGGCGTACCGCGACCCGAGACCGGGGATGGGAACACCGGAGCGGGGATGCTATCCCGACGAGCCGGATCCCCGGCCGGGGGACGAGGACTACCTCTGCCCGGATCTCCCCGACTCGCCGTGGTGGATGCCGCGGCTGCTGCCCGCGCGGCTCTTCGGAAAAGCCACTGACGTGCCGATGGCGCCCGAAGCGGAGGGCCGGCGGTCGAAGACGGTGACGCGGCGGATCGCAAGCTCGTGCGCGGGATGGGCGCCGCCCCACCCGACCGCCGACGAGTTCTACGACGCGGTGCGGGCGGAGGAGCCGAGCGACCGGCAGTCGGCGCTGCTCGGCATGTGGATGAACGAGGCGACGGAGGACGACCTGTACGGCGCATGGTACGAAGGCGCGTACACCTGGACGATCCTGGCCGCCGCCTGCCGGCGCACGGGCCGGCGGCGGGCGCCGATCTACCGCGTGCTGAATACGCAGTCGACATGGACGGCGGACATGCCGATGGAGGAGACGTGGTCGGACGAGGTCGTCGTCGTCCCGAGACACCCGGGCGGGCGCGGGGCCGGCCGTCACGAAGAGAGGCCGAGGCCGTCGCCGCCCCCGAGCGTGGGGCGGATACCGGCACCGTCGTAGCACCCGGGGTCGAGCTCGGCACCCCGGTCGAATCATCGGACTGCGTAACCCGCCGCTGCGGAGTTCGAGCGCCGCCGCCGCCGGCGCGACGGCTCGCGGAGGGCTTCGCTATTCCACGATACCCGCCGAGAACACGGACGACAGAGCCCGCCGCGCGGCGGACAGGCTTGGAGATCGATCTCGAAGAAGTCTCCCGTCTTGAGAACGAGCCACACCTGCCCCGGCGCGGCACCCGCCATCCCCGCAACGCCGAACGGGCGACCAAACCGAGCACAGGCGCGCTTCCACGCCAACTGCCGCGCACCCTTCGCCACTATAATCCGCGGCGGGAGGACGAGATCACAATGCGAACAGCCCAGAAGCTGACCCTCGACGACGCCCGGGTGATGATGGCCGCGGCCGAGGCCAAGGCGCGCGAGATCGGCGTCGACATGGACATCGCGATCACCGACGACAACGGCAGCCTGCTGATGTTCCACCGGATGGACGGCGGCCGCATCACGAGCATCGACGTCGCCATCAACAAGGCGTTCACCGCCGCCGCGGCGCGGCGCTCGACGCGGGCCTACGGCGAGGTGAGCGGGCCGGGCGGCCCGGCGTTCGGCATCCACGTCAGCAACCAGGGGCGCTTCATGATCGTGGCCGGCGGCCTGCCGGTGTTCGTGAACGACGAGATCGTGGCCGGCATCGGCTGCAGCTCGGGCACCCCCGACCAGGACGAGGTCGTGGCCCAGGCCGGGCTCGACGCCCTGCTGGCGAGTCTCGGGTAGCGGACTACTGCTGCTCCCGGGCGGCCAGGATCTCCCGGAAGTTCGGTCCCAGGTCTTCGCCCAGGGTCATGTCGGCGCCGAGCCGCTCGAGGATCTCGCCCGTCTCCTTGTGGGTGTAGAACGAGCCGGAGCGGTACTCGCCCTCGGCCGCGATCATCCAGGGGGTCTGACCGCGGACGTTGACGACGTCGATCTCGGCCCCCTGCTCGACGAGGTACGGCACGAGCAGGGTTCCGCCCAGGTAGACGGCCCCGTGCAGCGTCGTCTGCTCGTGGATGTTCCTGGCGTTGATGTCGAGGCCGAGCTCGAGCAGGTACTTCGCGGCGGCGAGGGCCGATTCCTGCAGCGGCAGGTTGTCGCCGAACCAGCGGACGCCGTACTTGTCCGCGCCCTCCACGTAGTCGCCGCCCGCCGCCACCATCAGGGCGGTGGTCTGGTCGTCGGTTCGCAGCGTCGGGTCGGCCCCGCCCTCCACGAGGATCCGCATGCTCTCGAGGTCGTTGTAGCTGGCCGCGAGGAAGAACGGCGTGGCCCCGATGTTGGATGGCGACAGCCCGTGGCCCTGCGTGATGCGCCGCGAGACGAACGGCAGCCGCTTCGTCATCCGGGGGTCGGGGTCGGCGCCGTGCTCGAGGAGGGCCGCGACGACCTCGGGCATCTTGCGCTGCACGGCCGCGTGCAGGGCGGCGCGCCCCGCCCCGTCGTGGTCGGGGTCGGCGCCCCGCGCCAGCAGGAAGCGGGCCAGCTCGGGGTGGCCGCTGTCGATGGCCACGAGCAGGGCGGCGGCGTCGGTGTCGGGCACGAAGCGCGACCTCGCGTTGGTGTTGCCGCCGATGCCGTCGGGCGCCGACTCGTTCACGTCGGCCCCGGCCGAGAGCAGCAGGTCGGCCGCCTCGAGGTTGCCCTGCTGGGCTGCGAAGAGCAGCGGGGTGAACCGGTTCGTCGAGCGGGCCGAGACCGCGGCGCCGGTCTCGAGGAGCAGGCGCGCCACCGGGGTGTGGTTCCCGGCGACGGCGAGCATCAGCGCGGTCTGGCCGAGGGTGGCCTCCCGGGCGTTGGGGTCGGCGCCGGCCGCGAGCAGGCTCCGGACGACGTCGAGGCCGCCGACCCGCGCCGCCGTCATCAGCGGCGTCTCGCCGTTGCCGCGCGCGGCGTTGGGGTCGGCGCCTGCCGCGAGCAGGGTGTCGACGACGAGGCGGTTGCCGTTCACGCAGGCCAGCGACAGCGGCGTGACGCCGTGGTCGTCACCGGCGTTCGCGTCGGCGCCGGCCGCCAGCAGATCGGTCACCATGACGTGGGCGTCGCGGTGGGCCGCCCAGTGGAGGGCGGTGGTGCCGTCCCCGTAGGCCGCGTCGGGATCCGCGCCGGCCGCGAGGAGGTCCCGGACCGCCCGGAGATCGCTGCTTCTCGCCGCCGCCACGAGCTCCGGCACGCCAAAGGCCGGCTGGGCGTGGGACGTGGTGGCGAGCGCGACGACCAGGATGCCCATGGCGACCGCGGCCGCCGTCGATTGGTGTGTCTGCATGGTTCTCGGTCTCGTTGCCGTCCGGCTGCGGATGCCCGCGCACTCGCTGGCGGGTCGTCCCGCGCCGGTGGCTGGACGCTCAGGTCGCCGCCCGCCGGGGCTCGTGTTTCCGCCGACATGGCGCAGATCGTCGCGCTCGCGGGCGTTCGTGCTCCCCATCGAGGGAACGATTCCCCCGTCCGCGCGGCGCTTCCGAGCCCGCGACTTGGCTTGACTGCCGCCAGGGCCTTCATGATAATGCAGCGGCGGGGTTTCTGGGACAACTTCATCAAGCAGTCGAACATGCCACACGGTCAAGTGCGTACACGGAGTTTCCCGGCGATTCTGGCCGCGGCGGTGCTGTCGTTCTCGGCGGGCGGGGCCGGCATCGCGCTGGCGCAGTCCGCGCAGGACGACCGGGCCCTCCTCACGCGCTACTGCGTGGGCTGCCACAACGATCGCACGCTGACCGCGGGCGTCTCTTTGCAGGGCGTCGACTTCGACCGGGTCGGCGAGCATGCCGGCGAGGTGGAGCTATGGGAGAGGGTGATCCGCAAGCTTCGCACCCGCGCGATGCCCCCGGCCGGTCGGCCGCGCCCGAGCGAGGAGCAGTATGAAGGCGTCGTCGCCCGCCTCGAGACGGCGATCGACGCCGCGGCGGCGGCCGACCCGAACCCGGGCCGGCGTCCCGCCGTCCACCGCCTCAACCGCGCCGAGTACGCCAACGCCATCCGCGACCTCCTCGCCCTTGACGTCGACACCCGGACGCTGCTCCCGGCCGACGACTCGGGCTTCGGGTTCGACAACATCGCCGACGTGCTGTCGGTGTCGCCCATGCTGACCGAGCGCTACCTGTCGGCGGCGCGCAAGATCAGCCGGCTCGCGGTGGGCGACCCGAACCTCGCCCCGTCGACCGAGATCTTCACCGTCGACAAGTACCTGAAGCAGGACGCCCGGGTCAGCGACGACCTGCCGTTCGGCTCTCGCGGTGGCTTGGCGGTGCGGCACACCTTCCCCGTGGACGGCGAGTACGTCGTCAAGATCTACCTCGCCCGCACCTACGACGGCCGGCTGCGCGGCCTCGCCAACCGGCACGAGATGGAGGTGCGGCTCGACGGCGCCCTCGTCGAGAAGCTGACGGTGGGCGGCCCCGTCCTCGACGCGTCGGGCGAAGAGCAGCGGCGCGACTACCGGAACTCGGCCGACGACGGGCAGGAGGTGCGGTTCACGGTCCCCGCCGGCCCCCACCTGCTCGCGGTGACCTTCGTCGACCAGGCGGCGGTGCTCGAAGGCATGCGCCGGCCTCATTACGCGGTCACCAGCTACGAGTACGCCGGCGACCAGAGCCACGACCCGGGCATCGGCCGCATCGAGCTGCGAGGGCCCTACGACGTCACCGGCCGCGGCGACACCCCCAGCCGCCGCGCCATCTTCGTCTGCCGGCCTCCGGCCGACGCGGCGCCGTCCGGCCTCGAAGAGGTGGCCTGCGCCCGCGAGATCCTGGGGGCGCTCGGGCGCCGCGCGTTCCGCCGGCCGCTCGACGACGGCGACCTCGACATGCTGCTCGACTTCTTCCATCTCGGGCGCGAGAGCGGCGACTTCGACGCCGGCGTCGAGATGGCCCTGCGGCGGGTGCTGGTGAGTCCCGATTTCCTGTTCCGCCGCGAGCGCGACCCCGAGGGGGCGGCCCCCGGGGCCCCGTACCTGGTCAGCGAGCACGAGCTCGCGGCGCGGCTGTCCTTCTTCTTGTGGAGCAGCATTCCCGACGACGAGCTGCTCGACCTCGCCGACCGGGGCGCGCTGCGCGAGCCGGGGGTGCTAGAGGGCCAGGTGGAACGGATGCTGGCCGACCCCCGGGCCGCGTCGCTCGTCGACAACTTCGGCGGGCAGTGGCTGTACCTCCGCAACATGGCCCTGGTGGCCCCCGACCCCTACGCCTTCGCTGACTTCGACGCCAACCTCCGCGAGGCGATGGCCCGCGAGATGGAGCTGTTCCTCGACCGGCAGATCCGCCGCGACCACGGCGTCCTCGAGCTGCTGACGTCGGACGAGACCTTCGTCAACCAGCGGCTCGCCGAGCACTACGGCATCCCCGGCGTCTACGGGAACCACTTCCGGCCCGTCGCCCTCGACGGCGGGCTGTCGCCGCGGCGCGGGCTGCTCGGCAAGGGCAGCCTGCTGACGGTGACCTCCTACGCGCACCGGACGTCGCCGGTGGTCCGCGGCAAGTGGCTGCTCGAGAACATCCTCGGTTCGCCGCCCCCGCCGCCCCCGCCCGACGTGCCGGCCCTCGCCGAGAACGACGACAGCGGCGAGCCGCCCCGCTCGGTGCGCGAGCGGCTCGAGGTGCACCGCGAGAACCCCGCCTGCGCGGGCTGCCACCGGGTCATGGACCCCCTGGGCTTCGCGCTCGAGAACTTCGACGCCATCGGTCGCTGGCGGACGGTGACCGAGGCGGGGACCCCGGTGGACGCGGCCGGCGAGCTCGTGGACGGGACCGCGGTGGACGGGCCCGAGTCCCTCGCCGCGGCGTTGCTCAAGCGGCCGGAGAGCTTCGTGACCACCGTGACCGAGAAGCTGATGACCTATGGGCTCGGGCGCGGTGTAGAGTATTACGATGCCCCGGCGGTGCGCCGCGTCGTCCGCGAGGCGGCGGACGACGACTACCGCTGGTCGGCGATCATCGCGGGCATCGCCCGCAGCGTGCCGTTTCAACTGAGGAGAGGTCCCGCGTCATGATCATCACCGAGATGACGATCATCGCGGGCATCGCCCGCAGCGTGCCGTTTCAACCGAGGAGAGGTCCCGCGTCATGATCATCACCAGGATGACGATCATCGCGGGCGTCGCCCGTAGCGTGCCGTTTCAACCGAGGAGAGGTCCCGCGTCATGATCATCACCAAGATGGCCCTGCCCCGGCGGACGTTCCTGCGCGGCGTGGGCGCCACCTTGGCCCTGCCCCTGCTCGACGGGATGGTGCCGGCCCTGTCGGCGATGCGGAACACCGCGGCGCGGCCCCGGGCGCGGCTCTACGTCGGCTACGTCCCCAACGGCGTCATCATGGACCAGTGGACGCCGGCGGCCGAGGGGCGCGACTTCGTCCTGCCGCAGACCCTCGCCCCCCTCGCGCCGTTCCAGGACCAGGTCACGGTGGTGAGCGGGCTCCAGAGCGAGCCCATGTTCCCCCTGCCCGGCGAGGGCACCGGCGACCACGTCCGCGCCGCCTCGGCGTTCCTCACCGGGGTGCATCCCAAGAAGACCGAGGGGCCGGACATCCGCGGCGGCACGTCGATGGACCAGATCGCGGCCGCCAAGATCGGCCAGGACACCCAGCTCACGTCGCTCGAGCTCGCGCTGGACCCGAACGAGCTCATCGGCGCGTGCGAGGCGGGCTGGAGCTGCGCCTACGCCAACACCCTGTCGTGGCGCAACCCGACCACGCCGCTGCCGATGGAGAACCAGCCGCGGGCGGTCTTCGAGCGGCTGTTCGGCGACACCGACGACACCAGCCAGGCGGCCCGGCTCGCCCGCATCCGCGAGGACCGCAGCATCCTCGACTCGCTGGTGCACGAGGTCGACGACTTCCGCCACACCCTCGCGCCGGCCGACCGCGACAAGGTCGACCAGTACCTCGACGCCATCCGCGACATCGAGCGTCGCATCCGGCTCGCCGAGCTGCAGAGCCACGTCGAGCTGCCGGAGCTGGCGCGGCCCACCGGGGGCATCCCCGACACCTTCGCCGAGCACGCGCGGCTGATGTTCGACCTGCAGGTGCTGGCCCTGCAGACGGACATGACCCGGGTCATCACGTTCATGATGTCGCGCGAGGTCAGCCCCCGGACCTACCCCGAGCTGGGGATTCCCGATCCTCACCACGGGCTGTCGCACCACCAGAACCGCCCGGTGCAGATGGAGAAGCTGGCCAAGCTGAACCGGCACCACATCGAGCAGTTCGCGTACTTCGTGGGGCGCCTCGCGGAGACGCCGGACGGCGACGGCAGCCTCCTCGACCACATGATGATGCTCTACGGCTGCGGCATCAGCGACGGCAACCAGCACCTGCACGTCAACCTGCCGATCCTGCTCGTCGGCGGCTCGGCCGGCCGAATGCGCGGCGGCCGCCACGTGCGCGTGGCCGACGAGACGCCGCTGACCAACCTGCAGCTCAGCCTGCTCGACAAGGTCGGCGTGCCGACCGAGAAGCTCGGCGACAGCACCGGCGAGCTGAAGCACCTGTCGGACGTGTAGCTCACCCGGACCCCGGCGGCCCCTCGCCGCCGCCGGGCTTCCCGCGGCCTCGGATTCGGAATTGGTTCCGGCGGCAGGTCGAGGCGGAGAAGCCTCCGACCCGCCGTCGGTGCGTTTCGGGCTGCCGCCCGGTCAGCGCCTGCTTCCCGTGGCTTCGGATTCGGAATTGGTTCCGGCGGCGGGTCGAGGCGGAGAAGCCTCCGACCCGCCGTCGGTG
>JAJEFC010000161.1 GCA_022820675.1 Vicinamibacteria bacterium | reverse complement strand
TCTCGGGGGTGGCGGCCGACCAGTGGATCGGCGCCGGCGTGACGGAGACGCTGACCAGCGCGCTGGGGCAGCTCGACGCGCTCTCGGTCGTCGACGACGGCGCGGTGGGCGAGGCGCCGCCGGCGTGGCGGGTGGCCGGCGAGTACCGGCGCTGGGGAGGTCGGGTGCGGATAGACGCCCGGGTGGTCGACATGAGTACCGGGGAGGTCGCCGAGCGGTCGCGGGCGGAAGGCGCCACGGCCGAGCTCTTCGAGCTGCTCGATCGCCTCACGGGGGACCTGACGGGCGCGCTGGAGAGCCTGAGCGCGGGCGACGGGGCTGGCGGGGTCGAACCGGCGGCGCGGGAGCTGGCCGTTCGAAGCCGCGACGTGAGAGGATCGGAAGGCGTCGGCGCCGCCGCGCCGCGGTGGGCTCTCGCGGGCAACCGCGACGCTGGCGTCGCGCAGGCGAGTCCCGCCACGGGGGTCCGGCTCGACACGGCGGACGAGGCGCGTCGGCGAGCGCCGGTCCGGCCCGACACGGTGGACGAAGCCCGTCCATCGGCCCCGCGGTCTTCCGTGCGACGCCCAATCGGCAGCCGCGAGGCGGGTATCGTCCAGGCGCGTCCATCAGCGCCGGTCCGGCTCGACGAGGCGCGTCCATCGGCGGCTTGGTCTTCCGTGCGACGCCCCGTGGGCAGCCGCGCCGCGGGCATCGTCGAGGCGCGTCCGTCGGTGCCGGTCCGGCTCGACACCGTCGCCATCGACCGGTTCCACAACGTCTTGCAGGCGCCGGCCGACGACTGGCTCGGCGCAGGCCTGGCGGAGACGCTGACCATCGCCCTGCAGGAGCTCGACGCGGTCGAGGTGGTGGGGAACACGGGAGGCGCCGGTCCGGAAGCGGCTTGGCTCGTCACCGGGGAGTATCGTCGCCGGGGAGGCCGGCTGCAGATAGACGCCCGGGTGGTCGACACGCGCAGCGGCGCCGTCGCCGCGCGGTCGAGCGTGGAGGGCGCCGCGGTCGACTTCTTCGACATGCAGGACCGGATCACGGCCGAGCTCGCCGTTGCGCTGGGGAACCTGAGCACGGGCGGCGAGCCCGGCCGCCGCGAATCGGAGCCGCGAGCCGCGAGGGTCCCGGCCGACGCTTCCCGGAGCTCCCGCGAGGTCTCCTCGCTCCGGCTTCCCCTCGACCCGCCGGCCGGGCGGGGCCTCCGCGGCCGGCTCCCGGCGCTGGATTGACCGCGCCGGGTGCCTTGCGGTGACCGCCGGGTCGGATTCCCAGGATAATCCCGAATGCAGGAGACATCGACGGAGAGCGAGCTCCGGGCACTGCCCGCGCGAATACTGATTGTCGACGCCGATCCCGACGCGCTGCGAACCCTGTCCGACTCGGTGACCGGCCTGGGGCACGCGGTCTGCCACGCCGCCGAACCCGGGCCGGCCGCCGTCGAGCTGCCCGCCGACGCGCGCCCCGACCTCGCGTTGATCGGCCTCCCGGGGGGCGAGGCGGCGGCGTCCGCCATCGAGACCGCGGAGCGGATTGTCGAGCGGTTCGGGGTGCCGCTCGTCTATGCGACGGAGACGGCCGACACCGCGTTGCCGGACGAGGCGCGGCACTCGAGCCCGCACGGTTACGTCCTGAAGCCGGCCGACCCCCGGCAGTTGGGCCTCACCATCCGCGGAGCATTGAACGCGGCCTCGCGGGAGCGGGCCGAACGGGGGCGCCACGAGGCCGAGGTGGCGAGACTCGAGGCGTCCCTCGCGCTTGCGGAACGGGACCGGGCGATCTTCTCGTGCCTGTTCGACCGAATCAGCGACGCGGTCGTCCTGGGCGACCCCCAGGGCAGACTGACCATCAACCCCGCCGCGAAACGGTTGGGCGAGAGGCCGGCCGAAGACCCCAACGACTGGACCGACTACTTCGGCACCTATCACGAGGACGGGCGGACGCCGTTCGCGATGGAGGACCTGCCGCTCTTGCGCGCCCTCCGCGGGGAGACCACCGAGGACGTCCCCGTCGTGCTCCGGCCTCTTCACCCGGACGCGGGGTCGGAGGACATCTGGCTGAGGGCCAGCGGGTATCCGCTGCTCGACGCCGAGGGCCGGTCCCTCGGCGGCGCGGTCCTGCTGCGGAACGTCACGGCCCTGCGGGAGCAGTCGGCGAAGGCGGAGAAGGCCGAGGCCGAGCTGCACGAGCGGGTGCAGGTGCTCGACGCCATCATTCGCAGCATGGCCGACGGGGTGGTCGTGGCCGACGCGCAGGCGCACTTCACCCTGTTCAACCCGAGCGCCGAGCGCATGGTCGGCATCGGCATGACGGACCGGCCGGTGGACGAATGGTCCGACCTCTACGGGGTGTACTACGCCGATGCGTCGACGCTGGTGCCGCCCGAGCAGTTGCCGGTGGTGCGCGCCCTGCGGGGCGAGGAGGTCGACCGCGAGCAGTTGTTCATCCGCAATCCGCAGAATCCCCACGGGACGCACATCAGCGTCAACGCCAGCCCCGTGCGCGACGAGGCGGGGCAGGTGGTCGGCGGCGTGGCCGTGTTCCGCGACGTGTCGGAGCGCCGGCGGCAGGAAGAGGCGTTGACGCGGGCCTTCGCCCTGGGACGCCTGGAGGTCATCGACACCGTCCTGCACAACATCGGGAACGCCATCAACAGCGTCGCCACGGGCGTGGACACGCTGCACGGGTGGTTCGACGACAGCGAGCTGATGAAGCGGTTCGGCAAGCTGGCGGACCTCGTCGCCGCGCACGACCGCGACTGGACCTCGTGGCTGGAGCACGACCCGCAGGGCCGACAGGTGCGGCCCTTCCTGCTCGCCCTCCTGCGGGACCTGCTCGGCGAGCACGAGAAGCTCGTGGGGACCGTCGGGCGCGTGCGCGACCGCGTCCGCCACATCGTCGACATCATCCGCACCCAGGCCGCCTTCGCGAACGGCACGGTGGAGCCCAAGCTCGTCGATCTGCCGGCGACCATCGACGGCGCCGTCAAGCTGGTCCAGGAATCGCTGGGGCAGCGCGGCGTCGTGATGGAGGTCGACTGCTCGCGCGCGCCTCGCGAGATAGTGGTGCAGGAGAGCCGGCTTCAGCAGATGCTGGTGAACCTGCTCAAGAACGCGATGGAGGCTACCGACGAACGCCGGGCGCGGCTCGGCGACGACCCGGCCTGGCGGCCGAAGATTCGCGTGCTGGCCCGTCGCGGGGAGCAGGAGAACACCCTCGTGATCGACGTCACCGACAACGGAATCGGCATCGAGCCGACCGATTTCAGCACGATGTTCAACGCGGGCTACACGACCAAGAAGGAGGGCACCGGGCTGGGGCTGCATTCCGCCGCGAACTTCGCCATCGGGTCGGGCGGCGCCATTCAGCCCTTCAGCGACGGCATCGGCCACGGCGCCACGCTGCGGGTGACGCTGCGCCTCGCGGGGGGGCCGGGGCAACCCTCGCCGGTCGATGATGACCGGTGACCCGGCCGGTCGAGCCCATCGCTGCCGGTGTCGCGCGGCAATCGCCCCACCGTCTGCCCGTCGGCCTCGACGACGTCCCGCTTGTCGGTGGCCCATCGCTGCCGGTGCCGCCCGGCAATCGCCCCGGGCCGTTTTCGCGGGTGCACGTCAGGTTCGTTGGAGAGCCTCAGGCTGCCTTGGCGGCTCTTCGTTCCCGGAAGCCTCGAAGCAGCAGCGGAGCTTCCAGCCGTGCAGCGCGACGTCGGCGTCGGCCTCTGCGACGGTACAGCCCATGCCGGTCCCAGCCCTTGCCGGTCCCAACGATTCTGACGTGCACCCCGTTTTCGCCGCGGGTTTGCGCCGGCGTTGGTTATGATACGAGCCTCGGCGCAGGTGGATTCCCTGGAGACGATGCTCAGGATGCCCGCCGCGACGTCGGCCGCGGTGCTCGGCGGTTGCCCGACGAGAGGAACGTGACGATGCTGATTCGGATTGCGGGGCTGGCCGCCGTCGCGGCCCTGACGCCCCTCGCGGTGATGGCGCAGGCGGGCGGGGCCGGCGGCGCCCCGGAGATCAGGTCGTTCGAGATCGCGGTCCCCGACGAGGTGCTCGACGACCTGCACCGCCGCCTCGAGATGACGCGGCTGCCCGATCAGCTCGACGGCGCCGGGTGGGACTACGGGGCGGAGCTCGACTACGTGAGCGAGCTCATCACGTACTGGCGGGACGAGTTCGACTGGCGCGAGCAGGAGCGGCGGCTCAACGCCTTCGACCAGTTCAAGACCGTCATCGGCGACCTCGACGTCCACTTCATCCACCAGCGGTCGCCCGAGCCCGACGCCCTGCCCCTCGTCATCACCCACGGCTGGCCCGGCTCCATCGCGGAGTTCACGAAGATCATCGGCCCCCTGACCGACCCGGTGGCCCACGGCGGGCGGGCCGAGGACGCGTTCCACGTGGTGGCGCCGTCCATGCCCGGCTACGGGTTCTCGGACAAGCCGCGGGCGCCGGGGTTCGGCCCCGAGCAGATCGCCGAGGTCAACGCGCAGCTCATGGCGCGGCTCGGCTACGAGCGCTACGGCATCCAGGGCGGCGACTGGGGCTCGATCGTCAGCCGCTGGCACGCGTTCAACCATCCCGAGCGGACCGTGGGCCTGCACCTCAACATGCTCGTCGGGGGCCCGCCGCCGGGCGCCGATCCCACCGACGGGGTGCCGCCCGAGGAGCTCGCGCGGTCGCAGGCGCGGCAGTCGTTCTACAACACCGCTGAGAACGGCTACGCCCAGATCCAGGGCACCAAGCCCCAGACCCTCGGCTACGCGCTGAACGATTCGCCGGCGGGGCAGGCGGCGTGGATCGTCGAGAAGTTCCGCGCGTGGTGCGACTGCAACGGCGATCCCGAGTCGGTTTTCACGCGGGACGAGCTGCTGACCAACATCACCATCTACTGGGTCACCCAGACCGCGACCTCCTCGGCCCGGCTCTACTACGAGAGCCGCAACGCTCCGACCTCGCGGCCGATGGGGCGCATCGAGGCGCCGACCGGGGCCATCATCTTCCCCTACGAGCTGTTCATCACGCCGCGCCGCTGGGCCGAGGCGTCGTACAACATCACCCACTGGACCGAGGTCGAGCGCGGCGGCCACTTCGCGGCGATGGAGCAGCCCGAGGTGCTCGTGAACGACCTCCGCGAGTTCTTCCGGCCGTTGCGGTAGCCGTTGTGGCGCACAGCGGCGGAGATCGCCGCTGCAGGTCACCTCAATGGTGTACGAGAGCGCGACCGTGACGAGCTTCTTCACGGACGGAGGCTCGGACACGCAAGACTGTGAAGTCAGGATGGACGGCGAGACCATCGTCGTGGATGGCGGAGATTGGATGTACGAGGGGAAGCAACAGGAGCCTGGACACTACCGGCTCGAATCAAGGGACCGGAACGGGAACCTGGGCGGGACGGCGACGCTGCATCGGTTCGACGGCGCAAGTCGTCTGGTCGGCGATCGGGTCGAGGGAAGGGAATCCGGTACGTGGCGGATCGATTTGGGAGCCTGAGGGAATCGAGGAGTTCACCATGCAGAACGATGTCGAACGGTTGCTGACCGCGCCCGAGGCGGGCCGCGTGTCCCGGCGCGCATTCATGGGCACGCTGGCCGCGGCGGCGCTGGCCCCGCGGACGCTCGCGCAGGGCACGCCGCCGATTCCCGTCACCGCCCTCAACCACGTGACCATCAGCGTCTCCGACCCGGCGCGGTCGCTCGAGTGGTACCAGGGGCTCTTCGGCATGCCCATCGCGGCCCGGCAGGCCAGCACCGTCATC
>JAJEFC010000292.1 GCA_022820675.1 Vicinamibacteria bacterium | reverse complement strand
GGCCGGCAGCGCGGCCCTCGGTGGGCGCGCGGCCGCATGGCGCGGACCCGCGGTCCGGCCGGCCGCACCCGACGGCTTCTCGCCGCAAGAGCTGCTGGAACGGCAGCTCTCCCAGCCCGTGGCCGCGGGGGCGCCTGGCGCGGCCGCCGTCGCCCAGGCCGACCCCCGGATGCCGACGCCGGAGGAGGTGCAGTCCTGGTACACCGACCGCCGCAACTGGGGGCGGTGGGGCGACGACGACGAGAAGGGCGCCATCAACCTGATCACCGACGAGAAGAGCGCGGCGGCGACCCGGCTCGTGCGGTCGGGCCGCAAGGTCTCGGCGAGCCGCGTCTTCGAGCCCTCGCAGCAGTTCATCCGGAAGAGCCCGCGCGAGGGCGGCGGGGGCGCGGTGTCCGACTACTACGGCTTCATCTACCACGGGCAGACGGTGACCCACATCGACGCCCTGTGCCACATGTGGGAGAGCGACGGCATGTGGCAGGGCCGCGACCCCGACGTGGAGGTGACCACCCAGGGGGCGTTCTTCGGGGCCATCGACGCGTGGTCGGACGGCATCATCACCAAGGGGGTGCTGCTCGACGTGCCGCGCCACCGCGGCGAGCCCCACGTCACCCCCGGCAACCCCGTGCAGGGTTGGGAGCTCGAGGAGATCGCCGCCGCCCAGGGCGTGGAGGTCGAGCCGGGCGACGCGCTGCTCGTCTACAGCGGGAAGGACTCGTTCGTGCGGGCGGGCGGCGAGTACGGGGGCGGCGACCGGCCGGGGCTCGGCGTGACCTGCGCCAAGTTCATCCGCGACCACGACGTGGCCCTGCTCGGCTGGGACATGATGGACGCGCGGCCCGACCCCTACGGCCTCACGTTTCCCGTCCACGGCGTGCTGTTCAACTACGGCGTTGCCCTGCTCGACAACGCGCTGCTCGAGCCGCTGGCCGAGGCGTGCGCCGAGGAGGGGCGTTACGCCTTCATGTTCATGGCCCTGCCGCTGAAGGTCGCGCGGGGCACCGGCAGCCCCGCCAACCCCATCGCGATGTTCTGACGGCGCAACCGCCGCGGCGGGACCCCGCATCGAGAGCGGCGGGGTTCCGCTACGGGCCGCCCCCAGAGAGACCGATGAGACGACCGATGCTGGCGGCGTCGTTCGTTGGTGCGGATGGGCTCAGGTCGGACGGGCGCAGACGTGGGAACAGGTCAAGTCGAGCAGCTCCTGGACTGGACATTCAGGTGGAGGCCATGCCGGGGAGCGGCTCACGGTGCTCAACGTCCACCGGCGGATTGATGGCGGGTCGTCGATCAGATCGACACCGCCCGGTGATCGCCATCGACACCACCCGGTGATCGCCATCGGCACCACCCGGTGATCGCCGGAGGGTTCGTCGTGTTTGTCGGCGATTTCGTCGTAGTCCACTCGCCGCATGCGACATTCTGCCGCGACGGACCCGCCTCCCGGTCACGCGGTCTCGTGGTCGAACGCAACCACGTTGCGTGACGCGCTGCTGAACTCCACGCCGACCAGGTGGACGGGTTCGCCCAAGCCGCGGTACTTGTCCGCGTAGCCCCTCGCTTTGAGTTGGGCCATCGCCGCGCCCGGGCCGGCCTGCTCCACCACCTTGAACTCGAACACGTACACGCGGCCGGCGGTGCGGACCGCCATGTCGGCGCGGCCGCGGCTGCCGCTGTCCTCCACGGTGACGGCGGGGCCGAGGGCGGAAGCGAAGTAGGCGTAGAAGACGCCGGCGTAGTAGCCCTCGAAGCGGGCGACGTCGTTGTTGGTGTACCACTCGTAGGGGATGCTGGCGAAGAACGCACGGAACAGGTCCCTCAGGGCCGGGACGTCGCCGTCGGCCAGGAGGTCGAGGAGCCGGTCGGCGTTGTTCTCCCGGCGCGGGTCGCGGGTCAGGTGCGCCAGCAGGCTCTCGTTCAGGCTGTGCCACACCTCGCGGTTGGGGTAGCCGAGGCGGTAGCGGGTGCGGCCGCCGCGTGACGCCGTCGAGCGGATGGTCAGATAGCCGGTCTGGAACAGTAGGGCCGCGGGCTCTATGCGGTCGACGTCGAACGCGCCGAGGAGGCCCGCGCTGGCAGTCATGCCTTCGAGTTCGAGCGGACTGACGCCGCGCCGGAACAAGGTCTCGACCAGAAAGGTCGGTGTGCCGGTCTCGAACCAGTAGGCGTCGAACTCGCGGTTGCGGAATAGCAGCAGGATGTCGAAGGGGTTGTACACCTTCTCGGCGCCGCGCCAACTGTAGCCGTTGTACCAGTTGCGGATCGCGCCCCGGTCCAGGCCGTCGAGCTCGGGTGCGAACACCGTGTCGAGATCCGCGTCGGTGTAGCCGCAGATGGCCGAGTAGGCGGGGTCGATCGTGAGGTCGGTGAGGTTGTTCAGGCCCGAGAACAGGCTTACCTTCGAGGCTCTCTCCTGCGAGGGGTCCCCCCTCGTGCACCCCCGCTGAAGGCTCCAGCTCACCCCGGTCAGGAACGTGAACCGCACGTGCGCGTCGCAGTCCTTGATGGTGGCGTACAGGCCGCGCAGGAAGTCGCGGTTGGCGCGGGCGACCTCCGGAACGTCCAGCGCGTCCAGGATTGGCTTGTCGTACTCGTCCACCAGCACCGCGACGCGCCGCCCGGCGCCGCGATGCAGCCCTTCCAGCAGTTGGCCGAACCGTTCCGGGGCCGACGCGTATCCCGAGGCGGCGCCGGTCTCGCGCTCCACGGCGTCGAGTTGCGCCATCAGGTTCGTGTGCAGGTAGCCCGGCTCCTTGAAGTTGCCACGGCCGAAGCTCAGGCGCAGCACCGGACGCCGCACCGACCAGTCCCACGCGTCATGGACGGCGAGCCCTTCGAAGAGCAGTTCGCTGCCCTCGAACAGCTCCTTGCAGGTGTCGAGGAAAAGGCTCTTGCCGAAGCGCCGCGGCCGCGACAGGAAGAAGTGCTTGCCCTCGTCCAGCAACCGCCGGATGTAGGCGGTCTTGTCGACGTAGTAGCAGCCCTCCTGCCGCACCTCGCGGAAGGTCTGCATGCCGATGGGCAACTTGCGTCGAGTCATCGGACGCGCCGGCGGCACGGCCCGGCCTCCTGGTTGGTCAGTTCTCGCAGACGGCGCACCTGCCGGCGCACGACCCGCCCCGCCGAGTTGTACCGTAGCGGCCCGCTGAGATACGCTGGTGACCGGGCGGACCACGCAGTCCATCCCCCCAGTGGATTCGGCCGCGTCGGTCAGCCTTCGTCGCTCTGCACTGCGACGGTGGGCACCTGCTGGTCTCCATGTCGGGTCGGTCAGCCCTCGTCGACGGGCACGAACGCGAGAAAGCGCCGCGGGTTGTCGACGAGCATCTGGTGGATGGCCTCCTCGGGCACCCCCGCGTAGCGCAGCTTGGGCACGAACTGCATCAGCACCGACGACCAGCCGTGGCCGTAGTACCGCTTGAACTGGCGGACGTTGCCCTGGTCGGACGAGAGCAGGATGTGGTCGATCAACCCCGCCTCGAGCAGGTCCTGCACCATCCGCACCTTGTCGGCGGCAGGGATGTCGGAGCGGCTCATCTCGTGGCCGAGGGTGTCGAGCCCGATGAACGCGCCGCGGCGTGCGACCTCGCGATGGGTCGCCAGCGGGTCGTGCTCGGGCCGGATGGTGGCCATGTGGCCGATGACGACGCGGGAGAGGTCGACGCCGGCGCCCTCGATGACGTCCATCTGCTCCATCGCGCAGCTCGGGCAGCTCTCGTGCGGGGTATGGGTGAAGATGGGGATGCCCGTCCGCAGGTGGGCGCGGGCGACGGCGCGGTGCACCTTGCGCTCGTCGGGGCGCATCTCGAGCGACGATGCGATCTCGCCGAAGGCGCCCCAGCGCTGGGCGGCGGCGTCGGCCACCAGCTCGTCGACCAGCTCGTCCTCGGACATCTCGGCCACCCGCACCGGGTAGATGGCGAAGCCGATGTCCTCGAAGTAGCCGCCGGCCATCACGATGCGGACCTCGCTCTCGGCGGCGATGGCGTTCAGGTGGTCGACCTGCTCGGGTGTCCGCCGGCCGGTGGCGGCGTCGACGATGCAGCCGAGCCCGTCGAAGGCGCAGGCGCGCAGCTCTTCGACCGCGAGCTCGACGTCGCCCCGGCCGACGTGCTCGTGGAAGAGGGTGGCGCCGTCGGACAGCTCCTCGGGGGCGACGTCGCCCTGCAGGGTGCGGATGATCGCGCCCTCCGGGAAGTCGGGCGGGGCCACGCTCGAGAAGGTCTGCTGGGCCCGGGCGGGGGCCCCGCCGGCCGCGGCGGCGAGGCCGCCGGCGGCGGTGCCGAGCAGGCGCAGCGCCTCGCGCCGCGAGTAGTCGTTTCGGTACGGGTGCTTCGGGTCGGTCATGGCGTTCTCCGTGTTCGCGGTCTGCCGCCCGTCGTGTGGAATCAGGCGGGACCTGTCGTCGGTCCGGGCGGTCTGCCGCCCGCCATGCGGAAGGGCGGCAATGCGGTGCACAGGGTACTACGGCCCGCTCCCGGTGCGGACGACCGCCGCAGGATACAATGCGGGCCCGGGAGGCCCGGTGAGCCGGCCGCGAGGCAACCGGCGACGACGGCGCCTGGCGGGTACCGCGACGGGCGGACTACAGGGACCCGTCGACGTGATGTCATCCGCGGGACCGCGCGGTCCGCGCGGGCGTCGCCAGTCGAACCGGTAGTGCGACTCATCAGGAACCAGTCGGTCATCGAAGGAGCGACGCGGTCCGCGCGGGGTGCGCCGGCCGAATGCCACGGGCCTGCCCGGCGGCTCCCAGCGCAATTTGAAGTCGTCACGTTCCGGTCGGTCCCGCGTGCGTTGCTGCCGCGGATCCGATCTGCCCACGAGGAGGTTGCCATCGTGAAGCGCACCATGCGGTCGGCGGTCGTTCTCGGCGTCGCGGGCGCTATCGGGTTGCTCGCCGGCGCCGGCGGGGTCGGCGTGTCCGCCCAGGGAAGCGGAGAGCAGGCGGCCGCCGCGTCCGACGCCGGCGACTGGGCCATGTACCGGGGCGATCCGGCCGGGACGGGGTTCTCTCCCCTGGACGGGATCACCGCCGCCAACGTCGCCGATCTCGCCGAGGCGTGGACCTACTCGCTCGCGGCCATGGACGAGGGCGCGCGCGGGCCGAACTCGCAGGCCACGCCCATCGTCGTCGCCGGGGTGATGTACCTGCCCACCGCCGACCGAGTCGTCGCTCTCGACGCGGCGACCGGGCGCGAGATCTGGCGGCACGCCCTCGACGGGGCGCGCCCGTCGCGCCGCGGGGTGGCGTGGTGGCCGGGCGGGGACGGCGCGGACCCGCGCATCATCTTCACCACCGGGCAGCATCTGCGCGCGCTCGATGCGGCCACCGGGGATCCGGTGGACAGCTTCGGGGAGGGCGGCGCCGTCGACATGGTCGTGCCCTACAACTCGGTGCCCCTCGTGCACGGCGACGTGGTGGTGGTCGGCGCCAACACCCCCGCCGGCACCATCGGCGGCATCGGCAACGCGCGCGCCTTCGACGCCCGCAACGGCGCCCCGGTGTGGGAGTTCAGCTCGGTCGCCCAGCCCGGCCAGCCCGGCCACGACACCTGGGGCGGCGAAAGCTGGCAGGGCCGGCTGGGGGCCAACGCGTGGCCGTTCTACTTCTCCATGGACACGGAGCGCGGGCACGTGTACCTGCCGCTGGCGTCTCCCATCCCCGGCGACTACGGCGGCGACCGCCCCGGCGACAACCTCTACGGCAACTCCCTCGTCGCGGTGGACATCGCCACCGGCGAGTACCGGTGGCACTTCCAGACCATCCATCACGACCTGTGGGACGCCGACCCGCCGGCCCCGCCCGCCCTGTTCGACATCCCCCGCGACGGCGGCGCGATTGCCGCCCTGGGGGTGACCACGAAGTCGGGCTACCTCTACATCCTCGACCGCGAGACCGGCGAGCCCGTCTACGGGGTCGAGGAGCGGCCGGTGGCGGCGAGCGACGTCCCCGGCGAGGCGACCTCGCCCACCCAGCCGATACCCCTGAAGCCGGCCGGCCTGTCCAGGCTCACCTGGGACCCCGACGACCTCGTGACCGGCGAGGACACGTCGCCCGAGCACGCCGCCGCGTGCCGCGACCTCGTCGACAGTCTCGGCGAAATCTACAACGCCGGCCCGTTCACCCCATGGGTCTACCGCGAGCCCGGCGCCCCCCTGCGCACCACCCTCTCGTTCCCCGGCGGCGTCGGCGGCGCCAACTGGGGCGGGGTGGCGGTGGACCCCGCGACCGGCTATCTCCTCGTCGTCACCCAGGACCTCGGCGCCCTCGGCTACGTCGAGGCGGCGCCGCCGGACCATCCCGTGCCGTACCGGAAGGGCGCCCAGCGCCCCGCCAGCTTCGCGGTCCAGCTCGGCGGCGCCACCCTGCCGTGCCACCGGCCGCCGTGGGGCCGGCTGACCGCGGTCGACGCGGCCACCGGCGACGTGGCGTGGCAGGAGGTCCTCGGGGTCACCGACGGGCTGCCCGAGGGCCGGCAGGCCACCGGCCGCCTCATCCGCGCCGGCGCCATCACCACCGGCAGCGGCCTCGCGTTCGTGGCCGGCACCGATGACGCCCGCCTGCGCGCCTTCGAGGCGGCGTCGGGCGCCGGCCTGTGGGAGGCGCGGCTGCCGGCGCCGGGGAACGCCAACCCGATGACCTATCTGGGGTCGGACGGCCGGCAGTACGTGGCGGTGGCCGCTACCGACACGCTGGTGGTGTTCGCGTTGCCGTGAGCCGGCCGGGCCGTCGGCCGACAAGCCCGGAAACGAGATCCGGGCAAGACGCTACGCGGCATGCGGAGCGATGACCACCCGCGCCTTCAGCCGCCGGACGGTGCAGGCAACGTCGACGAGGGCCGAGGAAAAGGGAGATCCTGCATGGCCTACCGTCATCGTGAAACGCGGAGCGCCGGTGCTCGCCGCGCTCGGTCTTGCCGCCGCCGCGGCCCTCGGTGCGGACCGGGCCGCGGCCCAGGACCTCGCGCCGCCGGCCGAGATCCGGGCGGTGATCGAGGGGACGTGGGAGCTCGTCGAGTGGCACGTCGGCGACCTCGTGCTGCGGCCCCCCGAGATGGAAGGGCGGTGGATGGTGCACGACGGTCTCGTCATGGCGACGCGCCACCGCAACGGCCCCGACGACTTCGAGTCGACGGCCGGGTACGGGGAGTACCGCTGGGGTCCGACGACGTGGACCTACGGCTACGAGCGGTCGGAGGACCTGCGCGGGCCGTCGCCCGACGACGTCCGGCTGACCGTGACCGCGTCCGACCCCATCCGCATGAGCACCTTCCGCATCACCCGCGAGGGCGACATGCTCGTCCTCGACGGCGAGAGGCTGCGCTGGGAGTACGACGTGCCGGGCGGGACGTTCCTGCTCAAGACGAGCGGCGGGCGCCCGATTCGCAAGTACCGGAGGGTCACGCCGACTCCGGGACGGCCCTGACCGGATCGCTGCTCCTGGCGATCGAGTGCGATTGGCCTGAAAGCCGGTGTCGAGCAGTGGACGACTTCCTTTCGTCGGGTACCATCGAGACCGCGCAACGTCGGAAGCGCGAGGCGATCCCGGAGCGGTGCGGATTGAGAGGTGCGACATGACTCGAGCAACACGGCGGGCGGCGGAGATCGCGGCGGCGATGCTCGTGGCCGGGGCCGCCGCGGGGGCGGCGCTCGCCCAGACCAGCCGCCTCGACGCGGACGGCAACGTCCGCGAGGACGCCTACATCCGGATTCCCCTCTCCGAGGCCGACCAGCGCTACGCCGCCATCGACGGCGCGCGCATGAAGGACATCGTGCGCGAGGTCGCCGACATCTCCCTCGCCAACCGCGACGACCGCACGAAGTACTGGGGCCGCATCGCCGGCACGCGGGGCGAGGAGATGGCCCGCGAGTACGTCGAGCGGAGGTTCCGCGAGCTGGGGCTCACCGACATCCGCGACCAGGAGTTCGACCTGCCGACGCAGTGGTTCCCGGCCGGCCACGACATCAGCGTCGAGGCGGGCGGCCGCACGTACCGGTTCGACTCCATGGTGCCGGCCCTGCGCTCCAACCCCACCGACGGCACCCTCGACCTCGAGGCGGTGTGGGTGGGCACCGGCTCGACCGCCGACTTCCTCGGCCGCGACGTCGCCGGCAAGGCCGTCTTCATCCACAGCATCCCGGCCCCCGGGTCGATGGGCCACTCGGCCGGCGCGAGCTGGGAGGACGCGATAAGCCGCGCGCAGGACCGGGGCGCGGCCGCGGTCGTCGTCATCTACGGCATCTCGGACAACTTCACCATCTGGCAGAGCCTCGGCCGCGACGTCGCCATCCCCGGCGCCTTCATGGGCTACGAGGACGGCAACACCGTCAAGGAGCTCATCGGCGGCGGCGAGCAGGTGCGGGTGTCGATGCGGATCGACGTCGACTACCGCGACGGCCTGAAGACGGCCAGCGTCTTCGGCACCCTCCCCGGCACCACCGACGAGGACATCTACGTGCTCGCCCACCTCGACGGCTACTTCGAGGCGGCCCTCGACAACGCGTCGGGCATTGCGGTCATGCTGGCCCTCGCCGAGCACTTCGCGGCGCGGCCCGCGGAGGAGCGCCGGCGCAACCTCGTCTTCGTCGGCACCGCCGGCCACCACGTGGGCTCGCCCGGCTCGCGCTGGATGCACGACAACCGCGAGACGGCGCTCGCCGACGCCGCCCTGATGATCAACTGCGAGCACGTCTCGGTGAAGCAGACCGTGTACTGGGGCCCCGCGATGCGGATGACCGACATCCCGTCGCCGCGCCGGTGGTGGGTGAACGGCAGCGACCGCCTCGTCGACCTCGTCCTCGACGCCTACCGCACGTTCGGCGTCGCGGTCTGGGACCGCATGGAGGACCGCGCGGCGGGCGAGATGGGCAGCGTCGCCCGCGACCTGCCGTCGGTGCAGATCATCCGCTCGCCCGAGATCAAGCACACCGACCAGGACATCCCCGAGTGGGTGCCCGAGGCCGGCCTCGAGGCGGTGGCCCGCGCCTAGGCGCGCATCGTCGACGACGTGAACCAGCTCGACCGCGCCGCCCTGCAGCCGGGGCAGACGACCGACGGGCAGTAGGTCGGGTCGGGACGCATCGGATGCTGACCAGGCTCGTCATCCGGAACTTCAAGCGCTTCGGGGAGGTCGAGATCGAGGGCAGCCCGGCAGTCTTCATCGGCCCCCAACAACTCGGGGAAGACCTCGGACATGCAGGCGCTGGCCCCTCGGGGCGTCGGCCGCTACTCAAGCGCCGGGCTTCTCACGCCTGTTGCGCGTAGCTGCCCTGGTTCCGCAGATATTGAATTGCCACGTTCGCAAAACTGACCCGCGCTCCCGTTGGGGACACATCAAAAAACACTCTGATCAGTTCGTACAAGGGCACGCTCTCCTGGAGTGCTGCATCCAAATCTTCGATCAACGCCGAACGCTCAGCAATCAGTTCGCGATGGTTCAGGTTGAGAACCTCAATCATTCGGTCCGCTTCCGGCGAGCCGTCCCCCGAGACCCGTCCATCAGAGTTAAACACAAAACGTCGCTGACAGGCTTCCTCCGGAGCAGGTTCGACATGGCAAGCCTCGTCAAACCATGCCTTCTTCTTGTGTCCGCACGTCGGTTGGGCACCGCCCTGCCGCTGCTGGGGACCGCAGCTCAAAAAGAGGTTCCCGTAGGCCAGCTCGGAATTCCGATACCGCTTGCGCGGTCGGAAATGCTCGATGTGATACCTGTTGTGCTCTTCGAGGTCGATCCCGCGACCGCAGTACACGCATTGACCAGTCTGCTCAGTGAATAGCGCTTGTCTCGTCGCTTGCCGTGAATCCCGACTCAGATCGTCGTAGCGGGGTTCTATGCAAGCGGCCCGCTGCCCCGCCTTCCAAGCGCGCAGTGCTTCGGGCTCTTCCCCTTTTGCCGATCCCCTCATCCCGACCTCTGGCGCAGGCGCCTGCATTTCGCCCGGCGAACCGCCACCCGGGACGACTTGCCTTCGACGAGGTGGTCCAGCTCGTCGAGGACACGATCCGCTTCGTCAAACGCGCCTGCATCGACCAAGTGATCGAACTTCGTGAACAGTTCGTCGACCCCGGGATCCTGCTCCGGCGTATCGAGAATCCCCTCAAGCACGTAGTTGCTGTCACGTCCCTTGGATGCGATCGGCGCGGTAGCGTCGATGTGATCGTTCCCGTCGGACGCGAGCAACCGCACGTGCCGTGCCGCGACGCTACCGATAACCTGCGGGGAATGCGTGCTCGCGATGAACTGGCACCGCGGGAACAGATCCATCAAGGACGTCAGAATCTTCCGCTGCCACGCCGGATGCAAGTGGAGCTCGATCTCGTCGATGCAAACGAGGCCGGGAGCTTCGGCAAGCGTTCCGTCCGGAAATTCCAGAAGCAGCCGTCGTGCCAAGTCGACCGCGAGCAGGAAGAATGCCTGCTCGCCGCCGGAAAGCGCCTCGAACGGAATGTCGAAGCCGCCATTCTTCCTCAGGAAGAGCATGCGGTTCCATACTGCCGTCCGGCTTTCTGGATCGCAGCACAGCCGAGCTGCCGGCGATTTTCGCCAGAACCTCCTGGACCGCCCGGACTTCCGGGTCCGTATAGCCAAGATCGCTGCGCTCAAGAGCTTCTCGCGCCTCGTCGCTCTCCTTTTCGAAGTGCCAGTTCTTGAAATCCGACAGCGCATGGGGAGTCGTGTCGAGCGCTGCCTGGCGGTTGGTTCCGGATGAAGAAAACCGATGATCCCCGGATCTCAAACCGCCGATCCGATTCTGATCGTAGTACACGACCAGCGGTAGCGGAGATGTCCTTTCGAAGAGCTCTGACAGCACTTCAGATGCCGACGAACCGACTATCTCCGATCTCTTTACCGTGACAGAAGCATCGCAAGTGGTCTCGACATCATCCTCGAAGACCAACTCCAGCGTTATCTTCCCCTCGGGAACGCCGTAGCGAACCAGATCTCCAGAGGGTAGATACCACGCCTCCCGACCATGCGGGCAGTGATAACTCCACCATTTTGTAACTGCTCCAAGGAGGGCTTCAATTGCTGACGTCTTGCCCACGCCATTGACACCGGCCAGCAGCGTCAATGATTCGTCGAGCGCAAGATCCAGCGTCGCAATGCCCTTGAAGTTCCGGACCTTGACCGATCGGACATGCGGATACGGTGGCATCACAATCGAATCTCCGAAATGCCCATTCCCTGTCGGGCGGAAAGAGCATACAACTGAATTATCGGCCAGACGCCTTGGCGCGTCAATCCGCGGATGAGATTCCTGGCGGGAGCGGCGAGTGGAGGATTCTGCTTTGCGACGCGGATGGCATGCTTTTCTGGTCTTGACGGACGCGGACCGTGGTTGCGGTCGATCGGGATCCGAACGGGCATTCCTGGCGCGATGCGCCCGTCGAGGCCCGTAGTCCACCTGTGGGGGGCGCTGGCGCCGGGGGGCTGGGGCGATGGTGGCGATGGTGGCACGCTCGACGAGTGTACGGACGAGGTCCGGGTGCTGGTCAGGTCCGTTCCGACGAACCCGCCTGAGCGAGCCGGGTTCTCCCGTCGGCTCGCGAAACGTGTGCCGCGGCGGTTGGAATCACGCTTGACCGCGACTCCTCGAAACGGGCATTCTTGGCACCATGTGCGGCGTTGGGGGGGCGTGGTTCCGCCTGTGGGGCGCCAATGCGCTTTGCAGGGCGTCGAGCGGCCTCGGCGGCGTCGAGGGGGCTCTAACGTTGTCTATCGTCTATCCGCGCCGCGGTCAGCGCGCTCATCTGACGGAGCAGTAGTGGCATCAGAATGCTGACCAGGCTTGTCATCCGGAATTTCAAGCGTTTCGGCGAGGTCGCGATCGAGCTCGGCAGCCCGGTGGTCTTCATCGGTCCCAACAACTCGGGGAAGACCTCGGCCATGCAGGCGCTGGCCCTCTGGGACGTCGGCCTCAAGCGCTGGAACGAGAAGCGGGCCGGGAAGAGCAGCCCGGAGAAGCGGCCGGGGGTGACCGTCAACCGGCGGGACCTCGTGGCAATCCCCATCCCCGACGCCAACCTGCTCTGGCGGGATCTGCACGTGCGGGACGTGCAGCGCGTCGAAGGCCGGCAGCGCACCAGCAACATCCGCATCGATCTCGTCGTGGAAGGCGTGAGCCGCGGCCGGGGCTGGAAGTGCGGACTGGAGTTCGACTACGCGAACGAGGAGTCGTTCTACTGCCGGCCGCTCCGTCTGTCCGATGGGGCGGCGGGCCGCATGCCGGTGCCGGACGAGGCGGGGCACGTCCGCATCGCCTTCCTGCCGCCGATGTCGGGGCTGGTCGCCACCGAGACGCGCCTCGATCAGGGCGCCGTCAACGTCCGCATCGGCGAGGGCCGCACCGCCGACGTGCTGCGGAACCTCTGCTTCCGGATTGTCGAAGCCGAGCCGTCACGGTGGGGCGAGTTGGTCGACCAGGTCCAGAGCCTCTTCGGGGTCGAGTTGGACCCGCCGCGCTACGTCGCCGAGCGCGGCGAGATCGCGATGACCTACCGGGAACGGGGCGCGCAGCTCGACTTGTCGTCGTCGGGCCGGGGTTTGCAGCAGACGTTGCTGCTGCTCGCGTACATGTACGGGAATCCGGGCGCGGCCCTGCTGCTCGACGAGCCCGACGCGCACCTGGAGATCCTCCGCCAGCGCCAGACTTACCGCCTGCTCACCGGCGTGGCGCGCGAGACCGGCAGCCAGATCATCGCGGCCAGCCACTCCGAGGTGCTGTTGAACGAGGCGGCGGGCCAGGACGTGGTGGTGGCGTTCGTCGACCGGCCGCACCGCATCGACGATCGCGGCAGCCAGGTCCTGAAGGCGCTGCACGAGATCGGGTTCGACCAGTACTACCAGGCCGAGCAGACCGGGTGGGTGTTGTACGTGGAGGGATCGACGGACCTCTCGATCCTCGCCGCCTTCGCGCGGCGGCTGGGGCACGAACGCGCGCTTCAGGCGCTGGAACGGCCGTTCGTGCACTATGTCGGGAACCGGGTGCGGGCCGCGCAGAGCCACTTCCACGGCCTGCGCGAAGCGCTGCCGCGGCTTGGCGCCGTCGCTCTCTTCGATCGTCTCGATATGGCGCCGCCGGACCTGGCGCCGATCGAGTGCCTGACGTGGACGCGCCGGGAGATCGAAAACTACGTCTGCACGCGGGCCGCGCTGGAGGCCTACGCGGCGGATTCGGCGTCGGGCGCGGGGCCGGGGCCGCTGTTCACGGAGGCCGAGGCCGACCGGCGCGTGCGGGCGATGCGCGTGTCCATCGGCGAGATCGAGTCGGCCCTGAAGACGTTGGGCAAGGGCTCGCCGTGGGACGCGGACGTCAAGGCGAGCGACGAGTTCCTGGACCCGCTGTTCCAGGCGTACTTCGCGAGGCTCGGCCTGCCGAACCTGATGGCGAAGAAGAGCTACCACGAGCTGGCCGACTACGTGCCCGACGGGGAGATCGATCCCGAGGTCGGCGAGAAGCTCGACGCCATCGCGCGGGTCGCCGAGGCGGCGTCGGCGGGAGCCGGCGGCCCGGGGCGGTGACGCGGGAGCCGGCGGCCCGCGTGCTATCGTGTGGACCGTGGAGGTCTTCTTCTGGAGCCCCCGGTAGGGCAGGCGGGTGGCGGGCGCATCGCGGTCGTCGGCGCCAACAGTGCCGTCGGGGCGGCGTTGCTGGCGCAGGTCCGGGACGACGACGCGCCGGACACGGTCGCAGTGGTGCGGCGTCCGGAGGTTCTCGCCGGGCTCCCGCAATCGCCGCGCATCACCCCCCGGGTCGTCGACTACGGCCGGTCCGATCGCCTGGCCGAGGCGTTCGCGGGCGCCGACGCCGTCGTGCATCTCGCGGGTATCCTCTTCGAGAGCCGGACGTCCGACTACCGGTCGGGGAACGTGGAAGTCACCCGCGCGGTGGTCGAGGCGGCGCGGGCGGCGGGGGCGCGCCATGTCGTCTTCATCAGCTCGCTTGGCGCCGATCCGCGGTCGCGGAACGGCTACTTCCGGTCGAAGGGCGAGGCGGAGCGCATCGTCGCCGACTCGGGCCTCGGCGCCACCATCATCCGGACCCCGCTGCTGCTGGGTCCCGGCACCGCCGGCGGTCGCGCGCTGCTCGCCGCCGCGTCCGGGCCGTCGGCGCGCGTGCTCGGGGGCGGGGCGCACCGGCTGCGCCCGCTCGATGTCGACGACCTGTGCCGCACCATCCTGGGGTGCTGCGAGCAGCCGGCGGCCGGGGTGCGGACCTGCGATCTCGTCGGACCCGAGACCCTCACCCACCGCGAGCTGATCGAACGCGCGGCGGACCGGTTGGACCGCGAGGTCCGGATCCGCTCCACTCCGGTCTGGCTGGCCCGGCTCGCGGCCGGCCTCGCCGGTCTCGTCCGCGCCGGCGGCCTGACAGCGGCCGTGATCGACGTCATCACTTCGGACGAAACGGTCGAACGCAACGCGGACGGCGAGCTGGGCATCACCCTCACCCCGTTGTCCGATACCCTGGCCAGGCTATGTCAGACACGCCCGAAGTGACGTCAGTACCCGCCGCGTCCGGTGACCCAGCCCCCGCCGGGCCCGAGGTCGACTCCGTCGCATCGGGCAACCGGGCGCCGGAAACCGCGTCCGCCGCATCCGGCGAGCCCACGTTGGAGCCCGCGCCGGCTGCGTCTGGCGAGCCCGCGCCCGAAACCGCGCCGGCCGCGTCCGGCGAGCCCGCGCCGGGGGCGTCCCCGACCCGCAGCCGGGCCGGACGCGCCCTCTTTCTCCTCCTCGGCGCCGCCTGCTTCGCCTACCTCTACACCCGGCTGGACGGCGCGGAGGCACGCGAGGGGCTGTCCCTCGCCGCCTACATGGCGCAGGTCTTCGAGAACGTCCGGTGGGGGGCCTGGGCCGCGCTGATGGTCGCCTACTCGGGGTTCTACTTCCTCATCGACACCCTGGTCGTGACCCGCGCCCTCAACTGGTTCGTCGCCCCCATCCGCTACCGCGACATCCTGCCCGTCCGGGCCAGCGCCTACATCATCTCGGTCTTCAACGAGCAGATCGGCAAGGGGGCGATGGCCTACTACCTGAACCGGCGCCACCGCGTGCCGGGCTGGGAAGTCGGCTCGGTGATGCTGTTCGTGATGTTCTGCGAGGTGTTCTACCTGCTGTTCTGGGCGACGGTCGGCTACCTCGCGGGGCCGGAGCTGCCCCCGGCGTTCGGCCTCGTCCCCGGGCTCGCCCTCGCGGCCGTGCCGGTGTTCGCGGTGTGGGTGCTGTACTTCCGCGGCGCCCTCCTGCCCGGCAACCGCCTGCGCGACCGGCGCATCCTCCACGCGTTCAAGACCGCCGACCTCCGCCACTACGCCCTGTTCCTGGTCCTGCGCTCGCCGGCCCTGCTGGCCGCGGTGGTCGTGTACACGACGGCGCTGAACCTGTTCGGCGTCGACGCCTCGTTCCTGGCCCTGCTCGGCTACCTGCCCGTCGTCTTCTTCGCCGCCGCCGTGCCGACCCCCATGCGGGCCGCCGCCATCACCTTCTGGGTCGTGCTCTTCCCCGAGAACGAGGGCCAGATGGCCGCGTTCGGCTTCGTGCAGCACAACTTCTTCATCCTGTTCAACGCCCTCATCGGCGCCGCCTTCTGGCCGCGCGCCCAGCGTGACCTGTTCGGCTAGGCGGGAGCCGGCATGGCCCACCTGCTGACCGGCATCCGACTTGGGCTGGCTCTGCCTCTGGCCGCCGCCTTCGCCCGGCCCGACTCCCTGGACCCCCGCCTCGTCGCGCTGCTCCTGACCGTGGCCCTCGCGACCGACTACGCGGACGGCGTCGTCGCACGTCGGCGGGGCACCGCGTCGGCTGCCGGTCGGCTCTTCGACCATGCGACGGACTGCCTCTTCGTGACCGTCGGGCTCACCGGGGCGGCGCTGGCTGACCGGGTCCCGCTGGCGCTGCCGGTCCTCGTTGCGGTCGCGTTCGGCCAGTACGTCTTCGACTCCTACCTCGTGCACCGGGAGAAGCGACTGCGCATGAGCACCATCGGGCGGTGGAACGGCATCGGCTACTTCGTCCCGCTCGTGGTGATCGCGGCGGCGAGGCTGGAGGTCGTGCCGCGGATGACGGCGGCGTTGCTGCAGGTCGCCCGCTTCAGCGCTTACGCGCTGATTGTCTCGACCGTCGTGTCGATCGTTGACCGCGCGACCGCCGCCCGCGGGGCGAGCGGACGATAGGTGTGGGTGGGAGCCTACATGGCCCGGGGAGGCGAGGTGCGTCGGCTCCGGAAATCAGTCGTCTGCCGGGCGTCGACGTCCTGATCGACGCACGCGTCCAGATCCGCACGGAAACGAGCGGCATCGATGCGTGGCGCGGTGACTGCGTCGCGTGCGATTTCGTCTCGGGGCACGAACCGGCGCGGCGACACCGGCTTGAGCTCGGCCACCGGCATGCCGTCGCGGGTCACGATCATCGAATGACCGGACTGCACGTCACGCAGGATGGCCGTGGACTCATTGCGGAGCTGAGCCTCGGTGATGGTACGCACCCCGGCACGGTAGCAGACGGTCCCGCGCTGTGGCAAGACTATCGTCGATCGGATGAAGCCAACCGTCTCAGCCGGTTCACAGCCGGGATCGACGGGCTTGGTCATCAGGTCGCGCGCAGCTCGCCAACCAATCGGCCGTATCCCTCGAGGTTGTTGGGTGAGAGCGAGACGTTCTGGGGATTGCCGATACGAAACACCTTGCCGTAGCCCACAAGCTCCGGGATCAGATCACACCAGGCACCGAACGCCCGCATGGCGACGATGGGTCGATGGGTCCGCATCGCTTCGCGGACGAGATGGGCGGCATAACCTGACGAGGGCACCAGTCCGTCGGGCGAGATGGCCTTGGGCACGCGTCGGTACCGGCGCGAATGGTACGGAAACAGCTCGGCGCAGAACAGGTTGCGAACGAGCGTCTCGAGCCCCGCGTCGCGGATCCACCATCTCGTGCGTCTTCTCCACCAGGCGGAGCCCGGAGCGTCCTTCAGGCGGGGATCGAGGAAGTAGAACGGGAACGCGGTCGTCCTGTGACTGAGATTATCGATGATGGCGGTTCGATAGTTGGGTTCGGCGTGCCAGGCGTCGTCCTCCGGCGAGTAGCCGGGGTTCAGGTTGAGGACGTACACGCGCGCACTCGGATCGCCGATGAACGGCTCAGGGAGCAGTTGCGTCTGGACAGTGTAGCAACCCGCGCATGACGTTGTGCGACAAGTCTTTTCGTGCTTGTGTGCGTAGCGCGTATTGAACGCCTCGATGATCGATCGGTCCGATGGCAGTACGAGGGGAGCATCGGTCGGGAGCTGCGACCACGGGTTCCACGAATGCGCCTCGCAGTTGAACAGTCGTCGTTCCCGATGACAGCGACGCTCACGGCGAGACGTTCTCGTACCACTTGAGGTTCGCCGTCCCCCCGCCGATGCAGATGAGGTCGATCCGGCCGTCGCCGTCGAGGTCCTCGGCCACGCAGGCCGACGGCGACATGTCTCCGTCGTCGAGAACCTGGCGGGACCAGGCGTCGCCGTCCGGGTCCGTCGCCGTGTAGAGATAGAGCCGCCGCGGATCGCCGCGGTCGCCGGTCGCGATCTCGTCGCGGCCGTCGCCGTCGAAGTCGGCGGTGACGATGGTGTGGCTGCTGCCGATGCGGTCGATGACCTGCCGCGTCCACGCGTCGCCGTCCTCGCGGTAGACGACGACCTGGTTGCCGTGCCAGGGCTCGATGGTGGTGACGAAGGTCGCATCGCCGAGCCGGCCGGTCTCGACCTCGCTCGCGCCGCTGCGGGGCCACGGGGCGGGGTCGCCGGCGGCGACTGTGCTGCCGATCCACTCGCCGTCGATGTACCTGTGCAGGTGCACGCCCGCGAAGCTGGTGCTGAGGACGGCGTCGCGATCGGGGTCGTCCCACGGCTTGACGAGCAGCCCGTGGACCACGCCCTGGCCGGCGTCGGGGATGGTCCGGCGCACCCAGTCGTCGGGCCGGTACCAGATGAGAGGTACGGCGTCGCGGTACTCGGGAGCCTCCGCCGCGGGACCCGAGAGGGGCGCGTTGATCAGCACGTCGCGACCCGAGCCGTCGATGTCCGCCCACCGGACGCGGTGCACGGTCGGGGTGCGGTCGATCTCGCGGATGCTCCAGGGCTCGGTCGGGTCTCCCTGGTGGGTCAGCAGCGACAGGACGCCGAGGCTGCTGCCGTGCGTGGTGCCGAACTCGTGGGCCACCACCAGCTCGGGGACCCCGTCGCCGTCGAGGTCCCGCGCCGCCGCGTTGATGGCGCGGTTCAACCCCGTGGTCAGCACGTGCCGCTCCCAACCGGGGTTCTCGTACCACGCCAGCTCGGCGAGGCGGGTCGACAGGGCGATGACGTCGAGCCGGCCGTCGCGGTTCAGGTCGACCACCACCGGCTGGTAGCCGCTCGCGAGCTCGGCGGCGATGGTGTGCGTCACGAACCGCGGCCCGGCCGCACCCCCTTGGGCGTGGACCGGCTCAACCGTGCCCGCCGCGAGGGAAGCGATCAGCAGCGCGATGCCCGCCCGCGTCGCCGCTTCGAGCCGAAACCGTTGCGTCATCCTCGCACCCTCTCCGCCCGATGCCCCGCCGCACGACTCCTGCCGGGTCAGGCGCGCGGAATCCACCGCCCGCCGAGCACCGTCCCGGCCGGGAACAGGCGCTGGCGGTCGGTCCGCACGTTCTCGTAGTTGTCGACGAAGTCGAAGACGCCGACCCGCAGGTCGAGGAGCGTCAGGTCGGCCCGCGCCCCCACGTGGAGGGTGCCGCGGTCGTTCAGGTGGGGGAAGACCCGCGAGGCGTTGACGGTCGCGCACGCCACCACCTCGTCCAGCGGCATCCCCGCGTTCAGGAACTTCGACATGACGTTGGGCAGGTCCACGACCCCCGCCACCGACCGGCTCGTGGTGTTGCCGTCGGTCGAGATGGTGTCGGGCCAGAAGCCCGCCGCGATGACCTGGTCGACGATGTCCCACCGCACGTGCCCGACCCGCCCGTTGGCGACGTCGAACCACACCCCGCGGCGCCGCGCCTCGAGCACCGCGGGGTCCATGCGGCCGGTGTCGTCGACGATGGCGTTCGGGGGCGGGGCCAGCATGTGGGTGACCACGTCGCCGGGCTTCAGCAGGTCGAGCAGGGTGGACAGCGGCGACGCGGTCTGGCCCATGTGGATCATCACCGGCAGGTCGAAGGCCGAGGCCGCGGCCTGGGCGCGGCGCAGGACCTCGACGTCGTCGGCCGCGACGCCCTCGGTCAGCCGCGCCTTGACCCCCACGACGATGTCGCGGTGCCGCTCGATGGCGCTCCTCGCGGCGTCGACGTCGGCGAGGTCGAGGTCCATGGTGTCGCCGCCGGGCAGAATGCCGGCGCGCCCGATGTTCACCAGGATGCGGCCCTGCTGGGGCGCCGCCCGCGCGACGACCACCTGGTCGTCGATGGCGTCGGCCCCCGCCGACCCTGCGTCGACCCACGCCGTCACCCCGTCCTCGAGGCAGATCTGCGGGCCTTCCGGCTCGCGCGCGTAGTGGGTGTGGACGTCGATCAGGCCCGGGACGACGAAGCGGCCGCGCGCGTCGACGACTTCCGCCGAGCCGGCGGGAATGTCCGCCTCGACCGCCGCGATGCGCCCGCCCGCGATGGCCACGTCGCGGGCCGCGTCGACGTGCAGCGAAGGATCGAGGACGCGCCCGCCCTTGACGACCATGTCGTACGACTGCGCGAGCAGGCCGGTCGCGCGGGCGCCGACGGCGGCGCCGGCCGCGGCCCGGACGAACTGGCGTCGATTCATCAGCATCTCTGGCCTCCCGGTGGATGTGCCGACATGGTGTGCGCCTTCGACCGGCGTGTCAACCGGGGCGATCGCGCGCGCCGGCCCGGCTCGTGGCGCCGCTGCCTGGGCAGGACGCGCGGATTCTCAGCCGCCTCGCTTATCTCCCGACGTCGAGTCCTCGATGAGCGTTTTGCCCTGCAAATTGTCCACGGCGTGGACAATTTGCAGGGATGATCTCCCGGATCGTCGCGTCCGACGTCGAGAGCGCTATCGAGCCCGCGCGCGCCTTCGTCGTGCACGCCGGAGACGACCGCTACCCGCTGTCGGAGAGCGTGGAGGCCATCGGCGTCCGCGAGCTGGCCGACGAGCTGCGGGCCGCTCGTGACGTGTTCCCGCGAGGCCGCGGGCTTGCAGCGTGTGCGGTGAATGAGAGTTCCCCGCGGACGTCAGTGAAGAGGCATCCCCTGGTGGCCGATCCGCCCCCTCACGCCCGCCGCGCCCGTGTCGCCTCGAGGCCCTCGACCACGGCGCCGGTGATGGTGTCGAGCCCCACGCCGTTGGTCACCTGGGCGAACACGAACGGGCCGTCGCCGCGCATGTGGCGCGAGTCGCGGGCCATGACGTCGAGGTCGGCGCCGATGAGGGGCGCGAGGTCGGTCTTGTTGATCACGAGCAGGTCCGACTGGGTGATGCCCGGCCCCCCCTTCCGCGGGATCTTGTCGCCGCCGGACACGTCGATGACGTAGATCGTGAAGTCGGCGAGGTCGCGGCTGAACTGGGCCGCCAGGTTGTCGCCGCCGCTCTCGACGAAGAGCAGCTCGGGCTCGACCCTGGTCATGAGCTCGCCCAGCGCGTCGAGGTTCTGGCTGACGTCGTCGCGGACCGCGGTGTGGGGGCAGCCCCCGGTCTCGACCGCGGTGATGCGGCGGGTCTCGAGGGCCTCGTGGCGCACGAGGAACTCGCCGTCCTCCTTGGTGAAGATGTCGTTGGTGACGACGCCGAGGCTGTAGCGGTCGCGGAGCCGCCGGCACAGGGCGAGGAGCAGGGCGGTCTTGCCGCTGCCCACCGGGCCGCCGATGCCGACCGTGAACGCGCGCTGGCGGTAGTCGCGCGCGTGCGGCTCGTCGCGATCGGCGAAGGCGCCGGGGCCGTGGTCGTGCGGCTGGTCGGGCATGAAGTGCATGTCGCGCGTCCTCCTCGACGACGAGCCTGCGCCTGCGGCGGCGGGCGGGCTCCTGGTGCCAATTCTACGACTGGAACAGGCGGGAATACAGACGGTCGTGCGCCCCCTGCAGCAGATCGACGATGGGCGCGGTCTGGCAGATCTCCTCGGGCGCGAGCTCCGCGCACGACTCCAGCGTAGCGTCGAGGCACGCCTCCGCCTCGTGCTGCATCCGCTGCGCCCGGTAGCTGCCCACGATGCCGAGCCGGACGGCGGCGGCGAGGACGCCGCGGGCGGCGCTGTAGAGCACGGCCTTGCCCGCGGTCTCGCGCGGCAGCCCGAGCGTCCGGAAGACGACCCCCGAGACCGGCGCCACGTGGGCCCGTCCCCGCCGGACCCGGGCCTCGAGGGCGGTCGTCGCCGCCGAGGGCCACACCCGGGCCGCGGTGGCGGCGAGGGTGCGCCCCTGCACCCGGCTCGCGCGGTTGGCCACGGTGTTGGTGAGGAACGCCTCGTTCAGCGCGTCCAGCTCTTCCAGCCGCTCCGGCTGCCGGTAGGCGGCGCCGGCCAGGGGCAGCGCGCCCCATCCCGCCTGCCGGATCGTCTCCGTCAGGAACCGCCGCAACGCCGCGTCGTCGTCCACGTGGCCGGCCTGCCACGCCGCTTCGAGCCCCCACGAGTGCGCGAACGCCCCCACCGGGAACGCGGAGTCGACGACCTGCCAGGAGAGCCAGTCGGACATGTCGGGAGACGCTACGGGTATCCCGAATCGGCGGTTCCGGGGGTGCCCGGAAGCCGCTGTTTTGCCTGTCTCCGCCCCTCACGGGACCGACGCGACGACCTGCCGTTACCGCATCCGAGCGGGCGTTACCGCATCCGAGCGGGGAAGCCGTCCTCTTTATCGTCTACGCCCGTTCCAGAGGGGCAGTGGTCCACGAGCTTCAGTGACGGGACCGGATCCCTCAGAACAGGCAGTACCGCTGCGCCAGCGGCAGCACCGGCGCTGCCTCCGCCGTCAGGACCTCGCCGTCGGCCTTGACGACGTAGGTCTCCGGGTCGACCTCGATGCGCGGCAGCGCGTCGTTCAGCTTCATGTCGCGCTTGCCGATGGTGCGGCAGCCGCGCACCGCCGAGAGCTGCTTGGTCAGCCCGTAGCTCTCCGCCGTCCCCGTGTCGAGGGCCAGCGCCGACACGAACGCCAGCGACGTCGCCCCGGTGGCCCGCCCGAAGGCCCCGAACATGGGGCGCATGAGCTGCGGCTGCGGGGTGGGGATGGAGGCGTTGGCGTCGCCCATCTGCGACCACGCGATGAACCCGCCCTTCAGGACCAGCTCGGGCTTGACGCCGAAGAACGCCGGCTTCCACAGCACGAGGTCGGCGAGCTTGCCGGCCTCGACCGAGCCCACCTCGTGGGCGATGCCGTGGGCGATGGCGGGGTTGACGGTGTACTTGGCCACGTAGCGCCGGATGCGCAGGTTGTCGTTGTCGCCCCGCTCGCCGTCGAGGCGGCCGCGCTCGTGGCGCATCTTGTCGGCGGTCTGCCAAGTGCGGGTGACGACCTCGCCCACGCGGCCCATCGCCTGGCTGTCGCTCGCCATGATGCTGATGGCGCCGAGGTCGTGCAGCACGTCCTCGGCCGCGATGGTCTGGCCCCGGATGCGGCTCTCCGCGAAGGCGACGTCCTCCGGCGCGTTCTTGTCGAGGTGGTGGCACACCATGAGCATGTCGAGGTGCTCGTCGAGGGTGTTGACGGTGTAGGGCCGCGTGGGATTGGTCGAGCTCGGCAGCACGTTGGGCTCGCCGCAGACGCGGATGATGTCGGGCGCGTGGCCCCCGCCCGCCCCCTCGGTGTGGTAGGTGTGGATGGTCCGGCCCTTGAACGCGGCCATCGAGACGTCGACGAACCCCGACTCGTTCAGGGTGTCGGTGTGGATGGCGACCTGCACGTCGAAGCGCTCCGCCTCGGTCAGGCAGCAGTCGATGGCGGCCGGGGTCGAGCCCCAGTCCTCGTGCAGCTTAAGCCCCACTGCGCCGCTCCGGATCTGCTCCTCGATGCCCTCGGGCATCGACGTGTTGCCCTTGCCGAGGAAGCCGAAGTTCATCGGCAACGGGTCGTTCGCCTGCAGCATGAGCTGGACGTGGCGGCGCCCCGGGGTGCACGTCGTCGCCTTGGTGCCGGTGGCCGGTCCCGTCCCGCCGCCGATGAACGTGGTCACGCCGCTCGCGACCGCCTCGAACACCTGCTGGGGGGAGATGAAGTGGACGTGGGCGTCGATGGCCCCGGCGGTGAGGATCATCCCCTCGCCGGCGATGGCCTCGGTCGTCACCCCCACCACGAGGTCGTCGCCCACCCCGGCCATGACGTCGGGGTTGCCGGCCTTGCCGATGCCGGCGATGCGCCCGTTCTTGATGCCGACGTCCGCCTTCCGGATGCCCGTCCAGTCGACGATGAGGGCGTTGGTGATGACGCAGTCGAGGGCGCGCTCGTCCGACACGCCGGCCGCCTGCCCCATGCCGTCGCGCAGGACCTTGCCGCCCCCGAACTTGCACTCGTCGCCGTAGACGGTCGCGTCGTCCTCGACCTCGGCCACGAGGCCGGTGTCGCCGAGGCGCAGGCGGTCGCCGGTGGTGGGTCCGTAGAGGTCGGCGTAGTGACGCCGGTCGATGCGGTGGGGCATGGCTACTCCGGGTTCTCGATGTCGCGGGCTTCTTCGACGCAACGGTCCGCGCGTCGGCGCCGGTCGATGCAGCGGGGCGCGGGCCGCTCCCCGTTCTCGATGTCCCGCGCCCGGCGGGGCAGCGGGCAGCGCAACGGCGGTCGGAAGCGGCTGGGCATGGCTGCTAACGGCTCTCGATGTCTCGGTTCCCGTCGACGCGGCCTCGGTCGATGCGGCGCCGCACGGTTACTCCGGCATCTCCAGGTCGCGGGTCTCGTCGACGGGGCCGCTCGCCCAGGCGTTCCCACCGCGGACGACGCGGGCGCCGGCGATGGGCACCAGGTTGACGGTCTTGCCCTCGCCCGGCTCGAAGCGGACCGCGGTGCCGGCGGGGATGTCGAGGCGGCGCCCGTAGGCGGCCTTCCGGTCGAACGACAGCGCGCGGTTGGTCTCGTAGAAGTGGTAGTGGCTGCCCACCTGGATGGGCCGGTCGCCGGTGTTGGCCACGGTAACGACGACGGCGTCGCGGCCGTCGTTCAGGGTGATCTCCCCTTCCTCGGCCAGGACCTCGCCGGGGGCGCCGGCCAGCGCCGACGCCGGCCGGCCCACCGCCGTCGCCGGCGCCTCGGGTGCGAGGAAGCTGCCGTAGAGGGCGAGGGCGTGGTCTCCGCGCTCGGCCGCGATGGGGTGGTGGACGGTCACCAGCTTGGTGCCGTCCGGGAAGGTGCCCTCGACCTGCACCTCGTCCAGCATCTCGGGGACCCCGTCGAGGACGTCCCGGGTGCCGAGGAAGCGGCGCCCGAGGTCCATCAGGTCGGCCACCGACCGGCCGTCCCGGATGAACTCCAGGAGCTGCGTGGCGATCAGCGCGACCGCCTCGACGTAGTTCAGCCGGACCCCGCGGGCCAGCCGCTTCTGGGCGAGGAACCCGGCCTGGTGCAGGATGAGCTTGTCGACCTCGCGGGGTGTCAGATGCATGTCGTCGTCACCGTTTCCGCGCCCACGCCGGCGTGTCGCCCCGGTTCTGCCGGCCGAAGCGGCGTCGGATGCCTGTCGTCACCGTTTCCGGGCTCACGCCCGTCAGGTCGTCCTGTTTCCGCTGGCCGCGGCGGCGTCGAGTGCATGTCGTCGCCATTCCCGGGCCCACG
>JAJEFC010000159.1 GCA_022820675.1 Vicinamibacteria bacterium | reverse complement strand
GTCGTCGAACATGAAGCCCCGCACCCAGCGGCCGGGCGGGGTGTCGAGGGCCTTGGTCCGCAGGGCCCGCTGAATCTCGGCCACCGTGCGCAGGTTGGTGTCGACGCCGTACAGCTCGTTCACGCCGCTGGGGTGCGAGTGGGTGTCGATGAACCCCGGCGTCACGGTCATCCCCTCGGCGTCGATCACCTCGGTGTTCGGACCGGCGAGGTTGCGGACGTCGTCGGTGCTGCCTACCGCGACGAACCGGTCCCGCCGCACCGCGAACGCCTCGGCGCGGGGCATGGCGTCGTCGACGGTGTAGACGCGGGCGTTGACCACCGCCAGCTCCGGCGCTCCTTCCGCGGCGGCGGGCTCCTGCGCCGCCGCGACCGGCAGCTTCGCGGCGGCGGCCCCGCCGGCCAGCACCGCGCCGAGGTTCAGAAACTGCTTGCGTGTATAGGTTGCCATCGACGGATCCTCTCAACGGTTGCGGTTGCGCCGGTCGGCCAGGAGTCGCCCGGGGGCTCCGCCGGGCGCCCGACCGACCCCGCGGCGGCGTTGTGTCCTCGGGTCGCTGACGGAAACCACCTCGCGCCAAGCGCAGAAACCCACAGAAACCGGCTGCGTCTGCGTGCAGTCGGCAGGTCCATTCTCGATCACTGTTCGTTCCGGCGGTGACGTTTCTTCCACGAGGCCGTGCCTTCCGCCAAGTGGCGCGGTTCCACGTCGCGGACCCTCTCGCAGGGGACGTCAGTAGTCGCTCGCGTCGAGCGACACCCGGATGATCTCCTCGTCGTTCCGCACCAGCACGTGGCGGTTGGCGAACGCCGGGTGCGCCCACACCACGAGCCGGTCGCTCTGGCCGTGGCGGAAGCGCGACCGCGACCCCGCGCGGCTGCCGCCGTAGCCGGACCGCGACGTCGGGTTGATCAGGTGCGTGCGGTCGAGCTCGACGTAGCCCTCGGGGCTGAACGTGGCGATGACGAGGTCGCCGTTCTCGTTGTAGACGAAGTAGCGGTCCTCGTGCCGGACGAAGTAGGCCGAGCCCCAGCGGTTGCGGTTGGTCAGCCCCTCGGCCTCCCAGACCCGCTCGCCGGTGGCCGCGAGCAGCCCCCGCACCTGCCCGTGGCTGCCGATGCCGTAGATGTAGTCGCCGACGACGAGCGGGGTGGTCATGACCGAGTGCAGGCCGGTCTGTTCGGCCACCTCGATGCCGTTCTCGAGCACCCGGCTGCTGCCGTCCTTCCACACGGCGGTGGCGTCGGGCCGGTCGAGGGCGAGCCGCATCATCATCGAGCCGCTGTAGAAGCCCGAGATGAACAGGCGGTTGCCGGCGTGGACGGCGTCGGCCACCGTCATGTTGGCCCGCCCCTCGAACGGCTCCTCCCAGTAGACCTCGCCGGTCTCGGGGTCGAGCGAGGAGAGGCCGCGCGGGTGCCACACGATGAGCTGCCGGGCCCCGCCCGCCTCGATGATCAGGGGCTGGTTGTAGCCCATCTCCGTCCGCGTCTCGAGGGCGCGCCACACCTCGTCGCCGGTGTGCTTGTCGAACGCCATCACGAGGGCGTCGGGCTCGCCGCCGACCAGGAAGATCACGCGGTCGCCGTCCACGAGCGGCGCGCTCGACGTGCCCCAGATGGGGATGCTCGTGTCGTACTCGGCGACGGTGTCCTTCTCCCAGACCACCGCCCCGGTCGCGGCCTCCAGGCACAGGATGCGTCCCGTCGACCCGGTCACGTAGACCCGGTCGCCGTCGACGGTGGGGGTGGCGCGCGGGCCGATGGCGTAGGTGAACATCAGCATCCGGTAGGTGGTGGTCCACTCGTGCGACCAGAGCACCTCGCCGGTCTCCTCGTCGAGGGCGAGCAGCCGCTCGGTGCCGTCCATCGTCCGCGGCTCGGTCTCCACGTAGTCGAGCACGAAGACGCGGCCGTCCGCGACGGCGGGGCCGGCGTAGCCGCCGTTGACGGGGGCTCGCCACTTCACGGTGAGCCCGGTGTCGGGGAACGCCTCGAGAATGCCGGTCTCGGTCCAGACGCCCCGCCGCTCCTCGCCGCGCCACTGCGGCCAGTCCTTGGCCGACAGGCCGGCCGCCGCGGCCAGGGTCAGGAGGCCGGCGAGGGCGGGGACGAGAAGCCCGGGCGCGTGCGTGCGCCTCCGGTCGGGGCCGTAGCGGAGCATGGATGGCTGCATGACGACGCCTCCTGACGGAAGGGGCCCGCGGGGGAAGCCGCCCGGCGCGCCGCCGGTCGAATGCGGCGCGGCGCCCTCCACACGGGGCTTCGGGAGGGCTCGCCGCTCGGCCGCGGCGCGTGGACCGCAGCCCGGCATCGGGGCACCGGTTGGGCCGAACATCACCGCCTGGCGGCGTTGCCCGCCCGACCAACCTACGGATTCTGCGCCTCCCGCGGGGGAGGCAGCGGTTTCTGCGGAGGCAACGGCTCCTGCGGAGGCCGCGGTCCCCGCGGGGGTAACGGCCCCGCCGGAGGCGCCGGCTCCTGCGGGGGCGGCGGCTCCCGCTGAGGCCGCCGCTCCCGTGGGGGCAACGGCTCCCACGGAGGCCGAGGCTCCCATGGAGGCCGCGGTTCCCGCCGAGGCCGCGGCCCCTGCGAACGCAGCGCCGCTCGGCGGCGCAAGGGCCTACTGGCCCAGATAGTCCTCATCGCTCACCGGCCCGAGCCAGTCGGTCGGGCCCTCGCCGCCGACGACGGTGAGCTGCACCATGTACGAGTCGGGGGCGGCGCCGTGCCAGTGCACGACCCCGGGGCCCGCGTAGTAGGGCACGCCCGGCTCCATCTCCTGCAGCGGCTCGCCCTGCACCTGGGTGCGGCCGCGCCCCTCCTCGGCCATGATCACCTGGAACCCGCCGTGGCTGTGCCAGTTCGACCGCGCGCCGGCCTCGAACCGCAGCCGCAGGGCGCGGATGTCCGAGGCGTCGGGCCGCGACGGGTCGCCGCCGACGAAGTTGCTCTGGGCCGCGGTGATCGCCGAGCCCTGACCCACCATCCACGCCCCTGCCGCCACGAGCACCAGGGCCAGCATCAGACCGAAACGAATCCGTCCCGCCATGTCGTCCCTCCTCCGTTGGTTTGCGTCCGCGTAACCGTATCACGGTCCAGCCCAGGCATATCAAGCACCAGCCGCACGGCGGCGCCTCTCCGCCCGGACGGCATCCACTTCCCCCTGAATGTCGCCATGGTCATCGGGGGCGGCTCCAACTCGTTGGGCGGCATCCGGAGGCTCCCCTCCCGCGCGCCGACGAAGCGCATCGCGAATGTGATGGCCTCGACGGCGCGGGCGGCCAGCAGTCTGGGACCTCGCCTCCTCCGACAACTCGATGGTGACGGTCGGCAAGAGTCCAGCTCGAACCAGCCCGCCTGGCTTTGCGGCAACCGCGGCGGCGCGTCCTGAGCGGAGGTGGTTCCGTCGCCCCCGCGCGCGCTGGGCCTCACACGATCTCCGGGATGTACTTCTCGCGGGCGAGGTGCCAGAGCGAGGCGAGGAACGCGGTCAGGGGGATGGCCACGATCAGCCCGAGGATGCCGCCGAGCGCCGTGCCCCAGAAGAAGACGGCGACGATGATCGCCATGAAGTGCAGGCCCGTGCGCTGTCCCATGATTCTCGGGGTCAGGAGCCAGCCCTCGATCTGCTGCACCACCAGCACCACCGCGAGCACCAGCACGCACGTCACCCACCCGCCGTCGGCCTGGAAGAACGCGATGGGGATGGCGACGGCGAGGCCGATCATGTTGCCCAGGTAGGGGATGACGTTGAGGAGCCCGAGGGCGAGGCCGATGACGAACCCGTAGCGGAGGCCGACGAGGCTGAAGCCGGCCGCGAACAGCAGCCCCTGCAGGAGGGCGATGACGAGCTGGCCGCGGAAGAACGCCACCGTGATGTCGACGAACTCGTGCAGCAGGTAGGTCACGTCGGCGCGGGTCTCGGGCTTCAGGAACGGCAGCACGCGGTCGGTGTCGAGCCGGAAGCCGGCGGTGAGGAAGTACGCGAAGTAGACGGGGGTGATGATCCACGACAGCAGGGCGGCGAGCCCGCGCGCGACGCCGAAGCCGACGGTGACCGCCTGCACCCCCATCGTCTGGAGCCACTCGAAGATCGCGGCCTGCTGCGCGACCGCGATCTCGCGCAGCCGGTCGCCGAGGCCCGACGACTCGAGCATCTCGGTGGCCTGCGGGAGTCGTTCCTCGAGCAGCACGCGGGCGTCCGCCCACCACTGGGGGACCTGCGCGGCGGGGCCGACGAGCTGTTCGACGGCGAGGTTCCCGAAGAACGCGACGAAGACGCCCAGCGGCACGAGGGCGGACAGGAAGACGGCGGCGACCGCCGCCGGCACCGGCAGCCGGCCCGGGCCGCGCAGCCAGTCGTAGAAGGGACGGAACACGAGGGCCGCCACGCCGCCCACCGCCAGCGGCAGGAACACCCCGGAGAACGTCCGGAGGAAGAGGGCGGCCAGCCACCCCAGGAGGCCGACGGCGAGCAGGATGACGAGGGCCGAGACGGTGGTGACGGCGGCCGCGATGGTGTTCGCCTGCCGGGGGGTGAGCTCGAGCGCCATGGGCGGTCTCGCGGAGCTGCGCGCAGGGCGATGGTACACGAACCGACCGGACGGGGTGCATGGCACGGCGGCGTGCCGTCACGGCAGGGTGAACGCCTGCAGCGCCGGCACCAGGACCACGCTCAGCGCGACCACCACGATCGACGTCAGGACGGTGACGACGGCGCCGACCCTGAACATCGTCCCCAGTCCGACCGCGCCGAACGAGAACGTCGCCGCCACCGCCGCGCTGGCCCAGGGCAGCGTCACCGCGTCGGCGGTGCCCGGGATGATGCGGGCGAGAATCGCGGCGTTGTAGCCGAGGGCGTCGGCGATCGGAAAGAGCGTCGTCGAAACCACCACCGCCGCGGACGGCCCGTTGGCGAACTGCGTCAGCAGCGGCGTGACCACGCCCGCCAGCCACGGCAGCGCCCCCGCGGTGACGTTGCCCGTGAGCAGGCCGGCGATCCAGTCGGTCACGCCCGTGCCGGCCAGCACGTCGGCCAGGGCCATCCCGCCGAGCACCAGGAACAGCACGTTCCATTCGACTCCGGCCCGGATGTCCCCGGCCTCGAGCGTCGCCTCGCCGCGCCTCGCGTCCACCGGCAGCGCGAAGAGCAGCACCATGGCCACCGGCGGCACGTACCAGAAGTCGAGGAACGAGAGGGTGACGAACGTGGGCAGATTCCACAGGACGAGCATCAGGACGAGGACGAACAGGACGTTCTTCTCGCCCCGGCTCATCGGGCCCAGCCGCGCCAGCTCCCCGCGAAAGCGGGCGCCGTCGGAGATGGCCCGCACCTCCGGCGGGAGCATGAGCTTCAGCACCAGGTAGCACAGCGGAAGCTGGGCCGCGGTCAGGACGACCCCGGTCGACGTCCACTGCGCGAAGGTGACGCTGTAGCCGGTCAGCCGTTCCAGCACCGCGAGGGTCAACGGGTTGTAGACGATGCCCGCCGGCGTCGCCATCCCCCCCGCGGTGGCGCCGTAGAGGACGGCGAGGCTCGCCGCCGCGGCCATGCGCCCCGCGCCGGGGGCCACCGAGCGCGCGACCGACAGCGCGATGGGGGTCGTCATCACGATGACCGCGAGGTCGCTGACGACCGCGGACATCACCGCCGACACGGTCATGATCGCGAGCAGGAGGCCGCCGCCGGAACGGGCCGCCCCCGGCAGGCACAGCGCCGCGAGGGCGATGCGCCGGGCGAGGCCGTGCTTGCGGAACGCGTGCCCGAAGAGCATGACGCCCATCAGGTAGGGCAGGATGGTGTGGCCGTAGCGGGCGGCCACCTCGGCGAAGGGCATCGCCCCGCCGAGGGGCAGGAGCACGAACGGCAGGAAGCTGGTGACCGTCCAGGGCACCGGCGTGGCCACCCACCACGCGACGACCCAGGCGTAGGCGGCGAGGACGAAGTGCGCCTCGGGCGCGAGGCCGGCCAGCGGCGCGGCGCGGACGGCGGCGAACGCGGCCGGCCCCGCCGCAAGGCGCAACGCGAATGCCCGCCCGCCGTTCGAGGCTTCACCGGCGCCCACGTTCAGTCTCCGGGACCTCCACGCGCACGGTCACGATGTCCGAGTCGTGGAACTGCTGGTGGCGGACCGACGACGCGATGTGGCGCAGCAGGCGCAACGAGACCTCCCGCTCCATGAGCACATCGTCGGGCCGGTCGGCGAGCAGCCCCATGCGGTCCTGCAGGTTCTCCTCGCCGGCGGCGGCGATGAACTCGAGGACGGCGCCGCCGGCCTCCTTGCGGGCCTGCAGCATCAGCCTGCGCCGCTCGCGCCTCTCCCGGCCCTCGTCCTGCCCGATCAGCGTCAGCAGCGTCTCCTCGCTCGCCGCGTCCAGGCGGTGGATCATCTTCCCGCCCCAGCCGCTGCGGGCCGCGAAGGTCCCGAGGAAGTCCCTGATCGTCGGCAGCGCGGCGAGGTCGAGGGCCGCCTCGACGCGATGGCGGCGGGGCGCCGTCGCCTCGATGAACAGGGTCATGAAGATGGCCACGAGGCCGCCCGCGGTGATGCCGTTCTGCAGCAGCCCGCCTGCGAGCTCGGCCAGGAGCTCGGGGAATATCAGGCCGTTCTGGCAGCCGACGCCGACCCAGAAGGCGACGCCCGCGATGAGCCCCTTGCGGTGGTCGATGCCGCCCTGCACCACCTCCGTCATGCCGCGCACGAAGGTCATGGCCAGCACCACCGTCAGGTAGGCGACGGCGACGGGGCTGGGTATGGCCAGGACGATGGCGACCAGCTTGGGCAGGAACCCCAGCACGATCAGCAGGCCCCCGGCCGCGAAGCCCGCCGCGCGGGCCGCCACCCCCGTGAGCTCGACGGTGGGAACGCTGAACCCGACGGTCTGGGTGGGCATGATGCCGGCGACGCCGGACAGCAGCTTGCCGATGCCGTCGGCGGCCACCGCTCCCTCCACTGCCCGGTAGTCCACCGCCCGCGGCCGCCGCCACGACACCCGCTGGACGGCGACGGCCCCGGTGATGGTCTGGATGGCGCCGATGACGGCCACGAACGCGAAGGCGGGAAGCAGCGCCGCGAACGCCGGCCCGGGGTCGAGCTCGACGCCCGGCCAGGTCCCCCGCGGCAGGCCGATCCACGGCGCCCCGGCCACGCGGCCCGGATCGTACAGGCCGAGCAGGCCGGCGACCGCCGACCCGGCGACGACCCCCACGAGGGGCGCCCACAGGCGCAGCGTCGCGCCCCCCTTCAGGGAGATGGCGCTGATGACGACGAACGTCGCCACCGCGGTGAGCGGCGCGCTCAGCGCGGTCGCGCCGGGCGGCCCCTCGGTCAGGCGGCCGAAGACGACCGGCAGCACCGTGGCCGGCACCAGCATGTTCACGGTGCCGACGATGGTCGGAGTCAGCAGGCGCCTGAACAGGGCGAGGCGCAGGGAGATGACGATGGGGACGAGCGAGGACGCGACGACCAGGGTGGCGAGCAGGGCCGGGCCGCCCTCCGAGAGGGAGCTGACCGAGACCCCGATGAAGGCTCCGGCGGGGCCCATCATGAGCACGTGCCCGGCGCCGACCCGGCCGAGCCTCGCCGCCTGCAGCGCCGTGCAGACGCCGCTGACGGTGACCGCGCAGAACACCGCCCACGACAGGTACTCGTCGGTCCCGCCGCCGGCCCGGATGACGATCGTCGGGATGAGGACGATGCTGGCGAGGCCGAGCACCACGAGCTGAACGCCGCAGCCGAGGGCGATGCCCGCCGGCGGATTCTCGTCGGGCTCGTAGCGAACGCCGGGGCCGCGCTGCACTGCCGACATCCCTAGCCCGGAGAGCGTCGCCTACGGCTCCGCTCGCCGCCCAACCAACCCTGCCAGGAGTCTGCACCGTTCCACGGCGCAGACTCCTGGACTGCCCTATCATAGGTGAACGCGTGAAGAGCTCCGGCGGAGAGGGAGGCGCCATGGACGTCGGCAATCTGGTCTGCGACCGCCCCGATCCGGGCAGGTTCAGGGTGCATCGTTCCGCCATGGTGTCGCCGGCCGTCCACGAGCTGGAGCGGCAGCGCATCTTCGACCGCTGCTGGCTCTACCTGGGACACGAGTCGGAAGTGCCGAACCCCGGCGACTACGCCCGCCGCGTGGTGGCCGAGCGCCCGCTGTTCTTCGCCCGCACCCGGGACGGCGAGCTGGCCGTGTTCCACAACACCTGCCCCCATCGGGGCGCCCTCGTCTGCCGGACCGACCGCGGCAACGCCGAGGCGTTCCGGTGCTTCTACCACGCCTGGACCTTCGACACGTCGGGGGCGCTGATCGGTGTTCCCGACGTCGAGGGCTACGGCCCGGACTTCGACCGCGGCGAGATGGGGCTGCGTTCGCCGCGCTTCGACAGCTTTCGCGGCTTCATATTCGTCTGCTTCGACCGCGAGACCGGACCCCTGCGCGAGTACCTGGCCGGGGCCGCCGAGTACCTCGACCTCGTCGCCGACCAGGACCCCGGCGGCATGCGGGTCATCCCCGGCTCGAACCGCTACGGCATCAAGGCCAACTGGAAGCTGATGGTCGAGAACAGCGTCGACGGCTACCATACGCCGTTCACCCACCGCACCTTCTTCGACTACATGGCCGGCACGGCCGGGGATGACGCGACGGCCGCCCGCAACCGCCGGGGGGTCGGCCGTTCCCTCGGCAACGGACACGGCGTCATGGAGAACGAAGCGGTCTACCCGCGGCCCATCGCCATGTGGCATCCCAGCTACGGCGAGGAGGCCAAGGCCGAGATGCAGAGGATCAAGGACGATCTCGTCGCCCGCCACGGGCTCGAGAAGGCCCTGCGGATGTGCGAGAAGACCCGCAACCTGGTGATATTTCCCAATCTGGTCATCAACGACATCGTGGCCGTCACCGTCCGGACGTTCCATCCCACCGGCCCCGCCGGCATGGACGTGACGGCGTGGGAGCTGGCGCCCGCCGGGGAAGCCGGCGTCAGGCTGCGCCGCCGCCTCGATTCCTTCCTGACCTTCCTGGGACCGGGCGGGTTCGCCACGCCGGACGACATCGAGGCCATCGAGTCGTGCCAGCAAGGGTTCCGCTCGGGCGGCGTCGAGTGGTCGGATCTCTCCCGGGGAATGCACCGCGAGCCGCGGGGCAACGACGAGCTGCAGATGCGCAGCTTCTGGCGGCGCTGGCAGTCGCTCGTCGCGGGGACCCCCCACGTCGAGCGGTACGAACGGGGACCGACGCCCGGCGCGGTCCCTGAAACGGCCCCGTCCCCCGAGCTGACCGCGGCCGCCGACTAGTGGCGTGTCACGTCCCGATGTTCGGACACGGACATGGGTTTGCAGCGCGCAGTCGTTGACGAATCACGACGCCGCACACCCTAACGTTCAGTCATGGCGCAGCACCAGCCTGCCACCGAGAGGGACCAGCGGACCATGGCGACCAGACCCGCTCCGGGCCGGCCGTTCACGGCGGGGCTTCCGGCCGACCCCGATTCGCTGCTGCTGCGGCACGAGGTCGAGCAGTTGCTCTATCTGGAGGCGCGGCTGCTGGACGACTGGGACCTGGACGCGTGGCTCGCGCTGTACACGCCGGACGCGCGCTACGTGGTGCCCACGACCGACCTGCCCGAGGGCGACCCGCGGTCGGACCTGGTGTTCATCGACGACGACCGCGACCGCATGGCGGCCCGGGTCGTCCGGCTGAAGAGCCGCCACGCCCACCGCGAGTACCCCTGGTCGCGCACCCGCCGCTTCGTTTCCAACGTCATGGTGACGGCGGTCGACGGCGACGAGATCGACGCCACCGCCGCGGTGGCCGTCTGGCGTTTCCGGGCCGGCGAGTCCGCTCCCTTCGTCGGCCGCTGCGACGTGCGCCTGCGCCGGGTGGACGGGCGCCTGCGCCTCTGCCGCAAGCGCGCCGTCCTCGACCACGAGGCCCTGTCCGACCACGGCGCGCTGAGCATCATCTTCTGAGCTCGCCGTCTCCGTCTCCGCCGTGCGAGGGCAACCGGGCTCAACGATTGCTTGATCGACGCCGGAGTCTGCGACATGGGACGGCGCGGACTCCTGGCGGGTTGGTTGGGCGCCAGGACGAAGCCGCGGGCGACGATTCGCGGGGACCACCTCCACGGCGGCGCTCTCTCCGCCTTCTCGAGGCAGGCCGATGGTTCCGTCGACCTGCGGTCGCCGACCGGGGCGCGACGGCCGCCCGCCGTCCGTCCCGGTTCCCTGTCCGGGCCGCTCCCGCCCGTGTCGGGCGGAGCGGGACCGCTTGCGCGAGATCCGGTTCGGGGCCATCATTGACGCGTCGAGAAGCGCCGAGAAGATCCGTATCGACAGGAGGGTGACCATGAGTCGTCTATCTCTCGCCGTCGTGACCGTCGCGCTCGCGGCGATGCTGGCGCCGCCCGCCGCCCCGGGCCAGACGTCCGGGGAGCCGCCGTCGCTTCGAACGGCGTGGGGCGACCCCGACCTGGGGGGCATCTGGAACAACGCCACCCTCACCCCGCTGCAGCGCCCCGCGGACCTCGCGGACCGGGCGTTCCTGACCGAGGAGGAGGCGGCGGGCCTCGCGCAGAGCACGGTCGAACGGAACGCGGACCTGCTGAACGCGCCCGCCCGGCGCACCGAGGCGGGCGGCAACGTGGGGGCCTACAACAACTTCTGGATGGAGCGGGGCACGTCGGTGGTGCCCGACCGGCGCACATCCATCATCGTCGATCCGGAGGACGGCCGGCTGCCGCCGCTGACCCCGGAGATGGAGGCCCGGATGAGCTCGGCGGAGGCGAGCCGGCTCGCGCGGATGCGCGGCGGCCAGGAGCCGGTCGAGACGTACGAGCAGCTCGACCTGGGGGACCGCTGCCTCTGGTACCGCGGCATCCCGTCGTTCCCCACCGGCTACAACAACAACTACCACATCGTGCAGACGCCGGACATGGTGGCGATCCTGCAGGAGCACATCCACGACACCCGCTTCATCCCCCTCGACGGGCGCCCCCACGTGTCGGGCAAGATCCGCCAGTACGCCGGCGATTCGCGCGGCCGCTGGGAGGGGGACACCCTGGTGGTCGAGACCACCAACTTCAACCGGCACGCGTTCATCCGCAACTTCAACGGCAACCTCAGCACCGACCTCCACGTCGTCGAGCGCTTCACGCGGCTCGGCCCCGACACCCTCGGCTACGAGTTCACGGTGACCGACCCCAACACGTGGACGCGGCCGTGGAGCGGGTCGCTGCCGATGTCGCGCCTCGACGGGCAGATGTACGAGTACGCCTGCCACGAGGGGAACTACGGCCTGACGAACATCCTCGCGGGGTCGCGCGCGGAGGAGCTCGCGGCGACGAAGTAAGGCCGGGCGTCAGCGGGCTTTGATCCGGGCGCCGGCGGGCTTGGTCGAACGCGCGCCGCGCCGCGCATCGACACGTTGGGCGGCAGCGGGTGGCAGGGCACTCACGCGTCAGGTCGCGGTGGCGGGGGGCAATGCGGCGAGGCCGCGGGCCGCCCGACCGCGCGGCCGATGTGAGGACAGTGATCGACATCAGGTTGTTGTCAACTACCCGCACATGCAGCCTGTTTCCGCGGTTCCCCGGGTTCGGTACGTGGCAGGGTGATTCCGCCACCGCCCTGACCCAAGAGGGAGACCGTCCACCGCAACCGAAGGGACACCCATCGCCATGAAACCGACGTACCGAATTCTCGCAACCATCCTGACCATCGCCCTGCTCGTGCCGCTGGCGGCGCGGGCAGACGTCTCGTCGGTCGAGATCACCGAGCGCGCCCCCATCGAGGACGGCCGCGCGTTCGGCGACGCCGGGCCCTACGAGCTGATCGCGGGCCGCATCACGTTCGCGGTCGACCCCGCCGATCCGCGGAACCAGGTCATCGCCAACCTCGACCGCGCGCCCGTCAACGAAGACGGGATGGTGGAGGCCACCGGCGACCTGCGCATCCTCGCCCCCGCCGACCCCGCGCGCGGGAACGGCGTGGCGCTGGTGGACATCGCCAACCGCGGCCGCCTGACCGCGCTCGGGTTCAACCGCGGCGGTGGCGGGCCCTACGGCGACGGGTTCCTCATGAAGGAGGGCTACACCGTCGTGTGGGTCGGCTGGGAGTTCGACGTGCCCGAGGGCCGTCCCATCCGCTTCTCGGTGCCCTCGGTGGACGGCGACCCGGTCGGCGGGCTCGGCTTCGCCGCCGTGCGCGACACCGCGTCGTGGATCAAGCACGACCCCGACGCCACCGTCTCGGCCGGGCACGCGCTGTCGTTCGGCTCGTCGCAGAGCGGCCGCTTCCTCCGCACGTTCCTCTACCTCGGCTTCAACACCGACACCGAGGGGCGGCGGGTCTTCGACGGCATGATCCCGCACATCGCGGGGGCGTCGCGGCTCGACCTCAACCAGCCCGGCGCGAACCCCATCTCGCTCGGCATGTTCGACGCCACGTCGTTCCCCTTCGCCGACGCCGCCCTCCGCGACCCCGTGACGGGGGCCGTCGACGGCACCCTCGGGAACGAGCGCAGCCGGGACAACCAGCCCCGCATCCTCTACACCAACACCGGCGTCGAGTACTGGGGCGGCGGGCGGGTGACCGCCCTCGTTCACGCCACGCCGGACGGCGAGGCCGACATCGACCTGCAGGACAACGTGCGCTTCTACCTGCTCGCCGGCACCCAGCACGGCCCCGGCCCGTTCCCGCCGCCGGCCGATTCCGGGAACCGGCAGGAGATGGGCAACCCCACCGACTACTGGTGGAACATGCGGGCGCTGCTGACCTCGCTGAAGGACTGGGTCGTCGACGGGGTCGAGCCGCCCGCCAGCCGCCATCCCCGGTTCGCCGACGGCAACCTCGTGCCGCCGGGCGACCTCGGGTTTCCGGCCATCCCCGGCGTGCGGTCGCCCGAGGACCGCACCGGCGGCGTGCGCGTGAGGAACCCGTGGCTGGCCGGGGCCGACGACGCCGGGGTGCCGCTGCCGATGCTCGTGCCCGCGGTCGACGCCGACGGCAACGAGACCTCCGGCATCGTGCACCCGGAGGTGGCGGTGCCCCTGGCCACCTACACCGGCTGGAACTTCACCCATCCCGACGCCGGCGACCCCGACACGCTGGTGTCCCTCGCCGGGTCCTACGTGCCGTTCGCGGCCACGCGGGCCGACCGCGAGGCGGCGGGCGACCCGCGGCCGTCCATCGAGGAGCGCTACGCGTCGCGCGACGAGTTCATGGAGAAGGTCGAGGCGGTCGCGCACGCCCTCGTCGGGGGCCGCTACCTGCTGGCCGACGACCTGCCGGCCATTCTCGACCGGGCCGGCCGGCACTGGGACCTGCTCGCCGACAAGCCTTGATGCTGCGGCGGCGCCGGCGGCCTTCGCGGAGGCACGGCATCGGGCGTCGAGTCCCGATGCCGTGCTTCCGCCGGCGGCACCTGTCGGCGGACGGCTACGCCCTGTGGAGCACGGATCCGCGCGGCGACCGGCCTTCGGGGAGTCCGGGCCGGCCGTCGCGGGTCTTGCCGGCGGGAATCAGTCGGGGTCTTCGAGCGAGTCGTAGAACTTGATGATGTCGCCCCGGTCCTCCGACTCGTTGAACGCCATCCCCGCCCGCGGGTGCTGGTTGAGCACGCCGGTCATCATGTAGGGGTAGTCGAAGCCCCACTTCAGCGCTTCGCGCATCGGCTCGATGTGGTGCTGGATGCAGTGCAGCACCGGGCGCAGCCGGAACTTCGGGTTGTGCAGGAAGCTGAGCAGCAGCTCCATCGCGCAGTTGCCGGCGCCCCGGCCCAGCCCCGCCATGCTCGCGTCGAGCCGGTTGGCGCCCTTGATGGTGGCCTGGATGGTGTTGGCGAACGCGAGCTGCCGGTTGTTGTGGGCGTGCATGCCCACCACCTTGCCGGCCGGCTCGGCGTAGCCCTGGAACGTGTCCATGTAGCTGTCGATCTGCTCGGCGTAGAGGGCCCCGAAGCTGTCGACGATGCAGATGGTGTCGGCCTCCGACTTCGCCACCAGGGCCAGCGCCTCGTGCAGCTCGCGGTCGGGCACCGTCGACAGCGCCATGAGGTTGAGGCTCGTCTCGTAGCCGTGGTCGTGGGCGTGCTTGATCATGTCGAGGGCGAGCGGAATCTGGTGGATGTAGGTGGCCACCCGGATCATGTCGAGTACGCTCTCGGACTTCGGCAGGATGTCCTCGCGGTAGTCGCTCTTCTCGGCGTCGGCCATCGCCGACAGCTTCAGGCCGGTGTCGTTGTCGCCGACGATGCGGCGGAGGTCGCTCTCGACGCAGTGCTTCCACGGGCCGAACTGCCCCGGGGGGAACTGCCGGCGCGAGTTGATGTAGCCGATCTCCATGTAGTCGATGCCGCTCTCGACGCACGCCCGATAGACCGCCTGAACCGTCTCGTCGCCGAACTGGTGGTCGTTCATCAGGCCGCCGTCCCGGATGGTGCAGTCGAGCACCTTGATCTCGGGGCGGTACGACACCCAATCGCTCGCAGGGCTCGCCTGCGGCTCTCGCTCGTTCATCGCGCGGTCTCTCCTTTCGGGGCGATTGCAGCCGCCGGCCCCTCGCCACGACCGCCGCACCCCCGCTTGCCGGGAGCCTGCGCGCCTCGTGGATCCGGTGATCGTAACTCATCACGCTGCCTTGGCGGATTGGAGGGCCGAAGGAAGATCCGGCGCCGCCGCTCAGAAGTCCCGGCGGCGGGAGTAGAGGATGACGTGCATCGCGAGCACGTCCTTCCGCGTCACGACGCGGGCCGGATACACGTGGTTGTACGACTCCAGCACGTAGCCGCCCCGCGTCTTCCGCACCAGCCGAATCAGCCGCTCGTCCGGCGCGAGCTGCACGTAGGCTTCGTCGCCGTCCTGCCAGCGGCGGTCGGGGCTGACGATCGCGATGGTGTGCGGGGGGTAGGCGGGCGCCATCGAGTCGCCGCGGACATGGACGCCGTACGCGCTCGCCTCTTCCACGTCGCGGGGACGCGGTATCCACCGCTCGATCTCGCCGGGCGGGGGCGCGCCCTCCTGCCAGGGCGTTCCCGCGGGAGCCGCCGAGCCTTCCGCCACCAGCGGGATGCTGCTGGCGGCGTCGGCCCCGTAGTCGATCCGCCTGGGTTCGGCGTCGACGGTCGCCCGCGCCTCCCGGACCTGGTCGTAGTCCGGGTCCACGCCGTTCAGCAACTGGTCGATCGTGCAGCGGAGGACCTTGGCCAGCTTCATCAACGTGGGGGTCTCGAGGGTCGCGTAGCGGTCGTTCTCCCAGTCGGAGACCTGAGGCTGCGGCACGTGCAGCCGCTCGGCCAACGCTCTCTGCGTGGAGATGCCGGCCGCCATGCGCAACCGCTTGATGTTCTGCCCGAGCGACACGCCGCTCAGGGTAACGTATGGATGCTACACGTGTAAACACGTAGTTCAATGGAATCAACGTGTTAAGCGAGGAAGCGAATAATGATTGCACGAATACGCCCCATGGCGTATATTCTTGACACGATGTTGACGCCGGAACAGCTCGCGGTCCTGCGCGCGGAACCGGGCACCAACCGCGTCGCCAAGGCGATTGCCCTGGCCGGGGTCACCCAGGGAACGGTGGCCGCGGCGCTCGGTTTTCCACAGCCCTACATCAGCGACGTCGCGCGCCGCCGATATCAGACCATCACGGTCGAGAACGCGAGGAAGTTCGCGCACTACTTCGGCTGCTCCATCGAGGACCTGTTCCCCGCCCCGGAGCAGGCGGCGTCCTGACGCGCCGTCCAGCGGCCCCACGCTGCCCGCGGCACGCCATCGGGGACCTGTTCTCCGCCCCGGATCAGGCGTCGTCCTGACGCAACCGTCCGGCGGTCCCATGCTGCCCGCGACACGCCGTCGGGGACCCGTTCTCCGCCCCGGAGCAGGCGTCGTCCTGACGCAACCGTCCAGCGGTCCCACGCTGTCCGCGGCACGCCATCGGGGACCTGTTCTCCGCCCCGGATCAGGCGTCGTCCTGACGCAACCGTCCGGCGGCCCCATGCTGCCCGCGGCACGCCATCGCCGTCGGCCCGTCTCCTCGTTCCGGGGACGCGCCTTTCACCGTCGATCCCGCCCGCGCCGGCAGCACCCCGCCGTCGGCCACGGCCATGACCGCTTCGGAGTGATAACCTGTCCGCGAGGTGGGGCGGTCAGGCGCCCCGTTGCTCGAGCCCGTTCGATGTCCACCCACTCGGTCAGGCGTCACCTGCGCATCGAGACGGCGGCCTACGACGAGACGATCCGCCGGTTCATTCCGGGCTACGAGGCGATGCTCGAGGTCGTCGCCGGGACCCTCGCCGACAGCGGTCCGGGCCGCGTCATCGATCTCGGGGCCGGCACCGGCGCGCTGTCCGAGGCCATCCTCGCGCACGGCGACGCGCGGACGGTGGAGCTCATCGACGTCGACCCCGAGATGCTCGCGCAGGCCCGCGGGCGGCTCGCGCGCTTCGGGGGGCGGGTCCGGGTTCGCGAGATGTCGTTCCTCGCCCCGCTGCCGCCGTGCGACGGAGCGGCGGCGTCTCTGGCCCTGCACCACATCCCGAAGATGGAGGAGAAGCGGGCGCTGTACGGGCGGATTCGCGCCGCGATCCGGCCCGGCGGCATCTTCGTGAACGCGGATGCCACGATGCCGGCGGACCCGGCGGGGCGGGAGGCGGCCCGCCGGCTCTGGGTCGACCACATGATGTCGTGCGGGATCGACGAGGCGCGCGCGTTCGAGCACCTCGAGGAGTGGGCGGAGGAGGACACCTACTTCCCCCTCGACGAGGAGCTGGCGGCGATGCGGGAGGCCGGCTTCGACGCGGAGTGCATCTGGCACGAGGCCACCATCGCCGTCGTGGTGGGCCGGACCGGCTGAGGGCGCGGCTCCGCGACGACCTGTCTGTCCCCGGCGCCCGCCTGCCTGGCCGCCATGATCGCTCCTCCGGCGGGCCGGCCTGAACCTGTTCAGGGTGTTGTCCCCGGGACCCGCCTGCTTGGCCCCCCGTGATCGTGATCGGTGGCGGGGCCGCTCGGCGACGACCTGCCTGCTTCCGGCGCGGCAATCGCGAGGAGGACCTGGACGGCCCCGGATGCAATCACGGGTCGACTTCGGGGGGGCTGGGCTACTACCTCCGAAGATCCGCCGCGAACCCGGCCGCGGTCCCGGGGATGCACATCGCCGGTCGACCGTCGCGGGGCTTTTGCCACGGGCGCCCAGAGGGTAGGATCTGCGCCATGACGAAACTCATGACGCCCAGGATGTCGATGGCCGCTCTCGCGGCCGGAATCTGCTCGCTCGCCTTCGCCGCCGGGGCCGGGGCCCAGTTGACGATAGCGGCCCCGGACGACGTGGCGGCCGTCCCGGCCGACGCCGAGACCACCGCCTCGGGGCTGGCCTCGAGGGTGCTCGAGGCGGGGACGGGCACCGAGCACCCGGCTGCGACCAGCCGGGTGGTCGTGCACTACACCGGCTGGACCACCGACGGCCGCATGTTCGACAGCTCCGTCGTGCGGGGCCAGCCCGCGCTGTTCCCCCTCAACGGGGTGATTCGGGGGTGGACGGAGGGCGTCCAGTTGATGGTGGAGGGCGAGAAGCGCCGGTTCTGGATTCCCGCCAACCTCGCCTACGGCGAAAACCCCGGCGGCGGCCGGCCGGGCGGCCTGCTGGTGTTCGACGTCGAGCTGATCGACATTCGGTAGGTCCCTCCAACCAACCCTGCCGGGATTCCGCGCCGCCTCCGCGGCGAGGAGTCCCGGGTTCCCCGAAGAAGAGAGGCCCCATGGTCCGTCGACTCACGTTCGTTTCCGCGCTGATCGCCGTCTCGCTCGCCGCGGCGCCCGCGTCCGCCCAGGTCGAGAGCTACACGCCGGTCACCGACGCCATGCTGCAGGATCCCGACCCGGCCGACTGGCTGAGCTGGCGGCGGACCCTCGACGGCCAGGCCCACAGCCCCCTCGACCAGATCGACGCCGGCAACGTCGGCGACCTGCGGCTGGTCTGGAGCTGGGCGCTGCGCCCGGGTCCGCAGCAGACGACCCCCCTGGTGCACGACGGGGTGCTGTACATCGCCAATCCCGGCGAGATCGTCCAGGCCCTCGACGCCGCCACCGGCGACCTCCTCTGGGAGTACGACCGCGGCGCCGAGGCCCCCGGCAACAGCTTCGGGGGGCCGCCCCCCGGCCGCATGCACCGCAACATCTCGATGTACGACGACAAGATCTACCTGAACACCGCCGACGCGCACGTCGTCGCCATCGACGCCCGCACCGGCGAGGAGGTCTGGGACGCGGACATCGACCAGGGCGTGGGCTACCAGTTCTCGAGCGGCTCGATCGTCGCCGACGGCAAGGTCGTCTCGGGGCTGACCGGCTGCGGGCGCTACCGCGAGGAGAGCTGCTACATCGTCGGCCTCGACGCCGACACCGGGGACGAGCTGTGGCGCACCTCGACCGTCGCCCTCCCCGGGCAGCGCGGCGGCGACACCTGGGGCGACCTGCCCCCGATGTTCCGCGCCGGCAGCGACTCGTGGATCCCCGGCAGCTACGACCCCGTGACCCGGACCCTGTTCCACGGCACGTCGCAGGCCAAGCCGTGGGCCCGCGCCTTCCGCGGCACCGACGGAGCCGCCCTCTCCCCCAACTCGACGCTCGCCCTCGATCCCGACACCGGCGAGATGAAGTGGTACTACCAGCACCTGCCGGGCGAGACCCTCGACATGGACGAGGTGTTCGAGCGCATCCTCGTCGACTACGACGACCGGCGTTCGGTGTTCACCATGGGGAAGATCGGCGTCCTGTGGGAGATGGCCCTCGAGACCGGGCGGTTCCGCAGCGCCCACGACCTCGGCTACCAGACGGTGGCCGACATCGACCCCGTGACCGGACAGGTCACCTACCGCGACGGCACCATCCCCGTCATCGGCGAGGAGATCTACTGGTGCCCCAGCACCGCGGGGTTCAAGAGCTGGCGCGCCATGTCCTACCACCCGGGGCTCGAGGCGTTCTTCATCCCCATCCACCTCAACTGCGAGACCGCGGTCTTCGGGCCCGTCGACCGCGTGGCCGGCGGCGGCGGCACCGGGCCGGTGCGCCGCACCAACCACCACCACCCCGACAGCGGCGAGCAGCTCGGCGAGTTCCTCGCCATGAGCATGCGCACCGGCGAGGTCATGTGGCGCCGCCGCTTCCGCACCCCCATCAACAGCGCCGCCCTCACCACCGCCGGCGGCCTCGCCATCGCCGGCGGCTGGGACCGCCAGGCGTTCGCGTTCGACGCGCGCACCGGCGAGACGCTGTGGGAGACGCGGCTGCCGACGTCGATCCAGGGGTTCCCGATCACCTATGCGGTCGACGGCCGCCAGTACCTGGCCATCCCGACCGGCAGCGGCGGGGCGAGCTGGGGCGGCATGCTGCCGAGGGACCTGACGCCCGAGGTCCGGCGTCCACAGGGGGGCAACGGGCTCTTCGTGTTCGCTTTGCCTTGACGGCGGCGGACCCCGGCGCGGGACGCGGCGCGTCTCATGGGTCGACCCCGTCGACCAGATCGCGGACATTGCGCTGTGCGCCCTCTGCCGCCCTGAGTCTGCTGACGAGTCCCTTGCGATCCAGGATCGCTTTGCGGCGGGACTCATCGGGTCTCCAAGGGGCTCCAGCTCCACGCGGGAGCCATGGGTTTCTGCGGGCCCGCCTGGGGCGACGTGCCCGTTGGTCGTACAGGCCAGTTCAGCGCCTGGTCGTGCGGACGGTACCAGCGAGTCGGCGGGGCCGCTAGGTCGCTAGGTTCGCTAGGTGTCTCGCGGGTCGGCTTGGACCTGATCCCGGTGAATCGACTCAACCGGCTCCCGAGGTGGCATGAAGTGCCGGCCCCCGGTCGGTGAGAGACTGACTCAGCTCTCAACCCAGCTCAGCGCAAAGTACCCGCTCGGTCTCGATGCCTGCGGCCCAGCCCCCCGTCGATTCCCGCGTGGTCCGCGAGCGCCTCGTCGAGACGCTGCGGCTCGATCTGGTCGGTCCCAGGGCGGGACACGAGCTGGCAGCCAGCAGTTGCCGGGCCGGGAGCGCCCGTCGAACTGGTACGTCGCCGGCTTCCTCATCCCGACCGGTACGCCCCCGGAGCGGAGCGCCGACGCGGACGAGGACGACGGCCTCGACACGGTTCCGGAGTCGGCGGGTCTGGGCGAGGAGTCGAACGACGAGCGGAAGGCCGCGCGCAAGGCGTTCTTCCCGTCGTCGATCGGGCTGAGCTTTCTCGTGGGCGCAGCTTGCCGTGAGCTGGCGGTGACGGTGCGCTGGGGCGACTACGCGCCGGCCGAGATCGAGGACGCGGGCGGCGGCAAGACGCCGGTCTGGCGGCGGACTGCCCACGAGGCGGTGTTGTCGGCCCCGCTGGGCGGAGACCCAGGACCGGTCGTGCGGGACGTCCCTGGTTCGGGCGGGCTGCAGCTTCACGTCGTCGAGCGGCCCGTCGGCGCGCTGGGGAGCGAAGGCGCGGAGCTTCCCGCCGGCACGCGTTCGGCGTCGTGCTTCCTGGTGAACCGGCGTACGCCCGACGAGGCGCAGCCCGACTGCGCCTATGCCTTCCAGGCCGAGATCGAGGTGCGGGCGGACGAAGGCTTCGTGGATGGTCAGGGTCGACATGGTTCAGGCCACCGCCTGTTGCCGGCGGATGCGTTCTTGCGCCAAGTCGTACTGCGCCTGCCGCCGCACCCAGAATGCGGCGTTGCTCCAACCGATGCCTTCCAAGGCCAGTGCCATCGCCGGCGAGACGCCGGTTCGACCGTTCAACACCCGAGAGAGGGTCTGCCGCGTGCAGCCCAGTTTCGCGGCCGCCTGGGTCACGGTCCAGCCCTCGGCCTCCAACGCGTCCCGAAGGCTCTCGCCGGGGTGGGCAGGGTCGAGCATCGTTGGCATGGTGCCCCTCTCGCGTCTAGTGGTAGTCGACCAAGGTCACGTCGGTCGCCTCGCCGTCCTCGAAGCGGAAGACGATTCGCCAGTTGCCCGAGACCCGCACGCTCCACTGTCCCCGTCGGTCTCCGCTCAGAGGGTGCAGCCGGTAGCCGGGCAGGTTCATGTCGCGCGGCTGCACCGCCGCGTCGAGGTCGGAGAGGATGCGGCGAATCCGTGGCGCCAGCGATGCCGGGATGCGCCGAGCATCCCCGCGCGCGAAGAACGCGAGCAGCCCCTTGTGCGCAATCTCGATACTCCGACTGTAACACGAGGCATGACACGAGACGGTGTCTGCCTTGCGCTCGGTGGCCCGGCAGGGGGATGCACCGCATCTCGGCGCCGGAGCGTGGTGCGAGTCTGTCGAGGATACGTCGACCCATTGACATGCTGTCAGTCTGCGCACCAGGCTTCGAGGGTCGGCTCCCAAGGGAGCCGGGCTTCCTCCCCCGGGGTCTGGTGTCCTCGCGCACCACACGCCGGGGTTTTTCTTTTGACTGCGCATTCCGGTGAAATCGATCACCCATCGAGTCGAGGCCGGCGCCCGCGAACACCGGCATCGCTCGATTCGGCCCGGATACGAAGAGGGCCTGCTCGCCGTGGAGGCGGGCAGGCCCTTGGTCTTGCGCGAGCGCGAGGCGGGTAGAGCCGGTCGCTATTGCACCCCCGGGTCCGGCCTCGGCATCAGCTCGGTGAACGACGCCCCGTCCATCCGGTCGAACTTCTGGGTCCGCCCCATCTGGGTGTCGACCCCGTACCAGCTTCCGTTCGAGTCGACCGAGATCTGGTGCAGCTCGCGGAACTGGCCCGGGCCGTCGCCCTCGAGGCCGAAGGTGAAGAGCTGGTTGCCGTTCACGTCCAGCTTGACCATCCTCGGCGGCCGGTTGTCCACCACCCATACGTCGTATCCGGCGGCGTAGATGTCGCTCGGGAACTCGAAGCCCGGCCAGGTGCCGATGGGCGAGATGTTCGGGTGGTACCACACCGAGCGGGTCGTCTGGTTGAAGACCTGCACGCGGTCGTTGTTCCGGTCGGCCACGTAGATGTTGCCGCGGGCGTCGGTGGCGACCGCGTGCACCCCGTCGAACTGGCCCCGGCCGCTGCCGGCCGATCCCCAGTGGGTCACGTAGCCGCCGTCGGCGTCGAGCTTCACCACGCGCGAGTTGCCGCTGTCGGCGACGAACATCGTGCCGTCGGGGAGGAAGGCGATGTCCTGCGGGCGGGAGAGCTGGGTCTCGTCGTCGCCGGCGACGCCCTCTTCGCCCAGCGTCGTCAGCAGCTCGGCGCCGTCGTTCGAGAACGCGTAGACGACGTGCTGCGTTTCGTTGACCACCCATACCCGCCGGTCGGGGTCGTGGGGGCTGATGCGGACCTTGTGGGGGCCGTTGGTGCCCTCGAAGAGCGAGTCCCACTGGGTCCACGACTCGGTCATGTTGCCGTCGCCGTCGACGACGAAGATGCTGTTGCGCCACACCCGCTGGCCTTCCTCGGGCTGCACGGCGTCGATGCCGATGGACCCGACGAAGCCGGCGAAGCCGGACGGCAGCGGATCGGGCAGCCGCATCTCGCCGCGCTGCACGATGAAGATGCGGTCCGGCGACTCGGCGAAGACGCCGGCGTGCGAGCCCCACGCGAAGCCGGCCTCCGCGAACGGCTTCAGCCAGCCGTCGACGACATCGTAGGGGCTGTCGCCTTCGACGAGGCGTTCCTGCAGGGCGGCGGGTCCGGCCACGAGACCGGCGCCCACCATGACGGTGAGGACAACGACAGACGTGCGCATGGTGTTCCTTCCTTTCCTCTCCCTCCGTGGTTCTCCGCTCTGGCAGCCCCGTGGCGAAGAGCCTCCGGCGCCGTGGTTCTCCGTTCTGGCAGCCCCGTGGCGAAGAGCCTCCGGCGCACTCGACCGGCGATGCAGCCTGCCTGGCCGCGGCGCTCCTCGGCTGCACATGGTCGACATGCGCCTCGTCGCGCCCTGTCGGGCAAGCGCTTCTGCCCTTTGCCGTCGCCCTGCGGGCGCGGTGCGACGCCGGGTCTCTTCGCCTGGGCTGCTCGGGTTGCCTCGCTACCGAGTGCCCTCGACCGGCTGCGTGTTCAGGCGCCGGGCGCCGGCCATGATGCCGTAGAGCCCGTAGTTGCCCTCGTGGCAGGCGTACTCGAAGATGGGACCGTCGGTGCGGCGGAACGGGATCGCCGCCGTCCACGGCCGCGTGTAGTTGTTGGGGTCGTCGATGGTGAACTCGTACATCACCGTGTCGGGGTCGATGCGCGTGAAGCGCTCGACGAGCTGGGTGTCCTTCGACGAGCCGCTGAAGTTGGTCGCCTGCCGGAAGTTCCGGGTCTCGATGACGAGCGAGTCGCCCTCGTAGCGCCCGCGCGAGTCGCCGACCCACTGCGGGATGTCGCCGTGCCCGCCGTCGCCGACGGGGATGATGCGCGTGTTGTGGATGTGCTCGTTGAGGATCGCCACGTACCCCGGCGCCTGCAGGATCATCACGTTGTTGTTGTACGACCCCGGCCGCATCGGGGGGCCGGAGTTCGAGCCCATCAGGCAGCGGTCGCCGAGGCTGCGGTCGGTGTAGTGGTCCGCGAACCCGTTGCGCAGGTTGAGGCGCCGGATGCGGTTGGCCTCGACGAACTCCGCGGTGTAGGGAATGCGCCCGCTCGGCGGATCGACGACCAGGGACGTGCGCTTGTCGCTCGTCAGCTCGATGCCGCGCTCGTACCAGAACTCGTTGTACGACAGCACCCCGCCCTCGGCCCGCGACTGGTAGCCGGCGCTCGGCGCCCCCGACTCGGGATCGAAGAGGTCGCGGTTGAGCCGCGTTCGCTCCGACGCATCGAAGGCCGCCGCCTCCTCCGCGCTGAGCGTCGCCTGGTCGGCCAGGGCGTCGGGACGCTGCAGCGGGGTGAGGGTGCGGAACGTGAACACGCCCGAGACGTCGGGGTACTCGGCGGGCAGGGCGGTCGCCTTCGGGCCGTCCGGGGCCTGGGCCGGCGCCGCCGCCGGTGCGAGCACGAGCGCGAGAATCGCCAGCGACCCCGCCAGGCGTCTTGTCGTCATGGTTGACCTCCGATGGTTGGGTGAAGCCTCCGCGCAGGCCGCCGCGGCCATCGGTCGCTTGCCCGGCGGCGCGTTCGAAATCCTGTGTCCGGTGCCGATCCTATCGCCGGATGCCGTGCCGTTCAACGCTCCGGCACGGGATCGGTTCGCCCTGGTTGCGTCCGGCGCATACGCTGGGCGATGATGCCGGTGGAACGGCGCGTCGTCCCGGCGGCGCGCCGCTCGGCGGCCGGTGGCGAAGGCTCGCGGGCATCGGGAGCGGCGAGGGAGCGCTCTGCAAGGCGCGGCTCCGGAGCGGTGGGGTCGCGCCAGGCCGAGGAAGGAAGACAGTCGGGCGCGATGCATCACGGCTCGCATGGCGGCGGGCGCGCTGCTGCGCGCCGGCGGGCCGGTCGAACGGCGGCGGGCGGCTGCTGCCGGTGGTGCCAACGGGCAGGTGGCGCCAGCGCGCGGTTCCGAGGAGGATTCACGCAATGAAGAGGCATGGGGTCGCGCGGTGGGGGCTGGTTCCGGTCGCGGCGGTCGCCGGGATCGCGTGGATAGCGCCGGGGGAGGCGTCCGCCCAGCCGAGCGAGAGGAACATCGCGGCGGGGCGCCGGCTGTACCACCAGAAGGCCGACTGCCAGTCGTGTCACGGGTGGTCGGGCGACGGCGTGAAGATGGACAACCAGGCCCCCGACGGGGCGAACCTTCGCGAGAGCGCGCTCGACCGCGAGCAGCTCGTCTTCGTCATCAAGTGCGGGCTCCCGGGCCGGGAGATGCCCGCGTTCGACCGGCTCGCGTACACGGACGACCGCTGCCTGGGCCGGACCCGGCGGGACCTCCAGCGCATGGGGCTGCGGCTCCCCGAGCCGGGGGCGACCCTGCAGAACCGCGAGGTCGAGCGCCTCGTCGACTTCCTGCTCGCCAAGGTCGTCGGGCAGGGCGAGATGAACCGCGCGCGCTGCATCGACTTCTGGGGCGAGGAGGTCAGCGTGTGCGATACGCTGCCGTGAGGCCGGCGCACCGTGGGCCCGTGGGCCCTGCGGCGGCTTTCGGCTCCCGGCGGTGGACGGGTTGCGGGCGGCTTCCGGCTACCGGGCGTCAGCGCCGAAGGACGGTGCGAGCCCTGACAGGATTGGTGGGGCGGCAATCGGAGCCGCGGGCGGCGATTTCGGACTATCGCGAGGAGAATCGGCATGAGTGACGTCATCGAAGGGCTGGTGCGGCGGTTCGAGAGCGGGGGGATGACCCGGCGGGAGCTCGTGATGGCCTTGTCGGCGGTGGTGATGGCCCGCTCGGCCCCGGCGGCGGCCCCGGCCGCGCAGGCGAACGCCGAGCCCATCCGGGTCACGACCCTCAACCACGTCACCCTGACCGTGGCCGACGTGCAGCGCTCGGTCGAGTTCTACCAGCGCGTGCTGGGGCTGCCCCTGGTCACCACGCAGGGGACCGAGGCCGACTGGTCGGCGCCCACCGTGCCGGTCCTCGGCATCGGCGACGGCCCGCAGTTCATCGCGTTCGGGCGAGGCTCGACGCCGTCCATCAACCACTACTGCCTGGGCGTCGAGGGGTTCGACGCGGCCGAGGCCGTCGACCGGCTGGCCGAGCACGGCATCACCGCGCGCATCCGGCGGCGCGCCGACTCCGACCCCCCCGCCGAGGAGCTCATGTTCAACGACCCGGACGGCATCGCGGTGCAGCTCCAGGACGTCAGCTACTGCGGCGGGTCGGGGGCGCTCGGCGACCTCTGCGACCCGGACGACCGCCCGCGGGACCGCTGAGGCGGCGGCCCGGACGGTGAACGGCGGAAGCGGGAGGCTGTTGATGGGACGTCGAATCGGCGCGGTGGTGGCGGGGCTGTTCGGCAGCGTCGTCGTGATCATGGCGGTGCAGGCGGTGAACGGCTGGCTCTATCCACCGCCGCCCGGCACCGACCTCAGCGACCCCGACGCCGTGGCGGCCCTGATGGCGCAGATGCCGGTGGGGGCGCTGCTGATGGTCGAGCTGTCCTACGCGGCGGGCAGCTTCGCCGGCGGCGCCGTCGTGCGCCGGGTGAGCGCCGACCGGGCTGCCGTCCTCGCCGCCGTCGTCGGCGGCCTGCTCACCCTCGCCGGCTTCGCCAACCTCGCGGCCATCCCGCATCCGCTCTGGTTCGGCGTCCTGTCGACCGTGACCTACGTGCCCTGCGCCCTGCTCGGCGCCTCCGCCGCGGCGCGCCTGCGCGCGGGGTGAGCGCGAGGAAGCCTCGGCGCCGGCCGCCCGCGCGGCGGCCTGGGGGCGGGGGGCGAAGCGGCACATTTGCCCTCGAAGAGAGGCGGTCGCGAGAATGGCTTCAGCGCTCTGATTCGGCCGCGGTCAACCAACATGCCCCTGCAGAAGGGTTCTCAAGTCGAGCTGCCGCTCATCTTCACGTATCGTGATCTCGTCTACGGTACCGGGATCCTGGCTGAGGTGCGCGTTCGCGGGCGCGGGCTCGCGGTCGAGGAACGTGACGGTGCCTGGATGTACGGGGTCCACCCGGGCGGCCTCGCCGATTCCGGCGCAACGATCCCGGAGGCCCACGCTGCGTTCCGGCGTTCGTTCACGGCTGTCTTGTTCGACATCGCCGAAGACGCGTCGAGCTTCGAGGACTTCGCCGCCCAGACGAGGCAGTTCGTCAACGAGGTCAATGCGCCGGTGGAGGCTGCGTGGCGGGAAGCCGTCGAGGTCCACCGCGCCAATCGGTTCGTCCTGGGCGCCGCCGCTCGCGACATGGACGAGTTGCCGGCCGAGACCCCCATCTCCATCGAGGTCGTGAAGAAGACCCAGGCCGACTTCACGACGGCCCTCAACGAGCTCGACGCGGAGCCCGCCCTCGCGGCATAGTCGTGTCGTCCTTCGCTACCGTCCGGTTCAAGGTCATTCTGCGGATGCTCGACCGGTGCGCTCCCGGGGCTGCCATCGAGAAGAAGAAGCACCGGTACTGGGTCCGCTATGGCGGGAAGACGTACCGCGGGTTCCCTCTCGGGCGTCACGGCAGCCGGGAGAACCCCGAGGTTGAGATCGGCCATGTGCGTCAACTGATTCGCTATTTCGGAATCGATGAAGACTGTGCCCGGCGGGCCATACCTGCCCTCGGCTGACGGCGTCAGTCTGCGCTGCTTTCCGCCGTCATCTTGCCGGCGCGGTGGACCTGCTGCAGCGACCTGAATCCCGGCAGCTACCGGAACATCCGGCTACTGCGGGAGGGAACGCCGGTCTTCGACCCCGACCGGCTGGCCCGAGGTGGCCGCGGGGACGCCGACGCTCGCCGACGAGAGCAGGCGGTCATGCGCGTGCCCGACGAGCGTTGATCACCGTGCGGGGAGGCGCTCGCCGCGTCCTCCCCGTCCTGCGGGTGGCCGCTGGTCGCTGTCAGGGCCAGAGGTCGGCGAGGCTGAAGCTGGCGGCTTCGAAGGGGGCGACCCGCACCGGCTCGTCATCGGCAGCGGTCGCGATCCTCGTCCACGCGCCTGCGGTGAGTTCGAACGCTTCGAGCGTGCGGTCGGCGGGGTCGACGAGCCACAGGTGGCGTACGCCCTCTCGTGCGTACACCGGGCGCTTGGCGTCGAGGTCGAGCCTGCGGGTCGATGGCGAGAGGATCTCGCAGACCCAGTCCGGCGCGAGCGTGGCGTACGCCCCGTCGGGCGGGTTCGGCATGCGTGACCGGCGCCAGCCTGCGATGTCGGGTACAAGGACATCGCCGCCGAGGTGCAGCTCGGGCTCGTCGATGATCCACCAGCCGCCCGGGCCGCCTTGCCCGACCTGGAAGGGCCCCGTGAGGTAGTAGCCGAGCAGTGACGCCGCCACTGCGTGCGGCATTGCCGGTCGGGGGTTGGTGTACAGCGCGCCATCGACGATCTCGGCCACTCGGTGGGGCGGTGCGTCCAGAACGTCCTGGTACGTCGCCCGTGGCCGTGCTTCGGGGGCGCGTCTTGGCGTTGCCGTGGTCATGCCGTCGTGCCTGCCGGTCGGTCCAGTGTACACGCGAGGCCTCTCCGATTCGATTCGCACGTTGATCGTAAAGAAAACCCGGGCCGACTTGACGACGGCCCTCAACGAGCTCGACCAGGAGCCGGCCCTCGCGGCGTAGTCGTGTCGTCGTTCGCTATCGTCCGGCAGAGGCCGGCGCGCAGGCGCTCGACGGCGGCCCCGAGGGTCTCCGTCGACCGGCAGAACGCGAACCGGAGATAGCGGCTCCCGTCGTCGCCGGTGCCGTAGAAGTTGTCGCCCGGCACCGTCGCCACGCCGACCCTCTCGACCAGGTGCATCGCCGCCTCGGTGGGGGACATCTCGGCGAGGGCCGGCACCGTCCGGAAGTCCGCGAACAGGTAGTAGGCGCCCTCGGGCGGGGTCACCGTGAAGCCGACCTCGCGCAGCCCGCCGACGAGCAGGTCGCGTTTCCGCCGATAGTCCTCGGCGATACCACCGAAGAACGTCCGGTCGAGGTCGAGCAGCGCCACCGCGCCTTTCTGGAGCGGCGTCGGCGCCTGCACCACGAGGTTGTCGTGCACCGCGCGCAGTTGCGCGGTGTAGCGCGCCGGGGTCAGCACCCAGCCGATGCGCCAGCCCGTCGCGCGCCCCGTCTTGGAGATCGAGTTCACCACGACGGTGCGCTCGGCCATGCCCTCGAAGCCCGGCAGGAAGAGATGCCGGTGGCCGTCGAAGACGATGTGCTCGTAGATCTCGTCGGTGATCGCCAGTAGGTCGTGCGTTCGGCAGAGCTCGGCGATGAACGACAGCTCGTCGGCGTCGAGCACTTTGCCGGTCGGGTTCTGGGGCGTGTTCACGACCATCGCCTTGACCGCCGGGTCGGCGGCGGCGGTGCGCACCTCGTCGCGGTCGAGCCGCCACGTCCCGGCCTCGCGATCCTCGCGCAGCGTCACGAACCTCGGCACGAGCCCGAAGATCGCCGCCTGCGACGGATAGAGCTCGTGACAGGGCTGCATGACCACGACGCCGTCGCCCGGCTCGAAGAGCGCGCAGAACGCCGCCGCCATGCCTTCGCTCGCCCCCAGTACGACGGTGATCTCCTCCTCCGGGTCGGGGCGGCGCCCGTAGAGTCGCTCGGTGTAGTCGGCGATGGCGCGCCGCAGCTCGGGCAGCCCGAACGGGAACGAGTACTGGTTGAACTGGTCGCGCGGGGTCCGCGCGGCGGCCAGCAGGTCCTTCAACGTCAGATCGAGCGCCTCGCCGCCCGTCGCGCCGCGCGCGGCCAGCAGCTCGCGCAACGTCATCGACTCGATCTCGCGGCGCCGCGCCTCGGTGCCGCCGAGCATCGCCGCGATGCCGCTCCACACCAGGTCGTAGACGGGCGCCTCGTCGGTGAACCCCTGCGACAGGTTGACCGCGCCGTGCTCGATGGCGAGCCGGGTCATCCGCCGGATCAGCGTCTCGTTGACGTCCACCTCTCTACTCCGTGGCGGGCCGCGTTCGCGGTCCCGAAGACACCCTCCGTCGAGCCGGTTGCCGCGCCGTCGATCCGCGCTGGTGCGGCTGGTCCGGAACGGTCGCCCGCGGCCCCGATTCGCCGCCCAATCGGTCGAGCCGGTTGCCGCGTCATCGATCCGCGCTCAGGCGGGGTGCGGCCGATCCGGAACCGTCACCCGCGGCTCCGATTGCCGCCAACCGACCCGCACGCGAGTCGGGCCCCTTGCCGCCGACGGCGCCCTTCAGTTCCGCGGGTTCCTACCGGTACGCCGCGGCCTGAATGTCGTACAGCTCCGCGTAGTGCCCCGCCTTCGCCATCAGCTCGTCGTGGCTGCCCACCTCCACCACGCGCGCGCCGTCGAGGACCACGATGAGATCGGCCATGCGCACGGTGCTGAAGCGGTGCGAGACGAGCAGGGTGATGCGGCCGCCGGCGGCCCGGTCCCCGTTGCCGCCGCCGCGCGAGGCGCTCGCGTAACGCTCGAACAGCGCGTGCTCGGTCTCCGCGTCGAGCGACGCCGTGGGCTCGTCGAGCACCAGCAGCAGCGGCTCGTCCCGCATGAAGCCGCGGGCCAGCGATAGCTTCTGCCACTGCCCGACGCTCACCTCCACGCCGTTCGGCCAGGTCGGGCCGAGCTGGGTGTCGAGGCCGGCGGCGAGGGTGCCGACCACGTCCCCGGCCCCGGCCCGCCCCACCGCGGTCTCGACCGCCGGGCGCTCGTCGAGGCGCGGGACGTCGCCGACGCCGACGGTCCGCTGCGCCTGCAGCTCGAAGCGGAAGAAGTCCTGGAACGCGCCGGCGAGGCGTGAGCGCCACTCGGCGGCAGGCATGCGCGCGAGGTCCTCGCCGTCGACGAGGATGCGGCCCGCGCCCGGCTCGTACATCTTGGCGAGCAGCTTGACCAGGGTGGTCTTGCCGGCCCCGTTCTCGCCGACGAGGGCCACGACGGCGCCGGCCGGCAGCTCGAGGTCGACGTTCTCGAGCACCAGCCGCTCGGTGCCCGGGTAGGCGAACGACACGTTCTCCAGCGCGATGCCGCGCTCGATGGACGCGGGCGCCGGCCGGTCCGCGCGCTCGGCCTGGGCCGCGGCGTAGTCCTCCAGCCATGCCATGCGCCGCGATCCGTCGAGCCAGATGCCGCGCAGGAAGCCGATCTCGCCGACGGTGGCGCTGACGTAGCCGGCCAGCCGCGAGCCGGCCGCGAGCAGCAGCAGCACGTCGCCGGGCGAGGCCCGCAGCCCGGCCGCGACGAAGACGACGGCGCCGA
>JAJEFC010000346.1 GCA_022820675.1 Vicinamibacteria bacterium | reverse complement strand
TCGCCCGGGACGCGGCACGGGTCGCGCGCCGCGTGGCGGAGACGGGGCGGATGGGCCTGGACGCCCTGCTCGCGGTGCTCCTGGCCCCGGGCTGCGCGGCGTGCGGGACCGTGCTCGACGCGCCCACGCGAGGGCCGGTCTGCGCGGCGTGCTGGCGGGCCGTGCCCCGCATCACCCCTCCCGTCTGCGACCGCTTCGGCGCTCCGCTGCCCGCCGCGCAGACCGCGGCCTCGCCGCCGGCGCGCTGCCGCCGCTGCCGGCAGCCGCACGCGCTGATCGCCCGTCTACGGGCGGCCGGGCCCTCCGAGGGCATCCTCCGCCGCCTCGTGCACGCCTTCAAGTACGAGCAGCGCCACGCCCTCGCGCCTCGTCTCGGGAGACTGATGCGGGAGTCCGGGGCGGACACGCTGGGCGGCGTCGACTGCGCGGTGGCGGTCCCGTTGCACCCTCGGCGGCACCGGGCGCGGGGCTTCAATCAGGCGGCGGAGCTGGCCGCCCAGCTCGGCATCCCGGTCGTCGGCGCCCTGCGGCGCGCCCGGGCCACCGCGCCGCAGACGGAGCTGCCGGCGAGCCGGCGGCGCGTCAACGTGCGGGGGGCCTTCGCCCCGGCCCGGCGCTTCGGGGTCCGGTCGGGCGGGGCGGGGGTCGAGGGAGCCTGCGTGCTGCTCGTCGACGACGTCACCACCACCGGGGCGACGCTCGACGCCTGCGCCCGCGTGCTGCGGCGCGCCGGGGCCCGCGAGGTGCGGGCGCTCACGCTGGCGCGAGCCGACCACCGAGCGCGGACATGATGGCGTCCGCGACCTCCGCCTTGCCGTGGCTGCCGTCCACCCGGATCCAGCCGTCCTGCTCCGCCTGACGCAGATAGCTGGCCCGGACCCGGGTGAGGAGCGCCAGGTCGCGTTCGTAACGGTCGAGCCCCGTCGACTTCCTGGTCGCGGCGAGCTCGGGGGGGATGTCGAGGAGAAACGTCACGTCGGGGGGCGGGAGAAACCGCTGCATCTCGTCGAGCCACCCGACGTCGAGGTCCTGCGCTTCGCCGTAGGCCACGCTGGAGGCGACGTACCGGTCGCAGATGACGATGATCCCCGCCTCGAGCCAGCGCTGCAGGTCCGCCTTGCGCTCGTAGCGGTTGGCGACGTAGAGGAGCTGCATGACGTCGGGGCCGTAGTCGCGCTCCCCCTGCAGCGCGCGGGCAATCTCCTCCCCGATGGAGGTGCCGTAGTCGGGGAAGGACTCGAGCCGCGCCCGCCGGCCGTCGGCCCGCAGCCCGTCGCGCAGGAGCTGCCCCTGCGTCTCCTTCCCTGCCTGATCGAGTCCCTCCAGCGCAATCAACATCGGCACGTCTCCCAGCCGCCAATCGCCGCCCAGCCGCCATCGTCGCCTGACGGCTCCGCCTGGAGCCCGACCGACCTCCAGGAGCCCGCGCCGTTCCACGGCGACTCCCGGCCCGCCGATCGTCGCCTGACGGCTCCGCCCGGCGCCCGACCGACCTCCAGGAGCCCACGCCGTTCCATGGCCGCTCCTGGCCCGCCAATCGTCGCCTGACGGCTCCGCCCGGCGCCCAACCGACGACCCCCCGGCGCGTCTGCGCCTCCTCGGAGGCGGCGCCGTTCTACGGCATGGCCCCCCGGGGCACGGACGCCGCAACCTCGCCGGCGAGCTGCTCGTCCATCGTCTGCCGCCGGCGCACGACCCGCCAGGCCGATGCGTCGACCATGACCTCGGCCGGCAACGGATGCCGATTGTAGTTGGACGCCATGGCGGATCCATAGGCCCCGGCGTCGAACACCGCGACCAGCTCGCCCACCGCGGGCAACGGCAGCCGCCGCTCGACCCCGAAGACGTCCGACGATTCGCATATCGGACCCACGACGTCGCAGGTCACCACGTCGTCCTCACGCTCCTCCACGAGGGCAATCCGGTGATACGCCCCGTAGAGGGCCGGCCGCATCAGCTCGCTCATGCCGGCGTCGAGCACCACGAACCAGGTCCCGTCGGCCCGCGGCTTCACGTCGACCACCGACGCCAGCAGGACCCCCGCCGGGCCGACGATGGCGCGGCCCGGCTCGACGATCAGGGTCAACCCCGTCGGCCGCGTCGCCTCGACGAGGGCCGCCGCGTAGGCGTCGACCGGCGGCGGCTCGCCGCCCGCCTCGTCGTAGGCGATGCCCAGCCCGCCGCCGAGATCGAGGTGCTCCAGCTTCACGCCGTCGTCGGCCAGCTCCCGGGCCAGGGCGACCACCGAGGCCGCCGCCCGCCGCAACGGCCCCAGCCCGAGCATCTGGGAGCCCACGTGGATGTGCAGCCCGGTGAAGCGCAGCCCCGCGCGGCGAGAGGCATCGCGCACGATCGCCCGCGCGTCGCCGATCGCGACCCCGAACTTGTGCCGGCTCAGGCCGGTCGAGATGTGGGGATGGCTGTCGGCGGCGATGTCCGGATTGACGCGGAGGGCGACGCGGGCCGTCGTGCCGCGCCGCCGCGCCGCGCCCGCTATCCGCTCGAGCTCGCCCGCCGATTCGGCGTTGATCGCCTTGACGCCCAGCTCGACCGCCCGGTCGATCTCCGCCGGCGTCTTGCCCACGCCCGTGAAGACGATGTCCCCGGGGGCGAAGCCGGCCCGCAGGGCCACCTCGATCTCGCCGCCCGAGTTGGCGTCCACGAGGCCGCCGGCGGCCCGGACGACGTCGACCACCGCGAGGTTGGAGTTGGCCTTCAGCGCGTAGTGCACGGCGTGCGGCCACGGCTCGAAGGCGGCCCGGAATCGACGCACGCGCTCGCGGATGACCGCCGCGCTGTAGACGTAGACCGGCGTTCCGACCTCCGCCGCCATCGCGGCCAGCGGCACGCCGTCACATTCCCATCCCCCGCCGCCGCGAACGAAACCCGACATCGAAGGCGCATTGTACGGCACGGGGGACGGCGGCCGCACCGGCGCCGCGCACCCGCCGCCGCCGGACGCCGCCCGCCCCGGGCGCGGGGGTGCGCGTCAGCATGGTTGGGACCGGCATGGACTGGACCATCGCAGAGGTCGACGCGGACGTCGCGCTGCACGGCCGGAAGCTCCGCCGCTGCTTCGAGACTCTCCGCGAACGAGGAGCCGCCAACGCAGCCTGGGGCTCTCCAACGAATCTGACGTGCACCCCTGGGCGCGGACGCACATTGACCGTCTCCGCCGCCGTCGCTATACTCCGTCGATCCGCCTTCGCCGGCGTGCCAGCGACCCATGCTCGTGAGCTCCGCGCCCTCCTCATCCGAATCGACCGACGAGCTCATCGAACGGTGTCTGGCGGGGGACGAGCGCGCCTGGGATCGGATAGTCACCCAGCACTGGCGCCGGGTCTTCAACGTCGCCTACAAGTTCGTGGGCCGCCACGACGTGGCCGAGGACCTCACCCAGGAGATATTCCTCAAGATCTTCAGGGCCCTGGGCACCTTCGACCGGCGCGCCAACTTCCAGACGTGGCTCATCAGCGTCAGCCGCAACCTGTGCATCGACCACTACCGCAGCGTCCGCAAGGAGCGCGAGCTGGTGGACCGCAGCGTGGACGCGGAGGACGTCTCGCCCGTCAGCCACGAGCCGGACGCCCTCACCGCCCTGGAGCGGAGCGATCGCCGGGTGCTGCTGCATCGGGCGCTGGAGCGACTGCCGGACACCCTGCGCACCGCGGTCCTCATGCGCGACATCCAGGAGCAGTCGTACCGCGAGATCGCCCAGGCGCTCGACCTCCCCGAGGGCACCGTGAAGTCCCGGATCAACCGCGGCCGCCACGAGCTGGCCCGGCAGATCCGCCGGCTGATCTCCGAGGCCGAGGCGCGGAGCACCCAGGCCGGCAGCCAGGAGTGACCATGAAGCTCACCACCGAACAGAACGGCAACGTCGCCATCGTCCGAGTCGGCGAGGAGCGGCTGGTGTACCCCCTGTTGCCGACGTTCGCGGACGCGGTCACGACGATGATCGAGGGCGGCGCCCACAACGTCCTCATCGACCTGTCGCCGGTCGTCTACGTCGACAGCGCCTCCATCGGGTGCCTGATGGATCTGTACCGAAAGTCGTCGGCGGCGGGGGGAACGCTGAAGCTGGCGAGCGTCCAGAAGCGCGTGGAGACGATGTTGACGATGACCGGAGCCCAGCACTTCATCGAGATCCACGGCGACGAGCCCGGTGCGCTCTCGGCCTTCGGGGTGTGACATGCGCAGCATCACGACGACCGGCGGGATTGCGCTGCCGCTCGACGGCGATCTGCTGGCGATGCTCGAGACCTTGTACAAGGAGCTGAACACCCGCTACGCCCTCGATCGCACGTTCGAGGACACCGTCCGCGAGATCGCCCACCTGCTCGATCAGATGACCGACGAGGAACGGCGCGCCTATCTCGCCGAGAGTCTCTTCCTCAACACCGTCACCTACGAGAACGAGCGCCTGGGCGCGTACGTGCGGAAGGTCACCGAGAACGCCTGAGAAGGCAGGCGGGGTCCGGGCGGCGGGCTCAGCGGGCGACGAAGTCGGGCGCCTCGGCCGCGACCGCCGCGGCCGGCGCGTGCTCCAGCCCCGGCGACTCGACGATCCGCCACGCGTCCGACTCGGCCAGGATCTTCTCGGCGAAGGCGGTGTGCAGCTCGTGGCCGCCGCGGTGCGCGACGAGGTGACCGATGACGGGATGACCCACCAGGGCGAGGTCGCCGATCGCGTCGAGAATCTTGTGGCGGACGAACTCGTCCTCGAACCGCAGCCGGTCGTTGAGGATCCCGGCGTCGCCCAGCACCACCGCGTTCTCGAGCGACCCCCCGAGGGCGAGACCCTGCCGCCGGAGCATCTCGACCTCCTTGAGGAAGCCGAACGTGCGGGCCGGCGCGATCTCGTCGACGAACGACGCCTCCGTGACGGTGAGGGTGCGGGCCATGTGCCGGAGCAGCGGGTGATCGAAGCTGATGCTGTAGCTCACCTTGAAGTGGTCCGACGGGTAGAGGGCGATGCGCTTGTCCCCGCGTGACAGCGACACCGGCCGGAACACCTTGAGGTAGCGCCGCGGCGCGGCCAGCCGGCGCAGCCCCGCCTCGTGCAGCAGGTACACGAACGAGGCCGCGCTGCCGTCCATGATCGGCACCTCGGGCTGGTCGAGGTCGACGACGACGTTGTCCACGCCGAGGCCGACCAGGGCCGCCAGCAGGTGCTCGACGGTCCGCACCGTCTCGGCGTTTCGCGACAGCCCGGTGGCGTAGTGCAGCCGGTCGACGTTGTCCACGGTCGCGGGTATCTCGACCCCGTCGAGGTCCGCCCGGCGGAAACGGATGCCGCTCCCGGCCGCGGCGGGCCGCAACGACAACGTCACCTTCCGGCCGGAATGCAGCCCGATTCCGGTGCAGGAGACGGAACGTCGGACGGTGTGCTGATAGTCAGTCACGGAGCGGCGACCTCCAGGGGGGCGGGGCCGGACGACCGATCGACGACGAAACGCCGTCCAGGGTGTCTCACTGAACCGGTTATCGGCATGTTCCGCGAATTCATGCGCGGCTGGACCCTGGTGTCACCTTACCACCCGTGTCCCGGGTGCGGCGCCGCCGCTGACGCCGCCGGGCGCGTATCCGCCCCGCCGCGCCCGCGAACGCGGCGGCCCGACGGGTGGCTCGCGCGCCCGCCCATCGCCGCCTGCGGCTCCGCTCGGCGCCCCGCCTACCCTGCAAGGCCCCCCGGGGAGTCCGCGCCGTTCCGCGGCGCAGACGCCTGCGGCGCGGGCCTCTGCGCGAACAGCTCCGCCAAACATCGGCCGGTGGCCGACTCGGGCTCCCCCGCGACCTGCTCCGGCGTTCCCGCCGCCACCACCCGGCCGCCGCCGTCGCCGCCGCCGGGACCGAGGTCGATCACGTGATCGGCGCTCTTGACGACGTCGAGCTGGTGCTCGATCACGACGACGGTATTGCCCTGGTCGACCAGCTTCTGCAGCACGTCGAGCAGCTTCCGCGTGTCCTCGAAGTGGAGCCCCGTCGTCGGCTCGTCGAGGATGTAGACGGTGCGGCCGGTGCTCCGGCGCGACAGCTCCTTCGACAGCTTGACCCGCTGAGACTCGCCGCCGGACAACGTCGTGGCCGACTGCCCCAGCGCGATGTAGCCCAGTCCGACATCCTGCAGCGTGCGCAGCCTGGCGGCGACGGCGGGCACGTTCTCGAGCAGGGGCAGCGCCTGATCGACGGTCAGCTCCAGGACGTCGGCGATCGACGCCCCCCGGTACCGGACCTCCAGCGTCTCCCGGTTGTAGCGGCGCCCCTTGCACTGCTCGCAGGTCACGTAGACGTCGGGGAGGAAGTGCATCTCGATGGCCCTCACCCCGCCCCCCTGGCACGCCTCGCAGCGCCCGCCCTTGACGTTGAACGAGAACCGCCCGGGCCGGTAGCCGCGGGCCCGCGCCTCGGCGAGCATCGCGAAAAGCTCGCGGATGAGGGTGAAGAGCCCGGTGTAGGTGGCGGGGTTCGACCGGGGGGTCCGGCCGATGGCGGTCTGGTCGATCTGGATGACCTTGTCCACCGGATCGGCGCCGTCTATGCGCCGATGGGGGCCGGGCGGCGCGGTGGCGCGGTACAGGTCGCGGGCCAGCGCCCGGTACAGGATGTCGTTGACGAGGGTCGACTTCCCGGAGCCGCTCACCCCGGTGATCACGTTGAACAGCCCGAGGGGAATGGCCACGTCGACGTTCTTGAGGTTGTTGGCCCTCGCGCCCCGGATGACGAGCTCGCCACGGAGCGGGGGGCGGCGGACGCGGGGCACCGGGATGCCGAGCTCGCCCCGCAGATAGCGTCCGGTCAGCGACGGGTGTCCGTTCGCCATCAGCTCCGCCGGGGTCCCCTGGAACATCACCTCTCCACCGTGGACCCCGGCCCCGGGCCCCAGGTCGACGACGTAGTCGGCGGCCCGGATGGTCTCCTCGTCGTGCTCGACCACCACCACCGTGTTCCCGAGGTCGCGCAGCCGCCCCAGCGTCGACAGCAGCAGCCGATTGTCCCGCTGGTGCAGGCCGATGGAAGGCTCGTCGAGCACGTACAGCACGCCGGTGAGGTTGGCGCCGATCTGGGTGGCGAGCCGGATGCGCTGGCCTTCCCCCCCCGACAGGGTGGCCGCGCTCCGCGCCAGCGTCAGGTAGCCGACCCCGACGTCGTCGAGGAACCGCAGCCGGTCGCGGATCTCGCGGAGCACGCGGCCGGCAATCAGCTCCTCGCGCTCGGACAGCTCGATGGCGGCCAGCGCCGCGCCCGCCTTCGCCAGCGGCAGCCGGGTGTAGTCGGCGATGGTGCGGCCCTTCACCCGCACCGATCGGCTCTCGGGCCGCAGGCGCTCGCCGTCGCAGGCGGGGCAGCTCTGCAGGGAGCGGAGGGGCTCGAGCAGCTCCTGCTGGGCCCAGGTCCCCGTCTCGTAGCGGCGGCGCAGGTTGGGCAGGATGCCCTCGAAGTCGCGCCCGAACGGCTCGCGCCGCCGGCCGCCGCGCCGGCCTCCTCCCTCCTCGGGTTGCGCCGCAGAGGCGCGGGGGCCGTGCAGCAGGGTGTCGCGGTGCCGGCGGGGCAGCCGGTCGAACGGCGTATCGAGATCGATGCCGAAGTGCCGGCTCAGCCCCGCGAGGGCCTCCCGGACCAGCTTCGCGTCGCCGTCGACCCACGGCGCGATCGCGCCCTCCCTCAAAGACTTCGAGCCGTCCGGCACGATGCGGGCTGGGTCGAAGTCGTCGACGGCGCCGAGGCCCTGGCAGTCGGCGCAGGCGCCCTGCGGCGAGTTGAACGAGAACACCCGGGGCGTGATCTCGGGCACGCTCACGCCGCACTGCACGCACGCGAGCCGCCGGGAGAACAGCCGGTCGCCGCCCTCCAGGGTGTTGATGATCACGACATCGTCGGCGAGGCCCAGCGCCAGCTCGATGCCGTTCCGCAGTCGCCGCTCCACCCCGGCGCGGACGACGAGCCGGTCGACGAGCACCGCGATGTCGTGGTTCCGGCGGCGCTCGAGCCTGATGTCCTCATCGAGGGAGACGACCCGGCCGTCGACCCGCACCTTCGCGAAGCCCCGGGCCCGAAGGGCGGCGAAGTCCTTCCGGAACTCGCCCTTGCGGCCGCGCACGATCGGGGCCAGCACGTTGATGCGCTCGTCGGTCGGGCCGCCCAGCACCATCTCGACGATGCGGTCGACCGACTGCCGGGTGATCGGCCGGTCGCACCGCGGACAGTGCGGCACGCCGATGTTGGCGAACAGCAGGCGCAGGTAGTCGTAGATCTCGGTGACCGTCCCCACGGTGGAGCGGGGGTTCGAGCCGGTCGTCTTCTGCTCGATGGAGATGGCGGGCGAGAGGCCGTCGATCAGGTCGACGTCGGGCTTCTCGACCTGCTCGAGGAACTGGCGGGCGTAGGCCGACAGCGACTCCACGTACCGCCGCTGCCCCTCGGCGTAGATGGTGTCGAAGGCCAGCGACGACTTGCCCGACCCGGACAGCCCGGTGACGACGACGAAGCGGTCGCGCGGCAGACTGACGTCGATGCTCTTCAGGTTGTGGACGCGGGCTCCCCGTACCTCGATGCGATCGTGAGCCATCGCCGTGTTCAGGTCCCAGCCCGGAGAGCGTCGCCCGGCCCGCCCATCGCCGCCTTCGGCCCCGCCGGGCGCCCAACCAACCCGGCCGGGAGCCGGCACCGTTCCAAGGCCCGGGCTCGCAGGGCTCCGCTCGCCGCCCAACCGACCCTGCCGGGAGTCTGTTCCACGGCGCAGACTCCCGGTCCCCGTGGGGCCGCTGTCAGCCGCCACGGGGCCGCCCCGAACTCTTGATGCTATCACGCCTGGGCGAGCCCAGGCAGGCGCTCGAACCGGTACACGCGATCGTCGGACGCCACCACCGCGCCCCCGTGCCGGTCGAAGGCGACCCCGACCAGACCGGGCGCCGCCACGACCTGCTCGGCCTCGTCGGCGGCCCCGACGCGGTAGAGCCCGCTCGCCCCGGCCAGCGCCTCGACGACGTGAAGGGTGCCCCGGGCGTCGAAGGCGAGACCCTGGGGCCGGCCGAACCCCCGGTGGACGGTGGTGACGGCCCCCGCCGGATCGATGCGGTACACGGCATCGCGGGTGGCCAGCGTCGGCGCCGTCACGTAGAGGTCGCCGTTGGGGGCCATGCCGAGGTGGAACGCCGCCACGCTGGGGGGCAGGGTGGCGAACGGCGACACCTCGCCCGAGGGCGCAATCTTGAAGATGGTGCCGGAACGGTCGCCGACGAACAGCGTGCCGGCCTCGTCGAACGCCAGCCCGCAGGCCACCCCGAGCTCCGCCGCCAGTTGCTTGTGCTGCCCGTCGGCCCCGACCCGGAACACCGCGCCGTCGAAGCGGCTCGACACGAACAGCCGGCCCAGGGGATCGAGGGCGAGCGAGGTGGGGTTGGTGATGCCGGTCACGAACGGCTCGCGAAAGCCGTCCCGCCGGAGCCGGAACACCGAGACCGGCGCCGATTCCCCGCGGGCCCCGCTGTAGGTCAGGAAAAGGGTGCCGTCGGCATCGATGACCGGGCTGTCGACCTGGTGCACGCCGGCGGCGACCTGCGCGCCGACCTCCAGCCGGGCGGTCTCCCCCGGCGCGGTGTCGAGCCGGACGGGCTGCGAGCCGCCCCCGGTGTCGGGCGGCACCAGACAGGCGACCCGGTCCCGGCCCGCGCACACCACCTGCGCGGGACGGTCGCCGATCCGCGCCTCGGGCACTCGGCGGCCGTCCCCCCCGACGCCGGGCCCGAGGACGGCGATCCGCCCCCCGGCGACCGCCGCGGGAGGATGCACGGACGTGATTCGGGTAGCGGACGCCTGAGTCATCTACGACGGCGGGAGCGGACGGCCGGCAGCCCGGGCGACGCCACGAAACTGCCTACGCCGGGTCCAGCTCGACGTTCCAGTAGAGGTAGTCCCGCCAGCTCGCGGGGGTGTCGCGCAGGGCGACGGCGATGCGCACGGTCGCGGGGCGCAGCGGGCGCCGGGGCGGCCGGATGACCCGCATGCCGGCCTCGGCGGGCGTGCGCCCGCCCTTCCGCCGGTTGCAGGACACGCAGGACGTGACGATGTTCTCCCAGTCCTTGCGCCCGCCGTAGCGCACCGGAACGACGTGGTCGAAGGTCAGCTCGGCGGGCGGGAACCCCCGGCCGCAGTACTGACACAGGTGGTCGTCGCGGGCATAGATGTTGGCGCGCGAGAACGGCACCAGGTTGAAGTGGCGCTTGATGGTGATGTAGTTCAGCAACCGGATCACCGAGGGCAGCTTCACCGTCAACGAGACCGAGTGCACCTCCCGGTCGTAGACCGAGAGCACCTCGACCTTGCCCTGACACCACAGCCTGATCGCCCGCCGCCAGTCGACGACCTTCAACGGCTCGTAGGTCGCATTGAGCAGCAGAGTGTGCTCCATGGGTTTCGCACCGTTCCGGTTCGCCAGCCCAAAAAGTCGATTGTGCCCGAATCCGATGCTCGTGTCAAGCGGCACAATCTCCACTAAAGCCTTGCCGCGTAAAGAGTTATGGCACCACTGCGGCCGCGCCCCTGTCCGCCCCGGGAAGAGGTGCCGACAAGGAGGACGATGCGCCGGTTCGTCTGGTGTCCGCTGCTTCTCGTTCTCGCCGGCTGCGCGATACGCCCCGGCGCGACGCCGCAACCGTTCCCCAGACCTCACCTCGCCCCTCCGGATCTGCCCGTCGCCCGGGCCGGGGAACGCCCCGCGCCCGACGCGGTCACCGCCACCGCCCTCGAGTATCTGGGGGTGCCTTACCGGTGGGGCGGCAGCACGCCGCGGGGCTTCGACTGCAGCGGATTCACCTGGTACGTCTTCAGCCGCCACGGCATGGAGCTGCCGCGGGTCGCGGCCGACCAGTTCCGCGTCGGCCAGCGGATCGACCGCAACGCGGTCCGACCGGGAGACCTGCTGTTCTTCGAGACGATCTCCGAGGGGCCGTCTCACGTGGCGCTGGCCCTCGACACCGATCGGTTCGTCCACGCGCCGTCGAGGCGGGGAAAGGTCCGGGTCGAGCGCCTCGGCTCGCAGTACTGGGCGAGCCGCTTCCTCGGCGCCCGGCGCGTGCTCTAGTGTCCCGAACCGTGGTTCGCGGAACGATTCTGCGCGGCAGTTCTCCTGTGTTTGCAGATACTTGCCCGCGATCAAGAGAGTTTCACGCGCTCACGCCCAGGACACTGGCAGCCCCTGGTGGAAGTCCCCGCGGCACTCGAGCCGCGACGCCCCGGCGCCTCGCTGCTCCCGGTGCAACCCGGGGTTCCACCACGGCCGCCGGAGTCTGCGCCGTGGAGCGCGCCGGAGCCTCGCGCCCCCGCGCGGGTCAGGCGCCGGCCGGCGCGGCCGCGAACTGCTCGATCTGCCGGCGGATCTCCCCCGCCGCGTCGGGGGCGACCGGCGCCAGCGGCGGCCGGGGGCGCCCGCCGGCGTAGCCCAGCTCGTCGAGGGCCGCCTTCAACCCCGGGATGCCGTGCCTGGTGGTCAGCAGCCGGGCGAGCGGGACGACCTGCCGCTGCAGGGCGCGCGCCTCGTCGTGGCGGCCGGCCGCCACGTGCTCGTAGATCCGCACGCAGGCGTCCGGGATCGCGCACGCCACGGCCAGGATGCCGCCGCTGGCGCCGAGCGCGAGGCTGGCATAGAACGTCGGCGCCGACCCGACGACGACGCTGAAGCCGTCCCGGGCCACGCCGATGAGGTCGCCGACGTAGCCCAGGTCGGGGCCCGACTCCTTCAGTCCCACGATATTCGGATGGTCGACGAGTCGGGCGACCGCCTCGACCGGCAGGGTGACGCCGGTGAGGGCCGAGAAGTTGTACAGGACGACGGGCACCGGCGACGCATCGGCCACCGCCGCGTAGTGGCGCACGAACGCCTCGGTGGTGAGCTGCTTCCTGAAGTAGGACGGCGTGCGCACGAGCACGCCGTCGGCGCCGGCGTCCGCCGCCCGGCGCGCGGCGGCGATGGCCGCGCGGGTCGACTGACGGCCGGTGCCCGCGAGCAGGAGGCGATCGCCGGGCACCCGCCCGCGCGCCTCGCGAATCAGCCGATCCGCCTCGTCGTCGTCGACGAGCGGCGCCTCGCCGGTCGACCCGAGCACCACGAGGCCGCGCAGCGGCGTGGCCATCCAGCGATCGATGTTGGCGCGCCAGGCGTCGAGGTCGACGGCCTCGTCGTCGGTGAACGGGGTCGGAATGGGAGCGAGCACGCCGCTGATGGTCATGATTCGACTCGTAGCGCGAGACACGGGACAAGGACGACGAGAGACGCGACTACGGTAGCGACGTGGCCCGGCGGTTGTCAAACGCAGCCCCGGCCGGACCGCGGGCGTACAAGGCAGGGCCCGGCGGCGCCGTCTCGGGACGGTTCCGGCCGGGTCGGGGGTGGGTCACGGGCGGATACGGGCCGCGGTGCCGCCGATTGACTACCGGCCGGCCGCGGCGCGTGAGGCTTTGAGAGGTGACGTTCGCCCGGCTCGCCGCGTCGACGCGACACCCGAGCGACGAATGCCGAAGATATATGCAAGAGGTGCGCCAATCCCGCAACGCACCGACAAGAAACGCTGTAAACTCTTGCAGACAATGGCCTTGCCATGAGCGAGCGCCGGCCCGGGGCAGTGCCGCTCGCGACGAACCCGCCTTCGAACGGAACCATCGTTCGCCAACGATGTCGACGCCGCACCCCGACCCGTACACATTTGAGGGCAGCGATGGCGGCCGCCGCGGCCAGCGGGAACGGGAGAGCCGAGCCGGCGTGGCCCGTCCGAGGGCCTCTTCGGCCCCGCAACGGATGCGCAAGGACACGCGCCTCCCCGACCACGCGGCCTCCGATCAGGTGCGGGCCGGGAAACCGAGAGCCGAGTCAGCGTGGCCCTTCGAGGGCGTCTTCGGCCGCAACGGACGCGCAAGGACGCGCGCCTCCCCGACCACGCGGCCTCCGATCAGGTGCGGGCCGCGGAACGCGAGAGCCGAGTCAGCGCGGATCGACCTACGGCCTCTTCGGCCGTAACGGCCGCGCAAGGATGCGCGCCTCCTCGACCACGCGGCCTCCGATCAGGTGCCCCTGGATGATCCGCTCGAGAACCGCCGGGTCGCACGCGCGGTACCACGTCCCTTCCGGGTAGACGACGGCGATCGGCCCGCCTTCGCAGACGCGCAGGCAGTTCGCCTTGGTCCGCAGCACCCCGCCCTGCTCCGACAGTCCCAGCTCGCGCAGCCGGCGCTTCAGATAGGCCCAGGCGGCGAGGCCGCGCTCGCGGTCGCAGCACTTCGGATTGGTCTGGTCGGCGCAGAGCAGCACGTGCCGCTCCGCCGCGGTCACCCCGACCGCGGCGGCAACGCGCCGCTGGCTCTCGACGGAGCCCTTGCCGGAGTCGGGAGCGTCCATGATGCGCAACTTCGTGCCCGGACGGGCCTCGGACGGGCAACTCGCGCCGGCCCGGCGCGGCGTCGACCCGGAGCGGGGGAAGACAGGACCCGGCGGCAACGCCGGCGGCGGCACTGGAACGAGCCGCGCGACCCGCGTAGCATAGCACGCCATGAGCAAGCGCCCCACCGCCGTCCTCGACCGCGCCATGACCGTCTTCCTCGCCGCCGTCGAGCGCGGCGGCAACGCGCTGCCGCATCCCGGCACGCTCTTCGCCCTGCTCGCGGGGGTCATCGTCGTCATCTCGGCCATCGCCGCCCGCACCGGCGTCGAGGTCGTCCACCCCGGCACCGGCGAGCTGATCCGGCCGGTGAGCCTCGCCACCGTCGAGGGGCTGCACCGCATCCTCACCGAGATGGTCACCAACTTCACGAGCTTCGCGCCCCTCGGCACGGTGCTGGTGGCGATGCTGGGCATCGGGGTCCTGGAGAGCAGCGGGCTCATCGCCGCCGCCCTGCGCCTGCTCGTGCTGTCGGCGCCCAAGCGGCTCCTCACGTTCGTGCTCGTCCTCGCCGGCGTCCTCTCGAACACCGCCAGCGAGATCGGCTACGTGCTGCTCGTGCCGCTCGGCGGCATCATCTTCCTCGGCGCGGGGCGCCATCCCATGGCCGGGCTCGCGGCGGCGTTCGCGGGGGTGTCCGGCGGCTACAGCGCCAACCTGCTCCTCGGCACCATCGATCCCCTGCTGGCCGGCCTCTCGGAGGAGGCGGCCCGCATCGTCGACGACGGCTACCGGGTCAACCCCGCCGCCAACTACTACTTCATGGTCGTCTCCACGTTCATCATCGCGGGGGCGGGAACGTGGGTGACCGAGCGGGTCGTCATCCCCCGGCTGGGTCCCTACGAGGGTTCGACCGAGACGCAGGCGGGCGATTCGGACGTCATGCGGGCGCTCTCCGACGTGGAGAAGCGCGGCCTCTACGCCGCCCTGGCCGCGACGGCGGTCTTCGTGCTGTTCCTGCTCTGGGGCACGGTGCCCGCCGACGGGTTCCTGCGCAACCCGGACGACGGCGGGCTGCTGCGCTCGCCCTTCCTCTCGGGCATCGTCGCGTTCATCTTCATCGGCGGCCTCCTCATCGGGGTGGCCTACGGGGTCGCGACCGGCGCGTTCCGCAACGACGCCGACGTGATGAACGGCATGGGCAAGACGATCAGCACGCTGGGCACCTACCTCGTGCTGGTGTTCTTCGCGGCCCAGTTCGTCGCCTACTTCAACTGGACCAACCTCGGCCTGATCATGGCCGTCAAGGGCGCGGAGTGGCTGCGCGGCTCGGGCATGGGCGGCATCCCCCTCATGCTCAGCTTCGTGGTGCTCTCGTCGATCATCAACCTGTTCATGGGCAGCGCGTCGGCCAAGTGGGCCATCATGGCCCCGGTGTTCGTCCCCATGTTCATGCTGCTCGGCTACACGCCCGAGCTGACCCAGACCGCCTACCGGGTCGGCGACAGCACCACCAACATCATCGCCCCGATGATGTCCTACTTCGCCCTCATCGTCGCGTTCTTCGAGCGCTACGACCGGCGCTCGGGCATCGGCACGGTGGTCGCCACCATGCTCCCGTACACGCTGACGTTCCTCGCCTGCTGGTCGGTGCTCCTGGTCGTCTGGATGCTGCTCGGCCTCCCGGTGGGGCCGGGGGCGGGACTGCGGCTCTGACCCGCCGCCGCGGCGCCGAGCGGCCGTTGCGCTACCGGACGCCGGGCCGGCTCGAGGCGGCCCCGAAGTAGGTGTAGTGCGTGCGGTGCTGCACGTCCACGGGTCCCCGTCCCCGCACCCGCACCATCAGCCGCCGGGTCCGGACCGTCGGCTCGGGATCGGTCAGGGCGAAGCCGAGGATGTAGTAGTCGCTGGTCTCGGCGTCGATCTCGCGGAACACGTCGTCGAAGTCGTTCCGGTTGACCATGGCCCGCCCGCCCGTCTGCTCGGCGAGCGACCGCAGGCTGTTCTGGGTCGTGAAGCTCCACTCGTCGAACGAGCCCCGACCGGTCAGGAGGAACTCCGCGGGCCCCGGCCTCGCGGCGGCCAGCCCGCGGGGATCGACGGTGTAGAACGCGGCGTTGGCCCGGTTCGCGGCCTCCGCGAGCTCGTCGATCCGCCTCGCGAGGTCCCCGTCGCCCTCCAGGCCGTCCACGTCGCCGATAGGGGCGTCCTGGCGCAGGAGGCGCGCGATGCCCTGGTTGATCAACCCGGGCTCCGTTCCCGGCTCGCGATGGTACCCTCTGCGCTCCGCCAGGAAGGGATTCAGGTCGTAGCCGCTGCTGAAGTAGACGACCACCTTGCGCAGGTGCTGGACCTGCTCGAGGCTCTGGACGACGTTGCTCACGGTCGCGAACGCGACCCCGGCGCGCGCCATCAGCTCGGGGGTGTAGCCCGGCCTCGGCGGGAAGTTCTGGATCAGCTCGTTGGGGTCGAACCCGTCGCCGGTGATGCGCTCGGCCGTCGCCTGCAGCAGGCCGCGGTCGGTGGTCACCCCGATCGAGATCGCCGACGGCCCGGTGGACACGACGGCGAACTGGTCGCCCTCCTGAATGAGGTTCTCGGACATCTCCACGAACGCCGTGCGGGCGCGAGACGTCAGGCCGGCCGGAATGTGCAGATCGTCGACGAGAATGATGAAGAGTCGGCCCGTCAGCTCGTCCGAGGGCCGCGGCGGCGGCGGCAGCAGTACTCCGTTCCGGGCCCGCAGGCCCGGCGCGAGCTGCTCGCTGACGCGCCCGGCCTGCACGCGCACGAGGGAGGCGACCTCGCGCACCTCGCCCTCGTCCACGACCACGAAGTCCCGGGCAATCAGGTCGTCCAGGAAGATGCCGTCACGGTCGCGGGGAACCACGACGAGCGTGACCAGCGTGATGCCGGACTGAAAGTCCGGGCCCGGGCCCCCGGCGCCCGGCCGGTCCGTCGGACGGAGCACCTGCGACGGCGCCTGCGCGGCCGCCGGGGCCACCGGGGCCGCCACGAGCATTGCCGCCGCCAACGCGAGAGGCGATACAGCACGGAAAGCCGATGTCGTCATTGTCTCTCGTCCTCTCAGTCCGCCGGCCAGGCGAGATCGGCGCGGATCCCGGACAGGTTCCCGGCGACGTGCACGGCGGCATAGAGCCCGCCGGCCCGCAGGCTCTCGAGGTCGCGGGCCGACAGTTGCAGCCGGCCTGACGACCGGGCGCGCCCGCGCCCCCCCAGCAGGTGCGCGACCGGCCCGGCGCCGCCGCCCTCGACGGCGCGATGCAGGTGGACGAACAGCACGTCCTGAGCCGGGACGCCGTACGCGGAAACGGAGTAGACCAGCTCGCGGCGAGCCCGGTCGAGCTCGAACCGCCCGCGCAGGCCGGTGCCGTTCGCCTCGGCCGCGGCCTCGATGACCACCGGCGGCGGTGGCGCCACCAGGCTCGGGGTGCTGTCGGGCGGGCGGCGGTGGCCGGTCGCCTGCTCGAAGGCGTAGGCGAGGCGGATGAGGTCGGACTCGGCGAACTCGCGGCCGATCATCTCCAGGCCGACCGGCATGCCGTCGGCCGCGTACCCGGCGGGAACGGTGATGGCGGGCAGCCCCGTGATGGCGCTGAGGGCGCAGTTGCTGCCGGGCTGCGCCAGGCCCACGGGGCGGGCGGTCTGGCGAATCGTGGGGTAGATGAGCGCGGTCAGATCGTGCTCGTCGAGGAACCGCAAGACGGCAGCCCGCGCTTCGACCCGCCGGACCAGCCGGTCGCGATAGTCGTCGGTGTCGAGGGTCTCCACCTCGAGCGACGAGCGGAGGCCGCCGTCGATGATCTCGTGGTAGAGCCCCCGCTCCACCAGCTCCGCGAGGGTGCGCACCGGGGCGCCGGGGGTCTCGGCCAGATAAGCGTCGAAGTCGCGCCTGAACTCGAGGCCGATCACCGACGCGTCCTCCAGGAACGAGCGCAGATCGGTCTCGCCGACGTCGACCATCTCCGCCCCCGCCGCCGCCATCGCCTCCGCCCCCGCCTCGATGACGGTGCTGACGGGGCGCTCGGCGCCGCTGTCGCCCATCAGCTCGTGCAGCACCGCGAGCCGCGCCCCCCGCAGTCCGTCGGGGTCGAGGGCGTCCCGGAACGAGGCGGGAATGCGGCCCTCGCTCCGGGCCGTCACCGGGTCGGCGGGGTCGACCCCCACCGTGGCGTCGAGCGTGATCGCGAGGTCCTCCACCGAGCGCGCCAGGGGGCCGCCGATGTCCTGGGTGGTCGAGAGGGGCACGATGCCGTCGCCGCTCGCGAGCCCCCGCGTCCCCCGCAGCCCTGCCAGGGCGTGGTGCGCCGACGGGATGCGGATCGACCCGCAGGTGTCGCTCCCCATGCCGACGGCGCCGAAGCTCGCGGCGACGGCGGCGCCGGTGCCGCCGCTCGACCCGCCGGGGTTGCGGGTCGGGTCGTAGGGGTTGCGGGTCTGGCCGGTGAGCGAGCTGACGGTGGTGATGCCCCGCGCCAGCTCGTGCATGTTGGTCTTGCCGAGGATGATCGCCCCCGCCTCGCGCAGCCGCCGCACCTGGGTGGAGTCGTCGGGCGGCACGGAGGTCGCGAGGGCGACGGCCCCCGCGCTCGTCGGCATGTCGCCGGTGTCGTAGTTGTCCTTCACGACGACGGGAATCCCGTGCAGCGGGCCGCGCACCTGCCCCGCCGCGCGCTCGGCGTCGAGCCGGTCGGCCTCGTCGGCGGCGTTCGGGTTGATGACGACCATGGCGTTCAGCGTCGGCCCGCGCTGGTCGTAGGCGTCGATGCGGGCCAGGTAGCCCGCCACCAGCTCGCGCGACGTGACCTCGCCGGCCTCGAGGGCCGCGCCGAGCTCGGTGATGGACCGCTCCATGACGTCGAAGGCCGCGCCGCCGGCCCCGTCTTCCACCTGACCGCACCCGGCGCCGGCGACGGTCAACAACAGGACGAACGCGATGGCGAACGCCGGGCAGCCGGACCGGCTTCGCCGCGCACCCGAGCGCACCGTCATCTGTCGCCTCCTTGCTTCACGATCGCGAACGGTGATGGTACACCAGACCATCCCGCCCACCGCGGAATCCGCGGCGGGGACCATGCCGTTCGACCGCGTCGTTCGCGGCGCGCCGCATCGTCGCCTGCGGACGATCGCCGCCCACCCCCCGGCAGTCCGTGCCGTCCTGCGGCGCAGACTCCCCGCCCCGGCCCCGCGCACGCCTTGCAGCGCGGACGGACCCCCCGCAGGTACAATGGCCCGATGACGACCCGCTGGGCAGCGGCGACGGCGGCGGCGCTCCTCGTCGCGGCGGCGGTGGTGGCCCAGGATCCGGCCCCCGCGCCGGGCAGCGGCTCGATCCGGGCCGGCGACCTCGAGGCGGACGTCCGGTTTCTCGCCGCCGACAGCCTGCGGGGCCGGCTGACGGACACGCCGGAGAACCGGATCGCGGCCGACTTCATCGCCTCGCGCTTCGCCCGGCACGGCCTGGCCCCCGTGGGCTCCGACGGCACCCACTTCCACCGGTTCGATCTGCTCACGACCGCGCTCGGCCCCGACAACGACCTGCGGGTCACGGAAGCCGGACGGCGGGACCTCGTGCTCGGCGCGGACTTCTATCCCGACCCGGTCAGCGCCACCGCGAGCGCGGCGGGAGACGTCGTGTTCGTCGGGTTCGGCATCGACGCCCCGTCCCTCGGCCACGACGACTACCGCGAGGCGGACGTCGCCGGGGCGGTCGCCCTGATGCTCGACCACGAGCCGGGCGAGTTCCGCCGGGACAGTCCCTTCGACGGCACCGTGCGCTCGGAGTCGGCGCGCCTCGTGCGCAAGGTCCTGGCCGCCCAGGCCCGGGGCGCAGTCGCGGTGCTGGTGGCGCCCGACCGCCACAACCACGGGCGAACCCGGGGCCCGGCCCGGCCGATGGGCTCGGTGTGGCCGTCGCGGCCGCCCCGCGTGCCGCGCTACGGGCTCGCGAGCTGGGTCGAGGCGGTGGACGTCCCCGTCGTGCACATCTCGGGCGACCTCGCGGAGAACATCGCGGAAGCGGCGGACCGGTCGTTCGACGATCTGACGGAAGCAGCCGAGCGGTCGGGCGGAGCGGCGGCCGTCCCGCTGGCGGGGCCGCGGGTCGAGTTGACGACCTCGGTGCGCCGGACGACGGTGGCCAACCGCAACGTGGTCGGGTTGATCGAAGGGGCGGACCCGGCGCTGCGGGACGAGTGGATCATCCTCGGCGCCCACTACGACCACGACGGTGCGCGGGGATCCGTCATCTACAACGGGGCCGACGACGACGCGTCGGGGGTGGCGGCGCTCATCGAGATCGCCGAGGCCTACCGCGCGGCCGCGCGCGGGGGCGACCGGCCGGGACGGTCCATCCTGCTCGCCGCGTGGAACTCCGAGGAGCAGGGCCTGCTGGGGGCGTGGGCGTACACCGAGGCGCCGCTGCACCCGCTGGACCGGACGGTGGCGGTCGTGAACATGGACATGATCGGCCGGGACGAAGAGGTCCCGCGGATTGGCGGCATCCGGTTCCGCGGCCTCGAGCCGCAGTCGGCCGAGTCGAACCGCAACGCCGTCAACGTCCTGGGCTACAGCCGGTCGCCGGACCTGCGCCGGGCGGTCGAGCGGGCCAACCGCGCGACCCGCCTCGACGTGCGGTTCCGCTACGACGACAACCCCTCGAACCTGCTGCGGCGCAGCGACCAGTGGCCCTTCCTGTTCCGCGAGGTCCCGGCCCTCTTCGTGCACACCGGGCTGCACCCCGACTACCACACGGAACGGGACACGCCGGAGAAGCTCCGCTACGACAAGATGACCCGCATCGTGCGGATGGTGCACCAGTTGAGCTGGGACCTCGCCGGCGATGCGGAGCGCCCGGTCTACGTCCGGCCCTGAGCCTGACCCGTCTCGCCGCCAGCGGCTCCGCTCGGCGCCCACCGCCCCTCGGGAATCCACGCCGTTCCACGGCGCAGACTCCTGGCCCCGAACCGGCAGCGGCAAGGCCCCCCACGGATGCTGCCCGCGAGCCGACGTCGGGCGGTTGCCGCGGGCGCCTTTCACCGGGCCGGGGAACGCGACGGACCGGAGGGGGCCGGCGGCGCGCCGCGCCGGTCCTCGAACGTGCAGACGCGCCGCATGCTCCGTTCGAGCAGGGCCAGGTACCGGGCGCGCGGGATCTCGACGGCGCCGAACCGCTCGAGGTGGGGCGTCACCCACTGCACGTCGAGCAGCCGGTAGCCGCGCTCGCGCAGGCGCCCCACCAGGCAGCTCAGGGCCACCTTCGAGGCGTCGGTGACCCGGTGGAACATCGACTCGCCGAAGAAGGCGCCGCGCAGGCTGACGCCGTAGAGGCCGCCGGCGAGCCGGCCGTCGGCCCACACCTCGACCGAGTGGGCGTGACCCGCCTCGTGCAGGCGGCAGTAGCTCTCCCGGATCTCGTCGTCGATCCAGGTGCCGTCGGCGTCGTCCCGCGACGCGCACGCGGTGATGACGTCGCGGAACGCCTCGTTCACGGTGCAGCGGAACCGCCCCTGACGCAGCAGCCGGGCGAGGCGCCGCGAGGTCCGGAAGCGGTCGATCGGAATCACCCCGCGCCACTCCGGCGAGAACCAGCGGATCTCGCCCCCCACGGCCATCGGGAAGTAGCCGGCCCGATAGGCGCCGAGGAGGGTCGCAGTCGGGATCATGACCCGTCTTCATCGTCGTCGTGACGTTCCGCCACGTGTACTCCAGGTCTTACAATAGTCGAGACGCGGCCCTTCGTCCCCGGGCCTCCGTTGCCGGGGAGACGCGACCGCGGGCTTCCGCTGCGACGCCGGAGACGGCCCCGCGGGCCGCGGTCTTCGGGCCGAGGGGCGTTCGGCGAGGATGAAGACGATACTTCGAGGATTCGATGCGGAGCAGCAGCGTCCACACGTCGGAGGCGGTCACCCGGGGCGTCCGGGTCAACGTCACGTCACGATTCTCTCATCTCGAGCCGCACCAGAAGCGGTGGTTCTTCACCTACACCATCCGGATCACCAACGAGGGCCCCGAGACCGTGCAGCTCGTCAGCCGGCACTGGATCATCACCAACGGGTCGAACGAGGTGGAGCAGGTGCGGGGACCGGGCGTGGTCGGGCACCAGCCGACGCTCTCTCCGGGGCAGTCGTTCGAGTACTCGTCGGGCTGCCCGCTCTCGACGCCGTTCGGGTCGATGCGCGGCACCTACCAGATGGTGACGGCGGAAGGCGCGACGTTCGACGCCGAGATAGCGGAGTTCGCGCTGACCGAGCCGTACACCGTGCACTGACGCCGTTCCGCACCGGCGCGCCTGGCCCCACGGGCTCCAGGCCAAGCCTGGTCAACCGCGACCGAATTGCGCCGGGTCGACGGCCGAAAAGCGCAGCGGGTTCCGGAACGCTTCGGCCCGGGGGTGCTGTTTGCGCAATCGCTCGTCTTCTACCCCGGACCGTTTCTCGCAGGCGTTCGGCTACCGGTCGGCGTATCGCCTGCAGACCGGATGCCCGGTCGGCCTGACGAGGTCACGGGGACGTTCCGCCATCGCCCTGTCGACCCGCCGACCCGACCGGCGCGAGACGAATGCCCGCCGCCTCCAGCCGGGCGCGCAGCGTCGCCGCGATGTCGCCGGCTCCCGGCGTGTCGCCGTGCAGACAGATGGTGTCGCGGCGCAGCTCGATGACCTCCCCGGTGACTGTCGCGACCTCCCCGCTCTGCACCAGCCGCAGCGCCCGCTCCGCCACCGCCGCCGGATCGGTGATCACCGCGCCCGCCTCGCGCCTCGGCGCCAGCGAGCCGTCGGGACGGTAGGCGCGGTCCGCGAACACCTCGGCCGCGGTCTGCAGCCCGAGCGCGTCGCCGGCCTCGACGAGGCAGGACCCCGAGCCGCCGAACAGGATCAGCCCGGCGTCGACGGCGCGCACCGCCCGCGCTATCGCGTCGGCCAGCGGACGGTCGCGGGCCGCCCGGTTGTACAACGCCCCGTGAGGCTTGACGTGGTTCAGCCGGGTTCCCTCGGCCGCCGCCATCCCCGCGAGGGCCCCGATCTGGTACACGACCAGGTCCTCGAGCTCCTGCAGGTCCATGGCGATGTCCCGCCGGCCGAACCCCATCAGGTCCGCGTATCCCGGATGCGCCCCCGGGCTGACCCCGCGGTCGACGGCGAGCCGCACCGTCCGGCGCATGACCGACGGGTCGCCGCCGTGCGACCCGCAGGCGATGTTGGCCGACGTCACGTGCCGGAACATCCGCTCGTCGTTGCCGATGACGTAGGGGCCGAAGGACTCGCCGACGTCGGCGTTCAGATCGATGCGCTCCATGACCGGAATCATACGCCGGGTTCCCCGAGCCCGCGCCAGGGGCCCCGCGGCTTCCGACCGGCGATTTCGTCACCGTCCTTGGCGGCTCGCCCCGCGTCTCCCCGGCTCGCGCACGCTGCCGTCGACGGCGCCGCGTCCGATTCGCCGAGCGCCCTGCGCGCCGCCCCCGGGGCCGGAATCGCGAACGGAAACGATCCGGTAGGATCAGGCTCTCTCGAACGCCTCCGCCTGGTTCCCCGAGCCCGCGCCAAGCCTCGCGGCTTCCGACCGGCGATTCCGTCACCGGCCTCGGCGGCTCGTCCCCGCGTCTCCCCGGCTCGCACACGCTGCCGTCGACGGCGCCGCGTCCGATTCGCCGAGCGCCCTGCGCGCCGCCCCCGGACCGGAATCGCGAACGGAAACGATCCGGTAAGATCAGGCTCTCTCGAACGCCTCGACCCGGCGTTCGGCATTGGCATCGCAAGACGAGAGCAGAGGACAAGCAGATGACGGAGCGGGTGAACGCAGGGGGCCTCCAGGTCGACAAGGCGCTGTACGACTTCATCAACGACGAGGCGCTGCCGGGCACCGACATCGCCCCCGAGGCGTTCTGGTCCGGCTTCGACCGCCTCGTGCACGACCTCGCGCCCCGCAACCGCGAGCTCCTCGACACCCGCGACGAGCTGCAGCGGCGCATCGACGCCTGGTACCGCGAGAACCGCGACCAGCCCATCGACCTCGACGAGTACAAGGCGGTGCTCCAGGAGATCGGCTACCTCGTGCCCGAGGGCGACGACTTCTCGGCCGAGACCGCCAACCTCGACCCCGAGATCTCGACCATCGCCGGCCCCCAGCTCGTCGTCCCCGTCACCAACCCCCGCTACGCCCTCAACGCCGCCAACGCCCGGTGGGGCAGCCTCTACGACGCCCTCTACGGCACCGACGCGATTCCCGAGGACGACGGGGCCGAGCGGGGAGGCGCCTACAACAAGGTGCGCGGCGACCGCGTGATCGCCCACGTGCGCGGGTTCCTCGACCAGGCGGCCCCCCTCGCCGCGGGCAGCCACGCCGACGTCACCGCCTACGCGGTCGCGAACGGCGCCCTCGAGGCCACCCTCGAGGACGGCCGCACCACCGGCCTCGCCGACCCGGCGCGGTTCGCGGGGCACCGCGGCGACGCCGCCGCCCCGTCGTCCATCCTGCTGAAGAACAACGACCTCCACGTCGACATCGTGATCGACCGCGCCCACCCCGTGGGCCGCGACGACAAGGCCGGCGTCAAGGACGTCGTCCTCGAGGCCGCGACGACGACCATCATGGACCTCGAGGACTCCGTCTCGACCGTCGACGCCGAGGACAAGGTGGTCGCCTACCGCAACTGGCTCGGCCTCCTGAAGGGCGACCTGACCGACCGGTTCGAGAAGGGCGGCCGCCTGGTCGACCGCGCCCTCAACGCCGACCGCACCTACACCGCGCCGGACGGGTCGGAGACGACGCTCAAGGGTACCAGCCTGATGCTCATCCGCAACGTCGGGCACCTGATGACCAACCCCGCGGTCCTCGACCGCGACGGCAACGAGGCCCCCGAGGGCTTGCTCGACGCGATGATCTCGACCGTCATCGCCGTCCACGACCTCAAGAACCGGAAGAACAGCCGCGCCGGGTCCGTCTACATCGTCAAGCCCAAGATGCACGGCCCCGAGGAGGTCGCCTTCTGCGACCGGACGCTGGCCCAGGTCGAGGACATCCTGGGCCTCGACCGCCACACCCTGAAGATCGGCATCATGGACGAGGAGCGGCGCACCACCGTCAACCTCAAGGAGTGCATCCGCGCCGCGAAGGACCGCGTGTTCTTCATCAACACCGGGTTCCTCGACCGCACCGGCGACGAGATGCACACCGCCATGGAGTCGGGCCCCATGATCCGCAAGGCGGAGATGAAGTCGGCCCCGTGGATGACCACCTACGAGGACTACAACGTCGACGTCGGCCTCGAGTGCGGCCTGCCCGGCCACGCCCAGATCGGCAAGGGCATGTGGGCCATGCCCGACCTCATGGCGGCCATGATGAAGGCCAAGATCGGCCACCCCGAGGCGGGCGCCAACACCGCCTGGGTGCCGTCCCCCACCGCCGCCACCCTGCACGCCACCCACTACCACCAGGTCGACGTCAACGAGCGGCAGGAGGCCCTGAAGTCGCGCCCGCGCGCCGACCTCGACCGCATCCTCACCATTCCCCGCGAGGAGTCGCCCAACTGGTCGGCGGCCGAGATCCAGCAGGAGCTCGACAACAACGCCCAGGGCATCCTCGGCTACGTCGTCCGCTGGGTCGAGCAGGGCATCGGCTGCTCGAAGGTGCCGGACATCAACAACATCGGGTTGATGGAGGACCGCGCCACCCTGCGCATCTCCAGCCAGCACATCTGCAACTGGCTGCACCACGGCGTCTGCACCGAGGCCCAGGTGCGCGAGACCCTCCAGCGCATGGCCGCCGTCGTCGACGGCCAGAACGCCGGCGACCCCGCCTACCGGCCCATGGCCCCCGACTTCGGCTCGAGCGTGGCGTTCCAGGCCGCCTGCGACCTCATCTTCAAGGGGCGCGAGCAGCCGAACGGCTATACCGAGCCGATCCTGCACGCAAGGCGGCAGGAGGCGAAGGCGAAGTTCGGGCGGTAGGCGCACAGCGCGGTCTCGGTAACCGCCAAGGAACTCGATCCTGGTCTGCAGAGTTCGTGGAGTGCACCGCGGCGCGAACGTCGGCTCGCATTGCCCGTCTCCTGCCGTAGCCGAAGCGCGGGCCGCCGGAAGACACGGATTGCAGGCATCAGTGCCGGGGCCGGGGGGGACACTGCATGTTGAAGCGAGTGCACATCAAGGGCTACAAGTCTCTCATCGACGTGGAGGTGGCCCTCGAGCCGCTGACGGTACTCTTCGGCCCGAACGCCGCCGGAAAGAGCAATTTCCTCGATGCGCTGCAGTTGCTCTCGAAACTGTGCACAAGCCGGACGCTCAAGGACGCGTTCGACTCCCCGTACCGTGGCAAGCCGCTTGAGTCTTTCCGCATCGGGAAGAAGGGCATCAAGGGTCTGGTGGAGCAGGAGCGGTTGGGTTTCTCCATCGAAGCCGATCTACACCTGTCCGACCCCGTGATCGACGCGGTCAATCGCCAGATACGGGACATGCGTCGTCCGGTGTCTCTGCGACCAAGCACGTTCACACCGCCCTCCTCGATCGATGCCAAACCGCCCCCTCGCGTCCGCGAGCGAGACCTGCGGTACCGCATCGAGATCGAAATGCTGCCAAAGTCAGGTATCCTGCGGGTCGCCGACGAGTATCTGGCGGCACTCAACAGCAGCGGCGAGCCTACCGGGAAGCGCAAGCCGTTCTTTGAGCGCAAGGCTGACAAGATCCACTTGCGGCTCGAGGGGCAGGCGCACCCCACGTACTTCGATCGCTTCCTGGACCACAGCATCCTGTCCATGCCCCATTATCCGCCTCACTATCCGCATCTGGTCGCGGCCCGGAGCGAACTCGAGAGCTGGTTGTTCTTCTATTTCGAGCCGCGCGAACGGATGCGGGCCGCCAACCCCGTCAAGGAAGTACGCCACATCGGATTGATGGGCGAGGAGCTCGCCGCCTTCCTCAACACCGTGAAGACCGACAGCCCCAAGCAGTTCCACGCCATCGAGAAGGCCCTGCATACCCTGATGCCGAACATCGATGGAATCGAGATCGACGTCAGCGATCTCGGCGAAGTCGAACTGCGACTCAAGGAAGGGGGCGTGGCGATACCGGCACGCGTGCTGTCGGAGGGCACTCTTCGCATGCTCGGGCTCTTGGCGCTCACCGGTGCCGACGAACACCCGGCACTCGTCGGCTTCGAGGAACCGGAGAACGGCGTGCATCCCCGTCGCATTCAGTTGATCGCGGAACTGCTCAAGACACGCGAGAGCCTGCGGCAAAGTCAGTACATCGTCACGACACACTCTCCGATTCTGCCAGACCTTCTCCCCGACAGATCCTTGTTTGTCGTGCAGCGCATCGATGGACAGACCCGCGTCAGCCCGTTTTCCACGTCTTGGGGCCCGTTGGGCCGTGACAGCGATATCGGCGAAGCCCTGTCCGACGATACGGAGCGATCTCCTATCTCGGAACGGATTCTGAGGGGCGACTTCGATGCATGAGGTCGCCCTGTTCGTCGAAGACGACGCTCACCGCCAGATCATCGGCCCCCTGGTGAGTCGCATCGCCGAAGAGCAGAACACGGAAACACGCCTCGACTGGCGGACTGCCGTACGCGGCCACGGACGAGTCGTGCAGGAGCTGCGCAACTATATTCGCGACCTGGAGCAGCAGCACGGTGCGGCGCCACACCTCATCATCGTCGCGACCGATGCCAACTGTGACGGCCTGAATGAACGTGAGCGCGAGATTCATCAAGCCACGCAAGGTACGTCGATACCTGTAGTCCTCGCCATCCCTGACCCGCATGTTGAACGCTGGCTGCTGCTCGACGGCGCGGCGTTCAGAGCCGCTGTGGGCCAGGGGTGCGACGCGCCCGACCGGAAGTGCGCACGCAATCGGTACAAGGAACGCCTGATCGAGGCCGTGCACAATGCGGGAGTGACGCCAATCCTCGGCGGACTCGAATACGCGGAAGACATCATTCAGGCAATGGACATTGATAGAGCCGCACAGGCGGACAGGTCGTTTGCGCGTTTCGTTGACGGACTGCGCGCCCAACTGCAAGCATGGTGAGTGACCTGAGATCCGACCAGGAGGGACGCTGTGACGGCCCAAGCACTCGCCCGCGACACGACGGAGCCCCTCAGTGATGCGCCGCAGATTGCGCGGATCATGGGCCTGCCGTCGTGGCGCAAGATGAACCGTCTGTCCCTGGTCGACCGGATCGAGCAGGGGCCGCCCCTGCAGGCCATCGAACGCGTTGCGCGGGTCATGGCCCCCGACGACCCTCACGCGAAGTTCACGCTGTTGTCGCGTTCAACGTGGTCCCGGCTCCAGAGGCGGCCGCGACGACACCTGACGCGGGAGGCGAGCGAGCGGGTCCATGGCATCGCGTGCGTCCTGCTCGAGGCGCGGCGGCTCTGGGCCGACGACGAGCCGGCGATGGTGCGGTTTCTCCATCGGCCGCACCTGTTGCTCGGCGGGCGCACGCCGCTCGATGTCGCTCGCAAGTCGACGGCCGGCGCCGATCTCGTCGTCCGAATCATCGGTGAGGCCAGGGCCGGCGTCGCGGTCTGACTCTCATCGCGCGAAGAGGTGCGAATCCCGACAGACGGACGTCTCGAGTCCGACGCTGATCGATGCGCCATGGTCGTGGTGCGGGTGGATGAGCACGTTGCACTCCGCTCGCGCCACAACACCGGGTACGATCTGTCCGGAATCGAGGTGTGCGTCGTCGATGATCGCCGCGGCGGCTTCAGGCGGCGAAGTTCGTGCCGACACCAGAGCACAGCGATGCGGGCCGAGAGCGTTTCGTTCCCTCCCCGGAGAACCGTTACATTCATGCCCCTGAAAACATTACATTTCTGCCCTCAAAGACGTTGCATTCCTGCCCTTGGCCCGGTACCATGCCCTGCTGTTGACAACATCGTCGCACCTCTGCCGCTGCTCTCGGCTGCACCGTGAACTACCGATCCCGCGTCGTGGACCAGGAACTGACCCTGCGGCTCGCGTCAACCGGCGCGGTCGTGATCGAGGGTCCGAAGGCCTGCGGCAAGACCGTCACCGGACGGCGAATGGCGGCGAGCGAGGTGCTGCTGGACGTCGATGACGAGGCGCGGCTCGCCGTCGCCGTCGACCCCGCCCTCGTGCTCGCCGGCGACACGCCGCGCCTGATCGACGAGTGGCAGACCGAGCCGTCCATCTGGAACCACGTCCGGCGGGCGGTGGACGATCGCGCCCGGCCCGGTCAGTTCATCCTGACCGGATCGGCCGTACCGGCCGACGACGTCACCAGGCACAGCGGCGCCGGTCGGCTGACGCGGCTGCGGATGCGCCCCATGTCGTTGTTCGAGACCGGCCAAGCGACCGGCGCCATCTCGGTACGGGCGCTTCTGGACGGAGCGCCGCCCCGCAGCCCGGATGCCGAACACACGGTACGGCACGTGGCCGAATGGATCGCGGTCGGGGGCTGGCCGGGGCACCTCGACCGCGGCCTGACCCCGGCGGAGGCCCGGCTGGCCAACCGGGACTACCTCGACGAGATTCGCCGGGTCGGCGTCCCGCGCGTGGACGGCGCGCACCGAGACCCCGAGAAGATCGGCCGCCTTCTCCGCTCCCTCGCCAGGAACGTGGCGACCCAGGCCAGCGTCGCGACCATGGCGGCCGACGCCGGCGGGACGGAGACGCCGCTGAAGGCCCACACCGCGCAAGCCTATCTGTCCGCGCTCGCGCGTCTCATGATCGTCGAGGACCAGCCGGCCTGGGCGGCGCATCTCCGGTCGCGGGCGACGCTGCGCAGCACGCCCAAACGGCATTTCGTCGACCCGTCCCTCGGCGTGTCGGCGCTGCGCGCCGCGCCGGATCGACTGCTGAGGGACCTCAACCTGCTGGGACTGCTCTTCGAATCGCTGGTCGTGCGCGATCTGCGCGTCTACGCACAGGCGAACGATGCCGAGGTGCTGCATTATCGTGACAACACCGGCCTGGAGGTGGATGCCGTTGTGCAGGCGGGGGACGGGCGCTGGGCGGCGTTCGAGATCAAGCTCGGCGCCGGCCGCGTCGACGAGGGGGCGCGCAATCTGCTGAAGTTCGCCGCCCGCGTGGATCAAGCCGTCTGCGGCGCGCCTTCAAGCCTCGGGGTGATCGTGGCCACCGGATACGGCTACCGGCGCCCCGACGGCGTGGGAGTCATTCCGATCACCGCGTTGGGACCGTAAGCCCGGGGCGGCTTCACCGGCCGTCGCGGGAAACGCGGCCCTTCGGAGCGGGCCGGCGTGTTGCGCGTCGTCGTGAACACGAGAGTCGCGCCTTGGCGCTTGGTGAGCGTCTTCTTCGACCGGAACGCGAGGGGGCAACCATGAAGCTGCATATCGACAAGGAAGCCGACGCCCTTACCTGCGCCTCGACGACTCCGACATTGTCGACTCGAGAGAGGTTTCGCCGGGCGTCGTGCTCGACTACAACGAATCGAACGAAGTCGTGGAAGTAGAGATGCTCCATCTCTCGAAGCGATCCGCCAAGCTGAATCTCTCGTCCCTGCGATTCGAGACGGCGTGAACACCCGGAGCGAGATCGGCAGATACCCCGAATGCTCCCCTGGACGCCCCGGCGCCGCCTCGTCAAGCCGCCGCGAGGACGTGACGACGTCAACGGTTCGCCAGAACCGGGTAGCCGCGTCCGGCCAGCAACCGCTCGTCGGCGGTCACAAGCGGCAGATCGAGGGCGGCCGCGGTCGCGGCGAGAAAGCGGTCGGCCGGATCACGATGCGGCGTCGAGATGGCACCGAGGGCACGTACGACCCGGTGGGTCAATGGGGCCTCCCGCATCGGGGCTACGCGCAACGCGTCGTCGATCCACGCGCCCAGATTGCCCGACAGCTCGATTCTTCGCTTATCGACGAGAATCCCCAGCTCCCACAGAGAAATGGGCGAAAGCCACAACTCCGTGTTCGTCGCCTGGAGGGCCCGCGTCACGCGCGGTGTCAGCCGGGGCGGCTCGAGGAGACTCCAGATCCAGATGTGCGTATCGAGGAGCAGCCTCATTCTCCCTCGACTTCCCACGGGACCAACTCGCTGCTCGGGGTGGTGATGTCGCCCGTGATGCGGGCGCGATCGGACATCGCACCGAGCCAGCCGTCCGGCCGGTCCGGCGGGCCGGGAGGCACCACGTCGGCGATGGGCTCCCCGCGGCGGGTGATGCGGACCGTCTGGCCGGTGGTGCGGACGCGCTGCAGGACGGCGAGGCAGGTCGCCTTGAACTTCGAGATTGCCATCGTCTCCATCAGCCAAATACTACCATGGTCAACGACTATGGTCGATTCCGAAACCGCGGAACCGGCGGCTCGTCACAGAAACCCTGGGCCGACCGCGCCGACCGAGGCCCCAAGGTCCATAGCATATGCTATATTGCATTTCGCAGCGCACGCACCGCCCAATACCGCCGATTCGCCCCCGACCCGGCAGAAGTAGTCGTCGGAGCGCACGCGGGCAAGCGTCAGGTCATTCGTCAGACATGCCGTTGCGGATTGCCGCCGGACGTCGACGATGGAGCAACCCTCCCCCGCCCTCCCCGCGGACTACCCCGCCCGCGTCAGGTCCGTCCGCGAGCGGCTCGGGCTGACGCAGACGCAGCTCGCGGCGCGCATCGGGGTGTCGTTCGCTACCGTGAACCGTTGGGAGAACGGCCAGAACCGGCCCGCCCGACTGGCCTGGCGGCAGATCCTCGACCTGGAGGCCGAACTGACGCCCGGCGGCGGCGAAGCGGAGCCGGCGGCCGGTTCGACCCCGGGGCCGGAGCTCGACTTCACCGCCCGGCCAACGGTGGTATCGGCCGTCGCCGAGGCGACGCGGCTGTCGTACGGCCACCTCTTCAACCCGGCCTTCGCGACCGAGGTCTCGCTGATCGATCCCCTGCCTCACCAGCGCATCGCCGTCTACGAGCGCATGGTCGGCCTGTCGCCGCTCCGCTTCCTCCTCGCCGACGACGCCGGGGCTGGCAAGACGATCATGACCGGCCTGTACCTCCGAGAGGTGCTGGCCCGCCGCCTCATCAGGCGCGTGCTGGTCGTGCCCCCGGCCGGGCTCGTCGGCAACTGGGAGCGCGAGATGCGGACGCTCTTCTCGCTGCCGTTCCGGATCGTCCGGGGCGAGGACGCGCGCGGCCGCAATCCGCTCGCGGGGCCGGACGGCGACCGGGTGATCGTCAGCGTCGACACACTTGCCGGCGAGCGCATGTTCGGACGGCTGCGGGAGTCCGTGGCGTCGGGGGCGGCCCCCTACGACCTCGTCGTCTTCGACGAGGCGCACAAGCTGGCCGCCCACCGGCAGCCGGACTTCTCCGTCCGCAAGACGGACCGCTACCGCCTCGCGGAGGCGCTGGCGGGCCTGCCGGCCGACGAGCCCCGCTGGGAGCTGGGCTGGTCGGCGACGCACGTCCTGCTGCTGACGGCGACGCCGCACATGGGCAGGGACTTCCCCTACTACTGCTTGTGGCGGCTGCTGGCCCCGGACGCGCTGTCCACGTTCGACGCGTTCCAGGCGTTCCCGCAGGCTCAGCGCCGGCGGCACTTCATTCGGCGGACGAAGGAGGAGATGGTCCGCTTCGACGGCCGTCCCCTCTATCCGCAGCGGCGGTGCGACACGCTCAGCTACGGGCTGAGCCCGTCCGAGCAGGCCCTCTACGAAGCGACGACCCGCTACATCTCGGAGATCTACAACCGCGCGCGCGTCCTGAACCGCTCGGCCGCACGGCTCGCGATGAGCGTCTTCCAGCGCCGGCAGGCGAGCTCGACGTATGCGCTGATGCGATCGTTCGAGCGTCGGCTCGGTCGGCTCGACGAGGCGATCGACCTGGTGCGCGCCGGGCGGGCGGACGAGCTGGAGCGCGGCCAGCATCGTCTGGCCTCGACTCCGGACTTCTTCGAGACACGGACGGCGGACGAGGACGCCGACGAGGCGGGTGGAGGCGAGGGTCACGAGGCGTTCGAGGACCGCGCGCTGGGCGGCATCGTCGCGCCGGCCCTGGCGCAGCTCCGGGAAGAGCGTCGCGAGGTCGAGGCGCTTCTCGCCCAGGCGGGGCGCCTCGCCGACGAGGGCGAGGACTCCAAGTTCGAGAAGCTCCGCGAAGTGCTGCGCGGCTCCGCCTTCGCCAGGGAGAAGTTCATCGTCTTCACCGAGCACCGCGACACCGCCGAGTTCCTGGTCCGACGCCTCGAGGGGCTGGGCTTCACCGGACAGGTGGCGTCGATCCACGGCGGCCTCGACTACCGCGAGCGCGAGGCGCAGGTCGACCTGTTCCGGCGCCCGCTCGACGAGGGCGGGGCCAGCTACCTGGTCGCGACCGACGCCGCGGGCGAGGGCATCAACCTCCAGTTCTGCTGGCTGATGGTGAACTACGACGTGCCCTGGAACCCGGCGCGGCTCGAACAGCGCATGGGCCGCATCCACCGCTACGGGCAGCGGCACGACCCCGTCGTCATCGTCAACCTCGTGGCGGGCGAGACGCGCGAGGGGCGGGTGCTGAAGACGCTGCTCGACAAGCTGGAGGCTATCCGCGCGGAGCTCCGGTCGGACAAGGTCTTCGACGTCGTGGGCCGCCTGTTCGAGAACGTCTCGCTCAAGGACTACCTGGAGCAGGCGGCGACGGAGGAGGGCGCCAGGTCCGCCGTCGACGGCATCGGCGGCCTGCTGACGGCCGAGCAGGTGCGCGCGCTCCACGAACGGGAACGGACGTTGTTCGGAGGTGGCGACGTCAGGAGCAGCCTGCCCGCGTTGCAGGCCGCCATCGATCGGGAACGGTACCGCCGACTGCTGCCCGGCTACGTCCGGCGGTTCGTGACCGGTGCGGCGCCACTGATCGATCTTCGCGTCGACGGCGACCCGGACGGTGTCTTCGAGCTCGGCCAGGCGCGCCGGCGCGGCCTCGATCCGGTGCTCGCCGCCATGGAGCTCCATCCGGCCCGTGCCCACGGCCGGTTCACGGTCTACCGCCCCGCGAACCGAGCCGACGTCATCTGGCTGCACCCCGGCGAGCCGGTGTTCGACCGCTTCTGCGCCACACTGCTGTCGAGGCACGAGGACGAGGCGCGGCGCGGCGCCTTCTTCGTCGACCCGCACGCGACCGCGCCGTATCTCTTCCACCTCGCCCGGGTGACCGTGGTCCGCAAGCCGCCGGCCACGGCGGCTCACGGCGCCGGCCACGGCTCCGACCATGGCGCGGGCCGCGCCCCCGCGCGGGAAGAGCCTCGTTCCGAGATCGTCGAGAGCCGACTGATCGGACTCCGCCAGGACGAAGACGGCGCCGTCGAGCCCTGTCCGCTGGAACACCTGCTCCTGCTGCGCGGCGCTCCCGACGTCGCGCCGGGCAGCGTGCCGCTCGCCCGCACGGCGCGGCGGCTGACCGACGCCGCCCGCGACTGGATCGAGAACGATGCCCTCGCCCGCTTGGTCGACGAGCACCGCGCACGTATCGAGCAGTCGGTACCCGAACGGCTCGATTGGACGGCCCGCGGCTGCGACCACAGGACCGCCGAGTTGATTGCGAGGCGCCAGCACGTCGGCCGCAAGGCCCGCGCGGGCGACGCTCGGGCAAGCGCCGAGCTCGCCAGGGTCAAGGACGAGCAGCGCCGTCTCGCCGCCGACAGGGACCATCGCCTGCGCAGGGTGCAGATGGAGCCGAGCCTCATCGCCGCAGGAGACTCGCAGATCGTCGCCCACGCCCTTGTCCTCCCGACGGCCGACGCGCAGGAGCGGCGGCGCCACGACGCCCGGGTCGAGGAAATCGCCATGCGGGTCGCGCAGGCGCACGAAGAGGCGTCCGGCGCCACCGTCCACGACGTGTCGCGTCCCGATCTCGCGCGCCGTGCCGGGTTGGGAGACTGGCCGGGCTTCGACCTGCTGTCCGTCACCCCGGCCGGCCGCCGCCGCGCCATCGAGGTCAAGGGCCGGGCCCGCGCCGGCGACGTCGAGCTGTCAGACAACGAATGGGCCAAGGCGTGTAACCTCCGCGACGGCTACTGGCTCTACGCCGTCTACGACTGCGCCACGCCCCGGCCGTGGCTCGCGCGGGTCCGCGACCCGTTCGGGAAGCTGCTCGTGAGGACCCGGGAGCTGTCGGCCCACTCCATCCCGGCGTCGTCGGTGCACGCGGCGGCGGAGGAGAGTCCAGGAAGTGCACAATAGTGATTCCGGCGGCAGCCGAACCGGTTCGCCGCCGAGCCCGAGCCCACCCGAGAGGAGGTCGAACATGGGCGCAACCCACGTCTTGACCATGGAGACCGAACGCGCGACGCCTCATCGCGAAGGACACGAGCCGCCGCAGCGAAGGACGCGGCCCGACGGAGTGACCGGATGAGGCTGACCACCGTCAAGATCCGCAACTTCCGCTGCATCAGGGACCTCACCGTCGACCTCGACGAAACTACGGTTCTGATCGGGGAGAACAACTCGGGCAAGACCGCTTTTCTCGAGGCCGTCCGCATCTGCCTCGAACGACTGCGTGGCCGTGGCCGGGGTCCGTTCGACGAGTACGACTATCACCTTCCCGACGATGCCTCGACGCCCGTGGACGCCGCCCCCATTGAAATCGAGCTGTCGTTCGTCGAAGCGGAGTCGGAGCCGTGGAGCGACGAGGTCGTCCAGGCCGTGGCGGATCTGTTCGCCCTCGACGCCGACGACCAGCGTCGGATCACGTTCCGCGTCGCCTCGTCCTTCGACCAGGACACCGGCGAGTTCGTGACCGACTGGGATTTCCTCGACGCCGACGGCAATCCGCTGCCGGCCGGCAAGGCGCCGAGTCAACTCAATACGCTCCAGAGGTTGGCGCCGCCGTTCTACCTCTCAGCCCTTCGGGACGCATCCAGGCACTTCGCGGCCAAGGGCCGTTTCTGGCGCACGTTCCTCGCCGAGAGTGGACTTCCCGAGGATGCCAGAGAGGACTTGAAGACGGCGCTCGCGAGGTTGAACGAGCAACTCATCACGGCGCATCAACCACTACTCGACGTCCGCACGCGCCTCGAGGACGCCCGCAAGGTAATCGAGTTCGGCGCCAACGAGACCGTGTCCATCGACGCGCTGCCAACCAAGCTCTTCTCGTTGCTGTCCCGAGCCCAGGTGAGCCTCGCATCGCGTTCGGGTGCCCGAATCCCCGTCGAGTTCCAGGGCGAGGGGACTCAGAGTCTGGCCGTGCTTCTGCTGTTCGGGGCTTTCCTCCGCAGCAGGCTCTCCGACCTGGATCCTGATGCGGCACCGATCACGGCGCTCGAAGAGCCGGAAGCGCACCTGCACCCGTCAGCTATCCGCTCGCTGATGGGCATCGTCAGCGATCTGCCGGGCCAGAAGCTGCTGTCGACCCATAGCGGCGACCTCCTCGCCAGCGTGCCGTCGTCGGCCATGCGCCGGTTCGCGCATGCCGGCGGTGGCATTCACGTGCATCGGATAGAACCGGGGACGCTGACGCCGGAAGAAGCACGGAAATTCGACTCGCATGTCCGCCGCACCCGCGGCGAGCTGTTGTTCGCCAAGTGCTGGCTGCTCGTCGAGGGTGAAACCGAGACGACGCTGTTGACCGGTGCCGCGGAAGCGCTCGATCTCGACATCGAGCGCGCGGGCGTGCGTTGCGTCGAGTTCAGCCAGACCGACCTGGGCATGTTGGCCAAGGTCGCCAACAGCCTCGGCATCGTCTGGTACTGCGTGCTCGACAACGACAGCGGGCGCCGCAAGTACGAGCAACGCGTGAAGAACCAGTTCGCCGGCGCACCCCCGGCGGATCGACTGACCATGCCTTACGCGAACGTCGAGCAGATGCTCTGTGAAGGCGGATTCGGGGATCTCTACGAGTCGCGCATGTCCCGACAGAAGCCGCCACCGACATCGGCGAGATACACCGCGGCCTACTGGGCCGAAGTCCTGAACGCTCTACCGAAGAGCTACAGCAAGCCGGAGATCGCCGCCGAAGCCGCCGCCCGGATGACGACCGGAGCGACCCCGGTGCCGGCTGCGCTGTCGAGTATCCTGAACAAGGCCTCGGCACTCGCCGGAGCGTGACCATGCTCGATCTGGACTCCTTGAACGTCAACCAGCGGCGGACCGTCGACTGGAACGACGGCCCGATGCTGGTGCTCGCCGGGCCGGGGGCAGGCAAGACGCGCGTGCTCGCGACGCGCGTCGCGCGGCTCATCCAGGAAACCCCCGACAAGCGGTTCCGAGTCCTCGCGCTCACGTTCACGACCAAGGCGGCCGAGGAGATGAGGGGCCGGGTCGCCCAACTGCTCGGCCCCCGCATGCGCCGAGCTCGCCTGACGACGTTCCACGGCTTCGCCGCCGACGTGCTGCGCCAGCACGGCAGCCACCTCGGCCTGCGCCCCGACTTCGCGATCCTCAACCAGGACGCGGATCGGCATCTGGTCCTGAACGACGCGATACAGGATGCCGGTCACCCCGGCACGCCGGCGGGCGCGACCGGCAAGGGTCTGATGCCCATGGTCGACCGCCTGCTTCGGGACGGCCACGACGGTCGCGAGGGTCACGACGCGCCGCTGCCGTTCGCCGCCCCCGGCAAGGAGTGGATTCGTCCCATCTTCGGGGCGTACATCCAGCGTCTGATCGAAGGCAATCATCTCGACTTCGGCGCGCTCCTCGTGTGCTGTCTCCGCCTCTTCCGCGAACGCCCCCGCATCGCCCGCGATTACCGCATCGTGTACCCGTTCGCCTGCGTGGACGAGTACCAGGACACCAACAAGGTCCAGGATCTTCTCCTGCGGGCGCTCTACCCTGACCGGAACAGCAACCTCTTCGTGGTCGCCGACGATGACCAGACCATCTACCAGTGGAACGGCGCCAGCCCCGAGCGTCTCCGCCGACTCCGGACCGACTACGACATGGCCATCGTCCAGCTTCCCGAGAGCTTTCGATGCCCGCCCGAGGTCGTTCGCTTGGCGAACAACCTCATCGCCCACAACGCTGACCGGGCCGCCGACAAGAGGCCCCTGGTGTCCGCCACCACCACGCCCCCCCCCTCACGCTCGTCGGTGGTCCGAGCTCGCCGATTCACCGACTGCGCAACCGAATTGTCCTGGGTCGCCGAAGACATCAAGACGAGCTCCATCGAGCCCGGAGATTGCACGGTCCTCGCCAGAAGCACCAAGCTCGTCCGCGCCGTTGCCGCGGCGCTGTCGCGAGCCGGACTGCCGTCGTACGTGGTCAAGCGAAAGGCCGAGTTCGAATCGCCGCTCCTGCGTTTTCTCCACTCGTCGCTACGCCTCATCCGTCGCCCCGGCGACACCGAGCAACTCGCTCTCTTGTGCGGGGCCTTCTACGAGCTCACCGCGGCCCCCGTGCAGCCCACGCAAGCGGAGGCCGAGAGCGTTCTGCTGGGAGACCCTCTTCTGGCTGGGTTCTTGAACGTTGCATCCTCATGTGCAACCCCCGCCGCACGGCCCTTGCTGCATACCCTGCGGAACGACCTCCTTGACCGAGGAAGGTACCGCGACTTCATCAAGAACACCTTCGATTGGCGTGATCGCACACCGCGAGCGGTCGCTACCGATTCCGACGAGGAATCCGACGAGAGTGGGATCTGGAGATCTCTGACGGCGGAGATCCGACAGCACTTGGGCGCTGACCCGCCGCTGAGCCAGTTCCTCCAGCAACTCGACCTCCGCCAGAAGACCTCGCCTCCGACCGCCGGCGACGTGCAGTGTCTGACGATTCATCTCGCCAAGGGCAAGGAGTTCCGTCACGTCTACCTGATCGGGCTCGCGGAAGAGCAGTTGCCTTCGTTTCACGCACTGCAGGGCGGGCCTGCCGCCCTCGAAGAAGAACGTCGCAACTGCTTCGTGGCAATCACTCGCGTTCAGTCCAGCCTGACCCTGACCCATGCCGACTCGTACTTCGGCTGGGCCAAACAGCCGTCACGGTTTCTGCAGGAGATGGGCGTGAACTCTGGAGACGTCGCGTGCTGAAGCGCGTGCACGTCAAGGGCTACCAGTCCGCCGACCTGGAACAGCCACGAGGCCGCCGATCGGAACCGTTTCTGACCAACGCAGTCGGCAAGAGAATCTTCGTGATCGCCGGGCATGTAGTGGCTGTACCACCGGACGGAACAGATGCATAACCCAACAGAAACGACCTTCGCGTTCGTGCTCATGCCTTTCAGTTCGGATTTCGACGACATCTACCGACTGGGCATCAAGGACCCTGCCGACGATCTCGGTATCCGCGCAGAACGCGTCGACGAGCAACTATTCGCGGGAGGTATACTTGACCGAATCTACCGGCAAATCGAAGCCGCGGACATCGTCATCGCCGACATGTCTGGCAGGAACCCCAATGTCTTCTACGAAGTGGGGTACGCGCATGCCAAGGACAAGCTTTGCTTATTGCTCACCAGAGATGTCGCTGACATCCCATTCGACTTGAAGGACAGGCGGCATATTGTTTACGAGGGTTCAATCCAATTCCTCCGCGAGCAAATGATAGAGAATCTTGCATGGGCTCGCAACGAAATAGAGAACATTCGCCGCAGCCGGATTCGTGTGCAAGTACAGGAGATCCGTGGTGATTTGGAAAGGACGGATTGGTCTGCCACCGCAAAAATAACTTTTAGGATCGATCTCCACAACGACTCCGACCTGCCATCTGCAGAAATCGAGAGCGTTTACTTTTATACTGGACACAAATGGAGAATCCGTCAAGACGAAAGGGATAGCCCCAGCACAGAGTCGGACGTGCCCCAATACAAATGGCGCTATTTCCTGACCTGTCCGGTCAAGCGTCTTCAACGTACGGGTTGGGCTCAATTGCGATTCGAGGCTCGACGTATCGTGGCCTTCAAGTCACGCGGCGACGCGCTTCAAGATAGCTATCAAGTAACCGGCAGATCGATGATCAGGCTTGTTACGGACAACGGCATGTTTGACTACGAAATATCAATTGACACTGTTGCTGACGAAGTTCCATTCTGAAACGCGGCAGCGCCTTGTGTACCGGAACGACATGACTGCGAATGCCGGCAAGCGGGTTCTCATAGTCGCCGGACCGAACGGAGCCGGGAAGACGACGTTCGCCCGGGAGTTCCTGCCGACCGAAGCCGGCTGCCCCGTCTTCGTCAACGGTGACCTCATTGCGGCCGGGTTGAGCCCGTTCGGGGCGGGTTCGGTGGCCGTGCAGGCTGGCCGGCTGATGGCCCGGCAGATTCAGGAGCACGCACGGGGGGGCGCCAGCTTCGCCTTCGAGACGACGTTGAGCGGACGCGGCTACACCCGCCTGATTCCTCGCTGGCGCGAGCACGGCTACCGGGTCAAGCTGTTCTTCCTGCGGCTGCCGTCGCCCGAGGCGGCAATCGCTCGGGTGGCCCAACGGGTGGCGGAAGGCGGCCACGACGTGCCCGAACCGGTGATCCGACGGCGGTTCCTGTCCGGCTGGCGCAACTTCGAGCAGGTCTACCGCGCCCTCGTGGACGTGTGGGCGGTGTACGACAATTCAGGAGAGGTTCCGATGCTGGTCGGGGAAGGCAGGCGAACATGAGCACCGAACACAGGAATCCGACGCACGCGGACCGTGATCCAGACATGGTGGGCGCCGAGGCGGCCATGCGCCGGGCCGCTTGGCGCGCGCGTCAGCGAGCACGGATCGCGGCCCCCACAGCCGATGGACTGGAACCACCCGGCGGACCCAGTGGTCTCCGTGGAACGCCGACTCGTCGCGACGCACATGAACTCAGTTTCTCGCAGGCCCAGGGTTACGAAGATGTTCCCGGGCCGCTGCAACTGGGAGAGCTGTCGCGAGATGCGCGGACGCAGATATGGAACCTGTTCTTCGAACACATCAGTCGGTCCACCAAGACGGTGGGGGATCCGTACATGTTTGCCGAGTCGTGGATTGCCGCACCCTGGGATGAGATTCTGCATGCCAAGCACGTTCACCTGGACCGTGGTTCGCTGGACAAATGGGATCCCCGATTCCCGAGAGTTCGGTACAGTCTTCGCCAGCGCATTGAGAAATGGCCCTTCAACAGGGTATTCGACCTCATCCAGTTCGTCTTGCGCCATCCCAGGTGTCCGCGCGGATTCGTCAAGCAGATGAAGAAGACGTTCGCCGAATGCCGATTGGCCTACACAATCGATGTGGCACCACCGCCGACCATCATTCCGGCCGTGACGCCCGAAGAGGGAACCGCGGTTGTCGAGTCCCTCGGCGAGCTTCGGGAGGCTGGCCTGGACGCCAGCGCGGCACACCTGCGCGACGCGTCCGGGAACATCCACGTCGGTGACTGGGCCGGAGCCGTTCGGGAGAGCATTCACGCTGTCGAGTCTGTTGCCCGGAAACTCGATCCAGAGGCATCCAGCAATTTGGGGCCGGCATTGAAGTCACTTGAGCGACATCGCGCGCTGCATCCCGCGCTCAGGGAAGCGTTCATCAGGCTCTACGGCTACGCGTCGGACGAACAGGGTATTCGTCATCCGTTGCTCGACCGGACAGATGCTCAAGTAGGCCGGGACGAGGCGGTGTTCATGCTGGGCGCCTGCGCCTCCTTCGCCAGCTACCTGTGGCGGAAACACGTGGCGGGAGAGACGCGTTGACGCACAAGCGCCTGATCGAGGTCGCCTTTCCTCTGGAGCAGGTGTCCCTCGACTCCGTCCACGAGAAGAACGTCCGCCACGGGCACATCTCGACGCTGCACATCTGGCCGGCGCGGCGGCCGTTGGCGGCGAGCCGGGCGGCGCTGATCGCGACGCTGCTGCCCGACCCCGGGAGCGCGCGGGAGCGACAGGCGGTCTACCGGCGGATGGCGGGCGAGGTCGTCGAGACGGTCGAGGACGAGCGGGTCGGCGGACGGACGGTGGCGCGGCGGAAGCGGGAGACGCAGGGCGGGATTCTCCACTGGAAACGGGAGGGCGGGCCGGACGTCGAGTGGTTCCGGGCGCGGGTTCGCGACGCCTTCGGCGGGCGCGCGCCGCGGGTGCTCGATCCGTTCGCGGGCGGGGGCGCGATTCCGCTGGAGGCGATGCGGCTGGGCTGCGCGGTGACGGCGGTCGACATCAATCCGGTCGCGTGGTTCATCCTGAAGTGCACGCTCGACTATCCGCGGAGGCTCGCGGGCGAGGCGCGGCCGTTGCCGGCGTTCGCGTTGCGGGACCGGGTGTTCATGACCGCCCTCCTGAAGGCGCGGGGCGTGAAGGGCCGGGCGTTGAGGCGGGAACTCGCCGAGCTCTGCCTCGGCGACGACCGCGAGACCGAGCCGCGTCTGATCGGCACAGGACCGGAGCTGGAGGCGGACCTCGCGTGGCAGGTCCGCGCTTGGGGACGCCGGGTGCTGGCCGAGGCGCGGCGACGGCTTGCGCGACGGTATCCGACCTACGCGGCGTTCCAGGCGTTGAAGCCGGGCGGCCGGCCGTTCGAGCCGCGGCCGCTGACGCTGCTGGCCGCCGACGCGAACGGCGACACCGACGTCGGTCCGCTGAACGCGGCGTTCGACGCGGTGTACCTGAAGGACCGGCGGAATCCGCGATGGGTGGCGAAGCCGGCCGTCGCGTATCTCTGGGCGCGCACGGCGCGCTGCAAGGGCTGCCGCGCGACGGTCCCGCTACTCAAGACCCGCTGGCTCGCCAGGAAGGGTGCCAAGCGCGTGCGGCTGACGATGGCGGCGAACGCGGACAAGACGGGGGTTGTCTTCGGAGTCGAGAGTGACGTCCCCCGGGGGGAAGGCAACCCCGCGCGCCGGCGCGAGCACGATCGGCGGGTCGGCGCCGGCACGATGAGCCGGTCCGGCGTGCGGTGCCCCCTCTGCCAGGCCATCATGACCATGCAGGACCTCCGCCTCGACGGCCGCGCCGGGCGGCTGGGCGAGGTCATGACTGCGGTCGTGGTCGACGGCCCGCACGGCAAGGAGTATCGGCTGCCAACGGCCCTGGAGCTGGAAGCAGCGCGGGTGGACGAGGCAGAGATCGAGGCGCTCTACGCGGAGTCGCCGTTCGGCGTGCCGGACGAGCCGACGCCGAAGGCCGGAGTCGGAGCGTCGCGGGCGTTCTCGGTCGACGGCTACGGCTTCGACAGGTGGCGCACGCTGTTCACGAACCGCCAACTCCTGGCCCTCGGCACGCTTGTCCAGGAGATGCGCCGCCTCCCCGAGACGATGGCCGGCTGGCCGGAAGCGTGGCGGGAAGCGCTGGTCGCGACGCTGACGCCCACGATCAGCCGCGTGGCCGACCGCGGGAGCACGCTGGCCACGTGGCAATACGACGCCGACAAGATTGGGCATACGTTCGCTCGCTTCGCACTGCCGATGGTGTGGGACTTCGCGGAGTCCTGCCCCTTGGCCGATACCAGCGGCGGCTTCATCCAGGCCGTCGAATGGACCGCTGAAGTATGCGAACACCTGCTCGACGCCACGACCGCTGCGCCTGCACCCGCCGTGCTGCGCCGGTCCGCGGCCGAACCGCAGCCCACGGCCACCCCCGGGGCACCTCCGCCGGCAATCACCTCCGACAAGACGCCTGGACCCACCGCCGAGCCCCAAGCCTCCGCCGAACCCGGCCGGCGGACATTCCGCGACGACTCTGCGGGTGTGCTGGCGGCGATCCGTGCGGCCGCGGGTGCGGCAGCGGCGACCGAGCCGCAGGCCACCAGCACTGAACAGCGATTGTCCCCCGCTGGCTCCACCGGCACGCCGGGGTCCGCGACCGAGCCGCAGGCCCACGGCGCCGCGGACCCGGGCTTCGACCTCATCTGTACCGACCCGCCCTACTACGACGCCATTCCCTACTCCGACCTGATGGACTTCTTCCATGTCTGGCTGCGGCGCGCGCTCTGGGGGCTGTCGCCCGAGATCGACGCCGCCTTCGAGGCGCCCCTCGGCCCGAAGTGGAACGCGGCGGCCAACGACGGCGAGCTCATCGACGACGCCGCCCGATTCGGCGGCGACCGCGGGGCGTCGAAGCGCAACTACGAGGACGGCATGGCGCGCGCGTTCTCGCGGTTCCACGCCGCGCTGCGCGACGAGGGCCGGCTCGTCATCGTCTTCGCCAACAAGTCGCCGGACGCGTGGGAGACGCTCGTCTCCGCTCTCATCCGGGCCGGGTTCGTGGTCGTGGGCTCGTGGACGATCCAGACGGAACGGCTCGCCAGGACCCGCGCCATGCAGTCGGCGGCCCTCGCCTCGTCGATCTGGATCGTCTGCCGGAAGCGCCCGGCCGCGCGGGCGGGATGGGACGCCGCGGTGCTCGCCGAGATGCGCGAGAACATCACCCGGCAGCTCCGCGACTTCTGGGTCGCCGGCATCCGCGGCCCCGACTTCGTGTGGGCGGCGACCGGGCCCGCCCTCGAGGCGTTCTCGAAGCACCCCGTCGTGAAGAAGGCGGACGCCCCCGGCGAGCGACTCGCGGTGTCGGAGTTCCTCCGCGAGGTGCGGCGCTTCGTGGTCGACTTCGTGGTCGGCCGGGTGCTGACCCACGACGGCGACACCCAGGCGACCAGCGGGCTCGACGACGTAACCACCTACTACCTGCTGCACCGCAACGACTTCGGCATGGGCGACGCCCCCGCCGGCGCCTGCATTCTCTACGCCCTCTCCTGCAACCTGTCCGACCGCGAGCTGACGGATCGCTACGACGTCCTGTCTCGCGGCAGGCGCCCGTCCGCTGGCGAAGCCGGCCACGACGACGCCGACTTCGACGAGGACGCCGGCCCGCCGGACGGCTCCGCCTCGACCGACAGCACCGGCTCGACCGACAGCGCCGGCTCGACCGACGGCCCCGGCGGCGCCGGCAGCCGCGTGGCGCTGAAGCCGTGGAGCCGCAGGACGGCCAGGTCGCTCGGCCACGCCGCACCCGACGGCCGCCCGCCGCCGCTGATCGACCAGGCCCACCGCCTGATGCACCTGTGGCGCGCCGGCGAAGAAGCGCGGGTCAACGACTATCTCGACGACCGCGGCCTGAAGCGCCACGCCCTCTTCGCCCGTCTCTTGCAGGCGCTAATCGAGCTGGCCGACGCCGGTTCCGACGAACGCGCCGTCCTGGAGTCGCTCTCGAACCACGTCGCCGCCCGCGTCGGTCTGGCGCCCCCGCGCCAGCCGAAGCTGCAACGGCTCGAAGAGGAACCGTGACTCGAACGCATGGACTCCCGCGCGCCGGCCATGCTAGTTTCAGGCCCATGCGTCTGCACATCGCACTGGACGACGCACTCGTGCACGAGATCGACCGCCGCGCCGGGCCGCGGCGGCGAAGCGCGTTCATCGCCGAGCTGATCCGCCGCGGTCTCGAGCACGAACGGCGCTGGGACGACATCGACGACGCCCTCGGCCGCCTGCCTGATACTGGCCACGCGTGGGACGACGACCCCGCGGCGTGGGTGCGGCGCCAACGTCACCCCGACCGCCGCGCCGACTGACCGATGACCCACCGGCTGTCCGATTCCACGGCGCTCGTTGGTGCCTTGTGCGGCCCACCCGCGGCGAACCGCCCGGCCATCCTCGGACACGTTCCTGGAGGGGCGATTCCCGCCGAACGACCGTCAGGGTGGGAAACGAAGCCATGATCACCTCGCTTCGACTCGTCGACTTCAAGAACTTCGCCGACGAAACACTCCGCGTCGGGCCGTTCACCGTGATCGTGGGCACGAACGCCAGCGGCAAGAGCAATATCCGGGACGCGTTCCGCTTCTTGCACGGCATCGGACGCGGCTACACGTTGGCGGAGATTCTCGGCGGCAAGTACGGACCAGGCGGTCAGACCGAGTGGCAGGCGGTTCGCGGCGCCCCCAATGAGATCGGGCGCCTGGCCGACACCGAATCTGGACATCGATTCGCCCTTGAGGTTCGACTGAAGCTCGGCAATACACCCGCGCATTACCGCATCGACATATCCCGAAGCGCGGCGGACTCCGGTAATTTCCGAGTCACGCGTGAGGAGCTCTCGACCTGGACAGGCGCGGAGCCGATCTACACGAGCGACCCTCCCTACTCGGATCCTGTCGGATACCAGGATGACGACACGCACCTGCTGCTCCGAATGCGGAAAACTGGCACGCAGCGCAAGTACGGCGATCGGATCGCTGTGCGGCCGGACCAGCCGGCTCTGACGCAGATCGAGGAACACAAACGCGTGGTGCGTGCCCACAAGGACTACGCAAGAAGGGTGATCGAAGTCTTCGCGAACATGCGTTTTCTCGACCTGATACCCGACCGCATGCGACGGCCGGCGTTCCCCGGACAGACCGTGCTGGGCGATACTGGCGAGAACCTGCCGACCGTGCTTCGGCAGATCTGCGCCAACCAGGAAAGAGCCGACAGCCTGATCGGCTGGGTTCGCGAACTCACGCCCATGGACGTCACCGACTTCGAGTTTCCCGTCGACCCGGTGACCGGACTGGTCCAGCTCGTGATTCGCGAGTCCGACCAGCGGAAGCTGTCCGCGTACAGCGTCTCGGACGGTACGTTGCGTTTCCTGGCGATGCTGGCTGCGTTGCTCGCTGAGAACACGGCCGGACTGTATTTCTTCGAGGAGATCGACAACGGCATTCACCCTGTCCGGCTCGGATTGTTGCTGGATCTGTTCGAGGGACCGACGAGAGGCCGCACGCAGGTGGTCGGAACGACGCATTCGCCGACGCTCCTGACCGTGATGAAGGACGACACGTTCGAGCACACCTCCGTGACCTGCCGACTCGAAGACACCGCCAACGGGGTGATCCGCCGGGTCGTTGATCTTCCCAAGGCTCGAGAGCTGCGGCAGGACCAGGGACTGGGGAGGCTGCACGAGTCGGGCTGGATGGAAACGGCGCTCGCCTTCACCGAAGACGACCGGGGAGATCAGCAGTCGTGAATGTTCTGGTCATTCCGGAGGATTCCCGAAAGGACAAGTACATCCTGAAACCGCTGTTCAAGTCCCTCTTTCGGGCCATCGGCAGGCCGACGGCCCGCGTTCGGGTATGCGAAGACCCGGTACTCGGGGGTGTCGGCGAAGCCCTGAAGTCATCCCGCACGTCGGAGGTTGTCACGCGGCACGGCGGTATGACGAGTATGTTCATCCTTTGCGTCGACCGTGACGGCGAAGAGCACCGGCGGGACAGACTCCAAGCCTTGGAGAAGGAGTTCGGCGACGGCTGCGTCTTGTTGGCGGAGAACGCTTGGGAGGAACTGGAGACGTGGGTACTCGCGGGCCTCGAGCTGCCCGACGACTGGCGTTGGCGGGACGTTCGCGCGGAGGTCCACGTGAAGGAACGCTATTTCGACAGAGTCGCCCAAGACCGCGGGGTTCACCGCGCACCCGGCGGCGGCCGGAAGCCGCTGGGCGAGGAAGCGGCCGGCCGAATCGACGCGATCCGGCGGAAGTGTCCCGAGGACTTCGACAACCTCGCCCGACGGCTACAGGCCGTAGTTGGCCGGAACTGAACGAGACCAGCAGATGTCCCAGAAGCTCCCCTGGACCCCTTGGCACCGTGTTGTGAAGCTGCGCGAGGACGTGCGCACCGGCGAGCTGTCGCTGGCCGACTTCGCCGCCGACCTCCACGACGTCATCATGCAGCGGGGAGCGCGGCCGATCTACGAAGACCCCGCGCGCTTCTTCGCGCTGACCTACCCAACCTTCTCGCTGCGCGAGCTGGCGCGGGACGTCATGCTTCGCCTTGCGGGCCGCAACACCAAGGCGGTGCGGCAGCTCGAGCTGACCTACGGCGGCGGCAAGACGCACACGCTGGTGGCGCTGCGGCATCTCGCGCACGACCCCGCGTCGCTGCCGAACCTGCCCGCGGTCGAGCAGTTCCGGTCGGACGTAGGCGCGTCGTTGCCGCCGGCGCGGGTCGCGGCGCTCGCGTTCGACAAGCTGGACGTCGAGAAGGGGATGGAGGTGCGCGGGCCGGCGGGCGAGCTGCGCTGGCTGAAACACCCGTGGAGCGTGCTCGCCTTCCAGATCGCCGGCGCAGCCGGCATCCGGGCGCTGCACGCCGAGGGCCGGGACGAGGAGCGCGAGACCGCCCCGGCCGAGCCGCTGCTGGTCGATCTGCTGTCGCGGCCCCAGGCCGAGGGGCTGGCGACGCTCGTGCTCATCGACGAGGTGCTGATGTTCGCGCGCGGCAAGGTCGCGGTGGACGAGGCGTGGCGCGGGCGGCTGACCGACTTCTTCCAGTATCTGTGCCAGGCGGTGACCAAGGTCGACCGCTGTGCGCTCGTGGCGTCGCTGCTCGCCTCGGACATCGACAAGAGCGACGAGACGGGCAAGGCCATCAGCGCGCAGATCGCGGAGATCTTCAACCGGCAGAAGGAGGAGGGCGTGCAGCCGGTCCAGAAAGAGGATGTGGCCGAGGTGCTGCGCCGGCGTTTCTTCACCCCCGCGTCGATCGCCGATTCGGACGCGTTCCTGCCGCACGTGACGACCGCCGTGCGCAACCTCGCCGCGGTGGACGACGTCGTCCGCAAGGACCGCAAGAGCGCCGAGGATCGCTTCGCCCGCGGCTATCCCTTCCACCCCGACCTGACCGACCTCTTCTACGTGCGCTGGACGCAGCTCGACCGGTTCCAGCGAACGCGCGGCATCCTGCGGACGTTCGCCATCGCGCTGCGCGACGCCGAGAGCTGGGACACGTCGCCCCTGGTCGGCCCGAACATCTTCCTGCCGGCGCCCGGCCGCGACGGCATCGCCGAGGCGGCCCGCGAGCTGACCGGCGTCGCGACGCGAGAAGCGACCGAAAGCCGCGGCAACGACTGGGCGGCGATCCTGGAAGGCGAACTCGCCAAGGCGCGGGCCATTCAGGACGAACAGAGCGGACTGAGGGGCCGCGAGATCGAACAGGCCGTCTGCACGGTGTTCCTCGCCTCGCAGCCGACCGGTCAGAAGGCCCAGACGAGAGACCTCATCGGGCTGGTGGGCGCCACGCGCCCCGACCGCATCGAGCTGGAGCAGGGGCTGCGCCGCTGGACGGATCTGTCGTGGTTCCTCGACGAGAACGAATTCGGGAGCGAACCGGCGACGGACGGCGGCCCGCCGCCGCTGCCGAAGGCGTGGCGGCTCGGGAACCGGCCGAACCTGAATCAGATGCACCACGACGCCTGCACGAACCGCGTCACCGCGGAAGCGGTCGAGGTGAAGCTGCTGGCCGAGATCCGCGCGACGAAGAGCCTGACCCACGGCGCGCGGGCGTCCGGCGTGCGGGTGCACATGCTGCCGGAGCGGCCCCGGGACGTCGAGGACGACGGCGAGTTCCACTTCGCCGTCCTGCCGCCGGCGTGCGTCTCGAACGCGGGACGGCCGAGCCGAGCCGCGCGCCGCTTCCTCGACGAGACGACCGGCCCCGACCGCCCCCGCATCCGGCGCAACGCCGTGGTGCTGGTGGCGCCCTCGACCGACGGGCTCGAGGTGGCGCGCACCCGCGTCCGCGACTACCTCGGGTGGGACGACGTGCAGCACCAGCTCAGGGGCCAGCCGCAGGACCCGGTGCGCGAGGAGATGCTGGCGACGTGGACCGAGGACGCGCGCCGCCGGATTCCCGAGGCGATTCGGCAGGCGTGGACCATCGTCGTGACCGTGAACCCGCAGAACGAGGTCCAGGCGTTCCGGGTGACGGTCGGCTCCGATCCGTTGTTCGAGACCGTCAAGGCCGACCGGCGGGCACGCGTCCAGGAGGCGCCGATCAACGCCGAGGCGATGCTGCCGGGGGGACCGTACGACTTGTGGCGCGACGACGAGCCGTCCCGCCGCGTCAAGGACCTCGCGAGTGCGTTCGCGGAGAACCCGCGGCTGCCCAAGATGCTCCGCACGCAGGAGATCCTGGCCACCATCGACCGGGGCGTGCGGGACGGCCTGTTCGTCGCGTCGCTCCCGCGGCCCGACCGGTCGGTCAAGACCTGGTGGCGGACGCCGATCGACGAGGCGGCGCGGTCGGAGCCGGCCCTCGAGCTCTTCCTGCCTGCGGCGGCGACCCTCTCCGACCTCGACCCCGGCGTCCTGGCGCCCGGCGTCCTGCCGGAGCTCTGGGCCGGCGACTCGATCACCGTCGCCGCCGTCGTCGACTACTTCTCGGGCGGCCGGACGGTCACGGTGCTCCGGGAGGGCTACGAGGAACCGATGGACATTCCAGCCTGCCCCGCGAACGCCGTCGAAGCGGCGGTCGCGGCAGCGGTACAGCAGGGCAGCCTGTGGCTGCTGAACGGACCGGCCAGCTTCCAGGGCGAGCCGCTGCCGGCCGGCGTGCTGACCCCCGCGGCGGCGCTGCGAGCGCCGCTGGAGCCCGTGCCCGTGCAGCGCCTGCTGAAGAACGCCGTGCCGGACGCCTGGAAGGCGGACGAAACGACGGTGCTGGCGCTCTCTATCGCCCTCGCCAACCAGGAGGGCAATCCCCTGCCCTGGGCGGTGCTGCGCCGGGCGGTCGAAGACGCCATCGCGTCCCGCTGGCTGGAGACCACGCCCGAAAGCGGCCCCTGGCCGTGCGAAGTGGCCGCCGCGGGGACGGTCTCGCTGAGACCGCCCACCGGGTTCGATCCGACCTCCGTCTCGCCGGCCGTCTCGAAGACCACGGCCGGGTACGGGTCGTCCGCGGTGCTCGATCCCGCGGCGCTGCAGGATCTGGTCGACGCGCTGCCGGAGATCGTGAAGGCCGCTGCCGGACTGCCGCTGGAGTTCCGGCTCGACGTGACCCTGGGCGCCAGCGTCAAGGACATCCAATCGAACACGCTGGAGTCGATCGACAAGCTCCTCCGCGACGTCAGCGCCGATCTGGCACTCAAACGCTGATGTAGAGCGATGTCCTTCCGCCGCGGGAACTCCCGTCGCGGACTGCCCCCGGCCGGTTACATTCCTGCCGCTGACAGCGTTACATTCCTGCCCCCAAAAAGCGCTACATTCCTGCCCCTGAAGGCGTTACATTCATGCCCCTGACGGTGCCCGGCGCCCCTTCCGGCTCGGGGAACGCGCCGGAGCGACCACGCGTCACGCCAGCAGCTCACCCCGCAGGACGGTGACCGCCTGCCCCGACAACCGGACCCGGTCGCCGGCCACCGCGAGCTTGACCACCCCGCCGCGCGCCGACGCCTGCCACGCGGTGAACGCGTCGCGGCCGAGCCTGCGGCGCCAGTAGGGGCCGAGGCAACAGTGTGCGGACCCCGTGACCGGGTCCTCGTCGACCCCGGCGCGAGGGGCGAAGAAGCGCGACACGAAGTCGAACCCCTCGGTCTCGCCGCGCGCGGTGACGATGACGCCGCGGACAGGCAGCCGCCCCAGGGCGTTGAGGTCCGGGGCGATCCCCCGCACCGTCGCCTCCGAGTCGACCTCGACGAGATAGTCGAACCGGTTCCGGCCGACGTAGGCCGGCTCGGCCCCGAGGACGCGCGCGAGCCCGTCGGGCGGCGGCGCGGGCTCGTCCGGCTCCGCGGGGAAGTCCATCTCGATCCAGTCGCCGCGGCGCTCCGCCGACAGCCGGCCCGAGCGCGTGTGGAAGACGGCGGGGGCGGCCGGCGCGAGGTGTCGGTCCTCCCAGAGGACATGGGCGGAGGCCAGCGTCGCATGGCCGCACAGGTCCACCTCGACGGTCGGGGTGAACCACCGCAGGTCGTACCCGCCCGACTCGCGGCCCACCAGGAACGCCGTCTCCGACAGGTTCATCTCGCGCGCAACCCGTTGCATCCACGCCGGCTCCGCCGGCCGCGGCAACACGCACACGGCGGCCGGGTTCCCGCCGAACGGCTCGCGGGTGAAGGCGTCGACCTGAATGATCCTCACGCTCATGCTTCGGCCACCGTCATAATGGAACGACCAATGAAGAAGAGCAACTTCGCGCTGAGGCTTCAGCCCGCATTGCTGGAGGAGGTGCGGAAGCTCGCCAAGGCGGAGGGCGTGGCGGTGAACCAGTTGATCAACGTCGCGGTCGCCGAGAAGCTGTCCGCGCTTCGAACCGAACAGTACTTCGCCGAGCGGGCGGCCAGAGGCGACCTCCCGGCGGCACGCCGCATCCTCGCGCGGGCCGGCGTCGGCCAGCGCCCCGTTCCAGGAGACGAGATGCCGTAGGCCCCGGCCCGTCAGCCAACTGCCGCGTCGTGCTGGCCGCGTTCACCCCACCGCGTCCTCCAGCACGAACTCCGCCCCCTTCTCCGCGATCATCACCGTGGGAGCGTTGGTGTTGCCCGACGTGATGCGCGGCATGACCGAGGCGTCGATGACCCGGAGCCCCGATACGCCGTGCACGGCGAGCCGGTCGTCGACGACCGCGCCGGGGTCGCTCCCCATCCTGCACGTCCCGACGGGGTGGAAGATCGTCGTGCCGAGGTCCCGGGCGGCGGCGGCCAGCGCCTCGTCGCTCTCGATCTCGAGGCCGGGCTTCCACTCCTCGGGCTCGAACCGGGCCAGGGCCTGCGCGGCCATGATGCGCCGGGTGAACCGAAGCCCGGCCACCGCCACCCGGAGGTCCTCGTCGGTGGACAGGTAGTTCAGGGTGATGGCCGGGGCTTGCCGCGGGTCGGCGTCCTTGATGCGGACGTGCCCGCGGCTGGTCGGCTGCAGGTTGGCGACCGACGGCGTGATCGCGTTGAACCGGTGCAGCGGGTCGCCGAACTTGTCGAGCGACAGGGGCTGCACGTGCCACTCCATGTTGGCCGACGCCCGCGACGGATCGCTTCGCGCGAACGCCCCGAGCTGCGACGGGGGCATCGTCAGCGGCCCGGTCTTGAACAGCAGGTACTCCAGCCCCATCGCCGCCTTGCCGAACAGCGAGTTCACCCGCAGGTTCAGGGTGACGGTGTTCTCGACCTTGTAGATGGTGCGGATCTGCAGGTGGTCGTGCAGGTTCTCGCCCACCCCGGCCAGGTCGTGGACGACGTCGATGCCGTGCTCCTGCAGCAGGGGACCGGGGCCGATGCCCGAGAGCTGCAGGATCTGCGGCGAGCCGATGGCCCCGGCGGCGAGGATGACCTCGCGCCGCGCCTCGAGCCGCTCGCCCCCCAGCAGCTCGACCCCGGTCGCGCGCGGCCCCGCGTCGCCCGCCTCCACCGCGATGCGCCGCACCTGGGCGCCGGTCCGCACGGTCAGGTTCGGCCGGTGCATGACCGGCCGCAGGTACGCCTTGGTGCCGCTCCAGCGCCGGCCGGCGCGCTGGTTCATCTGGAAGTAGGCGTTGCCGAAGTTGTCGCCCCGGTTGAACTCGGCGATCTTGGGGATGCCGCACTCCTCGGCCGCGTCGCGCCACGCGTCGAGGATCTCCCAGCTCACCCGCCGCTCCTCGACCCGCATCTCGCCGCCTGCCCCGTGGCACTCGTCGGCGCCGTGCTGGTAGTCCTCCGACCGCATGAAGACCGGCAGCACGTCGTCCCAGCCCCAGCCGCGGTTGCCGAGCGACGCCCAGTGGTCGTAGTCGCTCCGCTGCCCCCGCATGTAGATCATCGCGTTGATCGAGGAGCAGCCGCCGAGGACGCGGCCGCGGGCGTACAGGATGGTCCGGCCGTTCAGCCCGGGGTCGGGCTCGATGCGGTAGCACCAGTCGGTGCGGGGGTTGCCGATGGTGTAGAGGTAGCCGACGGGGATGTCGATCCAGAAGTAGTCGTCCCTGCCCCCCGCCTCGAGCAGCAGCACGCTGGCGTCCGGGTCGGCCGACAGCCGGTTGGCGAGCACGCAGCCGGCGGTGCCCGCCCCGACGATGACGTAGTCGTGAGTCACTCGGCGATCGTACACGAGCGGAGGAGACGGGAAGACGCCCTCGCGGCGACCCACTGCGCCATGGTGGACGAGGGGGCCCGCGCCGCGGGTCCCCCGTCCTTTCGCAACCGGCGCGCCGTCAGCGGGCCGTCACTGCTGGGTGGCCGCGGCCGCCTCCGCGTCCTCGGCCCGGCCCGCCCGCAGGCTGTTCTCGAGCCCGTAGTTGCCCTCGTGGCAGGCGTACTCGAAGAGCTGGTAGGTGGTGTCCCGGTTCAGGGGCATGGCCACCGTCCACGGCGAGGTGAACACGGTGTTGTCGTCGACGGTCACCTCGTAGGTGATGGTGTCGTCGTCGTTCCGCGTGAACCGCTCGACCACCCGCAGGTTCTCGCTCTGGGGAATGCCGCGCACGCCCCGGGTCGCGATGTTGGTGCCGATGGTGCCCTGGTCGTTGTAGTTGGTGGTCTCCACCACCAGGGTGTTCCCCTCCCAGCGCCCGCGCGCGTCGCCGTTCCACTGGCGGATGCTGTCGGGCAGGTGGGGACTGCCGTCCACGGGGATGATGCGGGCCTCGTGGATCATCTCGTAGAAGAGCACCACGTGGCCGGGAATCTGCAGGATCTGGTAGCCCGCCCCGTAGCCCGGCGGGAAGATGCCCCCCGGCACGCCGCGGGTGATGCACCGCTCCCACGGGGTGTGGTTCAGCCACGAGTCGGTGAGGTTGATCAGGTTGTAGTCGCGGATGGCCCGGGCCTCGTCACGGACAGGCAGCCGGCCGTTGGGCGGGTCGACGATCATCGACCGGCGCCGCGGGTTGCGGAGGGCGTCGCCGGGGCCGTCTCCCCACGGGCCCTGCGGGGGGCGCGCCCGGTCCTCGACGGACTGGGGCATCGCCGGCGCCCGCTGAGGCTGGTTGCTGCCGGGGAACCACGCGGCCAGCGGGGCCAGCCGCTCGATGTCCGCCTCGTCGGGGGCCTCGAACGGGGTGGGGTCGAAGTTGGTCCACACGCCCTGGATGTCGGGCTGGCCGTCCGGGGTCCGGGGGCCGGTGTACTCCTGCGCCCCCGCCGGCGCGGCGCCGAGGGCGGCGACCGCGGCCAGGACCGCCGCGGCGCAGGCTGTGCGACATGCCGTGCTCATCAGAGAATTCTCCTTCCATCGGCGACGCGGGCTCGCCGTGCGCGCCTACCCCCTATGGTACGCACTCCGCCCGCGAGAGCCAACCTCCAAGACGGACCCCCGCGCGACGCGCGGCCAGGGGCGCACCGAGCGTCGACCCGGTGCCACGCGAGGGGTCCGGCACGGTCGTGCTAGACTCGTATTACGGTTTCCCGATCGATGTCCCGGCTACGCACATCATGGATCCGCACATCATGGATCAGGTGAAGATCTCCCCGAAGTTCCAGGTCGTCATTCCCAAGGCGGTGCGGGAATCCCTCGGCCTCAAGGCCGGCCAGCGACTCCAGGTCGTGCAGTACAGGAACCGCATCGAGCTGGTGCCGATGCGGGACATCCGCGAGATGCGAGGCTGGCTCGCCGGCATCGATACGCGCGTCGAGCGCGAGCCGGACCGCCCGCTGTGAACGCGGCCGATGGACGGGTTGCACGTCATCGACTCCTCCGGCTGGCTGGAGTACCTCACCGATGGCCCGAATGCCCGCCACTTCGCGGCGCCGCTCGCCGATCCGAGTCGACTCCTGGTCCCCACGATCAGTCTCTACGAGGTCTTCCGGGTCGTCCTGCGCGAACGGGGAGAGGACGATGCGGTCCAGGCGGCCGCATTGATGCGCCGGGGACGGGAGATCGCCCTGTCTCAGGCGCTGGCCCTGGAAGCGGCGTGGCTCGCGCACGAGCGCGGCCTCGCGATGGGCGATGCGATCATCCTGGCGACCGCACGAGCCAACCGTGCGACGCTGTGGACCCAGGACGCCGACTTCGAGGGCGTCTCCGGCGTGCGCTACTACGCAAGGTCGACGGCATCCTGAAACCCGCCAGGCGGGCTCTCGGGGCTAAACGACGCCGACCGGTGGGCCGTATACACTCCACGGGTCGACGCACCACCGGATAATGTCAGGGGGGCGTTGCGAGCGGACCGACCGAGGGCGGTTCCGCTCGGCGCCCCTTGACGAGCCGCCGAACCGGGACGCCCCGGCCGGCGGCGGGAGAACACGTTCTTGACTGGCAACCTGCTCCGACGTCCCTGCGTCCCGACTTTCGCCGCGGCTCTCTGCCTCTGGTGCCTCGCCCTGCCCGTCCCCGCGACGGCGCAGTCGGGGCCGCAGTCCGACCCCGGCCTGCGCCTCATCGAGTCGCGCGAGCTGACCCCGGCGGGGTTCCCCCTCGTGCGCGCCCTCGGCGTCGGGAGCCCGCCGGCGGTGGACGGCGACGTTCTGGGCGACCCCGCCTACGACGACGCCATGCTCGCCACCGGGTTCGTGCAGAGCCGGCCCTTCGAGGGTCAGCCGGCCTCCGAGCGCACCGAGGTCCGCATCGTCTACGACGACGACACCATCTACTTCGGGGTGGTCTGCTACACCGACGACCCGGGCACGATCATCGTGGCGGACAGCCGCCGCGACTCCGAGCTCACCGAGACCGACAGCTTCCGCGTCATCCTCGACACCTATCTGGACGGCCAGAACGGGTTCGTCTTCGGCACCAACCCCGCCGGCATCGAGTACGACGCGCAGCTCACCAACGAGGGCCAGGGCAGCGGCCGCTTCGGCGGCTGGGGCGGCCGGCCCGGCAACAACCGGCAGCAGCGCGGCTCGGGCGGCGGCCTCAACGTCAACTGGGACGGCGCGTGGGAGGTCGTCACCCGCGTCAGCGACATCGGGTGGACGGCGGAGATAGCGATCCCGTTCCGGACCCTGCGCTACCCGACCGCCGACGTGCAGACCTGGGGCGTGAACTTCCAGCGGAACATCCGGTTCAACAACGAGCAGGTGTACTGGTCGCCCCTGCCGCGCCAGTTCAACCTCAACCGTCTGTCGCTGGCCGGCGAGCTGCAGGGCATCGCGGTGCCGCCCCAGCGCAACCTGCAGCTCACGCCCTATCTCCTCGGCTCGACCCTGCGCCGCACCGAGACCCGAAGCCGCTCCAACACCGGGGACCTGGGGGCGGACCTGAAGTACAGCATCACCCCCAGCATGACCCTCGACCTGACCGCCAACACCGACTTCGCGCAGGTCGAGGTCGACGACGAGCAGGTCAACCTCGACCGCTTCACGCTGTTCTTCCCCGAGAAGCGGCCCTTCTTCCTCGAGAATGCGGGCCTGTTCTCGGTCGGCCAGTCGGGCGCGGTCGACGTGTTCTTCAGCCGCCGCATCGGGCTCGGCGAGAACGGCGAGCAGATTCCCATCATCGGCGGGGGGCGGCTGTCGGGCAAGGTCGGCAACAACACCAACATCGGACTGCTCAACATGCAGACGGCGGCGATCGGCCAGGTGGGCGACGAGAACGCCACCCCGGGCCAGAACTTCACCGTCGCCCGGGTGCGGCAGGATCTCGCCAACCGGTCGAACGTCGGCGCCATGGTCGTCACCCGGAACGGGACCGGCGATCTCGCGGTGGGCGACGACGGCAACCAGACCGTCGCCGTCGACGGGCGGTGGGGAATCGGTCAGGGCGGCACGGTGAGCGGCTTCCTGGCCGACAGCGGCGCCGTGGACGACCTGGTCTCGGCGGGGCCGGGCGGCTCGCACGCCTTGGGGCTCAGCGCCCAGCACCAGTCCGAGCGCGCCCGCCTCAGCCTCGGCTTCACCGAGGTCGCGCCCGACTTCAACCCCGAGGTCGGCTTCCTCGCCCGCCGGAGCTACCGGCGGGTGAACGGCAGCGTGTTCACGACGTGGCGCCCGCAGAACTTCATGGGCGTCCACGAGCTGCGGCCCCACGTCAACCACTTCACGGTGTTCGACTTCGCCACCGGCGCCCACGAAACCCAGTTCACGCACATCGACAACCACATCGAGTGGCGCAACGGCTACGAGGTACACACCGGCGTGAACGTCACCCGCGAGGGCGTCTTCCTGCCGTTCGAGATCTTCCCCGGCGTCTGGGTGCCACCGGGCCAGTACGACCACAGCGAAGCGCAGATCGCCGGCAACACGAACCTCGGCGCGCCGGTCAGCTTCAACGTCAACAGCATCGTCGGCGGGCTGTTCGGGGGCGAGCGGGTGACGTTGACGCCGTCGATCGCGGCCCGCGCCGGCGAGACGTTCAACGCGGTGCTGGAGTGGAGCTACAACGACCTGCGGCTCCCCGGCGGCGACTTCACCACCAACCTCATCCGCCTGCGCACGTCGTACTCGTTCAACACCCGGATGTTCTTCCAGGCCCTCGTCCAGTACAACGACCGCGCCGACCTGTGGTCGTCGAACCTGCGGTTCGGCCTCCTGTCGGACGCCAACACCGGGCTCTTCGTCGTCTACAACGACATCCAGGGCCTCGGCCGGGGGCTCGACGGCCGCCAGTACATCCCGCCCGGCGCGGGGCGGACGATCACCGTCAAGTACAGCTACCTGTTCGACCTGCTGCGGTGAGCGGCTGAACGGGAACGAACGCTCCACGGCCCCGGATTCCGACCCGGACCCCGACCTCTCCGTCGACGGCTGACCGGAGAGGGGGGTGCACGTCAGATCGTTGGAGAGCCTCAGGCTGCCTTGGCGGCACTTCGTTCCCGGAAGTCTCGAAGCAGCGGCGGAGCTTCCGGCCGTGCCGCGCGATGTCGGCGTTGGCCTCTGCGATGGCCCGGCCCATGCCGGTCCCACAATGCTGACGTGCACCCCGGAGAGGGTTCGCCCCGAGCGACCGTTCGGCAGACGTGGTAGACTGGCCGTGTTGCCTGAAACACGGATGGGTCATCTGCACCCGCATCACGGCGGTCATGGAGGTCGGCCGTCACCCTGACCGCCGTCGTGTTCAGGTAGACGCCAGGGCCACTCTGGATCACGACATCGAGCGCCGCGCGGCGCGCCGAGGAAGCAACCGGGATGGAGAACCAGTGGATCGGATTCCTCACGGTCGTCGTGGCCATCGTCGCCTCGCACGCGATGCTCCATCGCGACCTCGCGGCCGTTCGCGAAAGACTGGCAAAGCTCGAAGGCACCGTCGAGGGATTCATCGCCGGCTTTCGCGCCCGTCAGGATCCGCCGGGACAGGGCTCCCGACCTTCGTGAGCCGCGCCGGGAGCCCCCCTCCTCTCAGCATGAAGCCCGCCACGTGTCGAGAGCGGACCGCCGCCTCTTCGGGGTCCGGTCAACTCGCGTAGGGCTATAATCCGACTCCGGTGGCGCTCCCGGTGCGCGCCTCGACGGCCGCGCCGCTCCAGGCCTTGTACAGATGACCATGCGATCCGTCCCGACCGTCATCCTTCTCACCGTGCTCGCGGCCAGTTGCGGCGGCGAGGCTCCCGAAGCTCCCGTCAGCACCGTCGTCGCGTACCAGGGGGCGACCCTCATCACCGGCGACGGCGGTCCCCCCATCGGGGGCGGCGTGCTGGTGGTCGACGAGGGGCGCATCGCCGCGGTCGGCCGGGCCGCCAACGTGCCGGTCCCCGAGGACGCGGCGGTGGTCGACCTCGCCGGCAAGACGGTCATGCCCGCCCTCGTCGACCTGCACGGGCACGTCGGGTTCCAGCAGGGCCTCACCTACGACTACGCGAACTACACGCGCGAGAACCTGATCGACCAGCTCCACCGGTATGCGTACCACGGCGTCGGCACCATCGTGTCGATGGGGACCGACCCCGGCGGGCTGGCGTTCGAGATCCGGGCCGAGCAGGAGGCGGGCATGCTGGGCGGGGCCCGGCTGCACACCGCGTTCCGGGGCATCGCGCGGCCGGACGCGGGGCCTGGCGCCCAGACGATGAGGCCGACCGCGTTCGGGGTGTCGACGCCGGACGAGGCGCGCGCCGTGGTAGACGAGATCGCGGCGACCGAGGCGGACTTCGTCAAGATCTGGGTCGACGACCGGGGCGGCTCGGTCGAGAAGCTCACCCCGGAGCTCTACGAGCCGATCATCGCCGCCGCGCACGGGCACGGTTTGCAGGTCATCGCCCACGTCTACTACCTCGACGACGCCCGCGCCCTCGTCGACGCGGGGGCGGACGGGTTCGCCCACCTGCCGCGCGACCTCGAGATGGACGACGCGCTGGTGGCCGCCGTCGTCGAGAACGACGTGTTCGTCATGCCGAACCTGAGCATCTCGGAGCGGGGCCGGCACGTCGCGCCGCCGGCCTGGGTCGAGCACCCGCTGCTGCTCGAGTCGGTAGCCGGCGACGTCCTGGCGCGCATTCGCGCATCGTTCGAGAACCGCACGCCGGAGGCGGCGGCGCGGGCGGCCGCGTCCTGGGCGGCGATGGAGGGCAGCCTGCGGAAGCTCGCCGACGCCGGCGCCCGCCTCGTCCTCGGCGCCGACACCGGCGTGCAGGACCACGTGCCGGGCTTCATGGAGCACCGCGAGCTCGAGCTGTTCGTCGAGGCGGGAATCCCGCCGGCCGAGGCCATCCGCATCGCCACCAGCGCGTCGGCCGAGGTGCTCGGCGTCGACACCGGCCTCCTCGAGGCGGGGCGCCGCGCCGACTTCGTCGTGCTCGACGCCAACCCGATGTTCGGCATCGCGAACACGCGGCAGATCGCGGACGTCTACCTGAACGGGGAGGCGGTCGACCGCGAGGCCCTGCGGGCCGGCTGGCAGTAGGGGACGGTGACCAGAATGCCATGCGCAGGGCGCGCCAAGCCGCAAGACGCGGCGCGCCGGGGCGCAGTTGGCAATCTGATTGTCGATCACCCGTCCCGGGATGGCCCCGGGAACGGCGACCGCGAATCGTGCAGACTCCCGCCGGCGTCGGCCGGGGCCGCAGCAGAGCCGGAAACCGGGAAATCGGCCGGACTAGCTCGGGCGAAGGCGGGCAGCGGCTCCGGGCGGACGCGCAGCAGAGCCGGGACCGGGAAACCGACCGGACGAGAGGCGGCGCCGACCGGGCGGCGTTACCCGGACGAGGAGAAGCACCCCATGCAACGAGCCCTTTTCGCCGGCGTCCTCGCCGCGGCGGTGGCGGCGGGCGCGGTCGACGCGCATGCCCAGGCCGGCCGCTACCCCGCGTCGCGCCACGGCGGGAACTACATGCACAACTTCTACTTCCCGCCGGCCCCGAGCTCCACCCCGTGGGCCCCGAGCTGGGCGCCGGACGGCGAGTCGATCGCGGTGGCGATGAGCGGGTCGATCTGGCGGGTGGACCCCGGCACCGGGGTGGCCGAGGAGCTGACCTACAGCCCCGACGCGTACCACTCGTCGCCCGACTGGTCGCCCGACGGCCGGTGGATCGTCTACACCGCCGACCACGACGCCGACCGCGTGCAGCTCGAGCTGCTGGAGGTGGCCACCGGGGAGACCCGGGCCCTGACCGACGACGGCCACGTCTACGCGGACCCCACGTTCTCGCCCGACGGCACCCGCATCGCCTACGTGTCGACCCGCCCCAACGGCTACTTCAACGTCGCGGTGCGGCCGGTCGAGGACGGCCGGTGGGCCGGCGACGAGATGCCGATCACGAGCGACCACGCCTATCCCGCCAACCGGCTCTACTTCGGGCCGTGGGACATGCACCTGACGCCGGCGTGGCTGCCCGCGAGCCCCGACAGCACCGAGAGCGACGAGCTGCTGCTGGTCTCGAACCGCGACATCCCCCTCGGCTCGGGCAACGTCCTGCGCGTGCCCGCCGCCCCCGTGGGCATCGTGGACGCGGTGACGGTGCTGCGCGAGCAGACGCTGTACCGCACGCGGCCCGACGTCGCGAGCGACGGCCGTCGCTTCGTCTACTCGTCGACGCGGGGGGCGGCCGACCAGTTCAACAACCTGTACGTGCAGCCGACGGCGGGGGGCGAGCCCTACAAGCTGACGTTCTTCGAGCACGACGCCTTCCACCCGCGCTGGTCGCCCGACGACGAGTGGATCGCGTTCGTCACCAACGAGGGCGGCCTGCCGCGGCTCGCCCTCCTCGAGACCCACGGCGGCGCGCTGCGCACCGTCGAGATCGCCGAGCGGCGGTGGCGGCGGCCCATGGGCACCCTGTCGGTCCGCACCCGCGCCGCCGACACCGGCGAGGCGACCGGCTCGCGGGTCCACCTGACCGCGGCGGACGGCAAGTTCTACGCCCCCGCCGACGCCTACGCGCGGCTGAGCGCGCGCGGCGACCACATCTTCCACCACGCTGGCGCGTTCAGCGTCGAGGTGCCGGCGGGGCCGGTCGAGCTGACCGTGGTGAAGGGCTTCGAGTTCCACCCCGCCACCGCGACGGCCGAGGTCGCGGCCGGCGGGACGACCGAGCTGGCGGTCGAGCTCGACCGGATGACGGACATGGCCGCGGCCGGCTGGGTCAGCGCCTCGACCCACGTGCACGGGAACTACGGCGGCAACCTCCACAACTCGCTCGAGAACCTCGTCATGATGTCGGAGGCGGAAGATCAGGACATCGTCCTCCACCAGGTCGCCAACAAGGACAACCGCATCCTCGACTACCAGTGGTTCGAGCCCGGCGGCGGCGCCCACTCGGCGTCCACGCCGGAGCACCCGGTGGTCGTGGGCCAGGAGTACCGGCCGCCCTTCTACGGCCACGTCTTCATGTTCGGCATGCGCGACCACCTGATCTCGCCGTTCACGATGGGCTACGAGGGCACCGCCATAGAGAGCCTCTACCCCAGCAACACCGACATGTTCCGCAAGGCGAAGGCGCAGGGGGCCACCGTCGGCTACGTGCACGCGTTCGGCGGCGAGACCGACCCCCTCGACGGCAACCTCGGCGGCGGCAAGGGGTTCATCGTCGACGCCGCCCTCGGGACCACCGACGCGGTGGAGTGGTCGGACGCGGCGCGGGCCGGCTTCTTCCCCCTCTACGCGGTGTGGAGCAACGGGCTGCGCATCACCGCCACCGGGGGCGAAGACTCCATCAGCAACCTGCACCGCTCGAAGCTCGTGGGGTCGGTGCGCACCTACGTCCACACCGGGGACCGCGGCCTCGACGTCGACGCGTGGCTCGAGGGGCTGCGGGCGGGGCGGGCGTTCGTCTCGTCGGGGCCCCTGCTCGAGCTGACCGTCGACGGCCGGATGCCGGGCGAAGAGGTGAGCCTGCCGGACGGCGGCGGCGAAGTCCGGATCGCCGGACGCGTGCAGTCCGTCACTTCCCTGGACCGGGTGTTCCTGGTTTGCGACGGCGAGACCGTGCAGGAAGTGCCGCTCGGCGTCGACGGCCGCTCGGCCGCCTTCACCGTGGGCCGGCGCGTGACCGACAGCGGCTGGTGCCACCTGCGGGCCGAGGGCGCCCCCGCCGAGCGGTTCCCCATGGACGTGACCTACGTCCAGGCGTTCACCAACCCGGTGTGGCTGCTCGTCGGCGACGAGCCGATCCGGGACGCGGACGCGGCCGACTACGCCCTGCGGTGGATCGACCGGCTGCAGGAGATGGCGGACGAGTGGCCGGGATGGCGGGCCGAGCGGGAACGCGCCCACGTCTTCGCCCAGTTCGACGAGGCGCGCGAGGTCTACCGGGGCTTCGCGCGCGAGAGCACCGGCGCCGCGGCCCCGCGGCCGTAGGACTCGGACACAACCGCGTGCCGTGCGCCAGGCGCGCCAGGCAACGAGAGGACGGACGGGCCGCGCCTCGGTGAAGTCGGCGAGCGATCGCGGTCCTGACAGGAGGCACTCCCCATCGAAGTCTTCGGCGACATCCACGGCCTCAAGGCGAGCCAGACGCGGCAGCTCGAGCGCCTGTTCCGGCGCCGGGTCCCCGCGGACCGGCTCGTCACCCAGGAGCTCGCCCGGCAGCTCACCGAGGTCAGCCACGAGATCCGGCGCCAGGTCGGGGTGCTCCTCGACCGCCGCGGGCTCGTCCAGCACGTGATGGTGGGCGACGCCCACTCCATCGCCCTGCCCGACTGGGGCCGCCTGCGCGCCGGCCGGGGACGCCTGCGCGGCCTGCGCTGCGTCCACACCCACCTCGCCGGCGAGGGGCTGACGCGGGACGACCGGACCGACCTGCTGCTGCTGCGCCTCGACGCGATGGTCACGGTGGGCATGGACCACGAGGGCCTGCCCGCGCTCGCCCACGCCGCCGCCCTCCGGCCCGCCGGCGACCGCGAACCGGGGGACCGCGACGCGGGCATCGAGCGTCTCGACCCACAGCCCCCGGCCCTGATCGACTTCGACTTTCAGGCGTGGATCCGCGAGCGCGAGGCGGCCCTCGCGCGCGACACCGGCGCACAGCGGGTCGGCGACCGCGAGCGCGCCATCCTCGTGTCGGTCACCGCCGGCCGCGGCGCCCGCGAGCTGCAGGTCCACGTCGACGAGTTGCGCGAGCTGGCCCGCTCGGCCGGCGTCGACATCGTCGACGTGGTGACCCAGAACCGGCCCCGCGTCGACCCCAAGACCGTGCTCGGCTCGGGCAAGCTCGACGACCTCGTCATCCGCGCCTTCCAGGACGACGCCGACCTCGTCATCGTCGACCAGAACCTGACCCCCACCCAGGCCCGCAACCTCGGCGAGCGCATGGAGCTGCGGGTGATCGACCGCACCCAGCTCATCCTCGACATCTTCGCGCAGCACGCGACCACCCGCGACGGCAAGCTGCAGGTCGAGCTGGCCCAGCTCAAGTACCTGCTGCCGCGGCTCGCACAGCGCGCCGAGGTCTCGCTGTCGCGCCTCGCGGGCGGCATCGGGGGGCGGGGGCCGGGCGAGACCAAGCTCGAGGTGGACCGCCGGCGCACCCGCGACCGCGTGACCCGGCTCGAACGCGAGCTGAAGAAGCTCGCCCGGCAGCGCGGGAACCGGCGGCAGCGGCGAGGACGCCGCGGGGCCCCGGTCCTCTCCATCGTCGGCTACACCAACGCCGGCAAGAGCACCCTGCTGCGGTCCCTCACCCGCACCGAGGTGCACGTGGCCGACCAGATGTTCGCCACCCTCGACCCCACCTCGCGCCGCCTGCGCTTCCCCCGCGAGCGCGAGGTCATCATCACCGACACCGTGGGGTTCATCCGCGACCTCCCCGCGGACCTCGTCACCGCCTTCCGCGCCACCCTCGAGGAGCTGGCCGACGCCTCGCTGCTCCTCCACGTGGTCGACGCCGCCACGCCCGACTGCGAGCGTCGCATCGAGGCCGTCCGCCGCGTGCTGCGCGACATCGACGTCGAGGCGCCGGAGCTGCTGGTCTTCAACCAGATCGACCGGATGGCCGACGGCGAGGGCGAGGCGCTGGCGCGCCTGCACGATGGGGTCTCGGTGTCGGCCCTCCGCCGCACCGGCCTGCGGGGGCTGCTGGAGCGGGCCGAACGGATGCTGTGGACGGAAAACAGCGCCGTAATCGAGCGGACGGACGGCCTGGTCGGCGTCACGGGGACTGCCGCGACCGGCGGCACGCGCACGACCTGATCGCTCTCGTCGAGCCCGGCGAAGACATCAAGCCGTTCATCCGCAAGCACCGCAGGCCGCGGGCACTCGGCGTCGGGCCTCCTGCTTGATGGCGTGTTCCACTCGGGCGCGGGACGAGTTGCAGCCCGGGGTCCCTGACGGTCGCCGGTCAATCCCCGAGCAGCCGCAGGACGGCCACGCCGAGAGAGCTCCCCGCAATGATGGCGCCGAGCGTCCAGCGCAGGCGGCTGGCCTCGGTCTTCGCGTGCTGCTCTCCAAGGCGGGCGATGGCGGTCTGGACACCGGCGATCTCCGTCCGCACGTCCGCCAGTCCGGTCCGGATCTCCGTCCGCACGTCCGCCAGTCCAGTCCGGATCTCCGTCCGGAGGTCGGCGATCTCTCCGGACAGCCGCTTGTCGAGGTTCGCGATTTCCACCCGCACGTCGGCAATCTCCGTCCGCACGTGGGCGACATCGGTCGGAAGCGGGTCGGGCGTCGCACGTTCGTCGGGTGTTGCGCGCTCCCCGACAGGCTGATCGGCCATGATCACGAGTCTACTCCATCAGGCTCGTCGGCGCCGCCGTCGATTTGCACACAGGGAACACCACTGGCTGGCGGGCCGGGGGAGGGAGACACCACCCGATGCTGAAGATGCTCGACGAGGCGCCGGAAGACATCTCGAGGCGGCCGATGACGCCATGCCGACCCTTGGATGGGCTGGCTGCCACCAAGCGGACTGCTAGAATAGGCGTCCCGGCCGCAGGGCGGCCGGACGTTCCACTGACTATTTCCAGGAGGACTTGCCGTGTCCCAGGCTGACGGATTCGACGCGTTGCTGCAGGAAGACCGGGTATTCGAGCCGCCGGCCGAGTTCGCGGCGCAGGCCAACGCCAACGACCCCGGCATCTACGAGGAGGCCGACCGCGACCACGAGGGCTTCTGGGCGAAGTTCGCGAGCGAGCTCGAGTGGAGCCGCCCCTGGGACACCGTGTGCGAGTGGACCCCGCCCACCGTCAAGTGGTTCCTCGGCGGGCAGATCAACGCCAGCGTGAACTGCGTCGACCGGCACGTCCGCACCGCCCGGCGCAACAAGGCGGCCCTCATCTGGGAGGGCGAGCCCGGCGACCGGCGCACCCTCACCTACTGGGACCTCTACCAGGACGTGAACCGCTTCGCGAACGCCCTGCGCGACCTCGGGGTCGAGAAGGGCGACCGGGTCGCGGTGTACCTGCCGATGACCCCCGAGCTGCCCATCACCCTGCTCGCCTGCGCCCGCATCGGGGCCGTGCACAGCGTGGTCTTCGCGGGGTTCAGCGCCGAGTCGCTGCGCGACCGCATCAACGACATGCAGGCCAAGGTGGTGGTGACCGGCGACGGCGGCTACCGCCGCGGCGGGGTCATCCCCCTCAAGCAGATCACCGACGACGCCCTCGACGGCGCCCCCAGCGTCGAGTCGGTGGTGGTGATGCACCGCGAGGGGCTCGACGCCGACATCTCGATGCAGGACGGCCGCGACCACTGGTACCACGACCTCATGGCGAAGGCCGCCCCGCGCTGCGACCCGCAGCCCATGGACTCCGAGGACCTGCTCTTCACCCTCTACACGTCGGGCACCACCGGCAAGCCCAAGGGCATCGCCCACGCCACCGGCGGCTACCTCGTCGGCACCTACGCCACCTCGAAGTGGGTGTTCGACCTCAAGGAGGAGGACGTCTTCTTCTGCACCGCCGACATCGGGTGGGTGACCGGGCACAGCTACCTCGTCTACGGGCCCCTCGCCAACGGGGCGACCTGCGTCATGTACGAGGGCGCGCCCGACACGCCCCACAGGGGCCGGTTCTGGGAGATGGTCGAGCGCTACGGGGTGACCGTCTTCTACACCGCCCCGACCGCCATCCGCGCGTTCATGAAGTGGGGCACCGATATCCCCGCGAAGTTCGACATGTCGACCCTGCGGCTCCTCGGCACCGTCGGCGAGCCCATCAACCCCGAGGCGTGGATGTGGTACCACGCCAACATCGGCGGCGCGCGCGTCCCCATCGTCGACACCTGGTGGCAGACCGAGACCGGCGCCATCTGCGTCGCCCCCCTGCCCGGCCTCGTCGCCCTGAAGCCGGGCTCGGCCACCCGACCCTTCCCCGGCATCAAGCCGATGGTCGTGAACGAGCAGGGCGAGGAGGTGAAGGTGGGCGGCGGCTACCTCGTCATGAAGCGCCCGTGGCCGTCGATGCTGCGCACCATCTACGGCGACCACGAGCGCTACGTGAAGACCTACTTCGGGCGCTGGGGGCCCGACGTGTACGTGACCGGCGACGGCGCCAAGATCGACGACGACGGCTACCTGTGGCTGCTCGGCCGCGTCGACGACGTGCTCAACGTCTCGGGCCACCGCGTCGGCACCATGGAGGTCGAGAGCGCGCTCGTCGACCACCCCGACGTGGCCGAGGCCGCCGTCGTCGGCAAGCCCCACGAGATCAAGGGCCAGGGCATCGCCGCGTTCGTCACCCTGAAGGAGGGGGTGACGCCGCACGACGGCACCATCGGCGTCCTGAAGCAGCACGTCGTGACGAAGATCGGCGCCATCGCCCGCCCCGACGAGATCGTGCTCGCGGCCGACCTCCCGAAGACCCGGTCGGGCAAGATCATGCGGCGGCTGCTGCGCGACGTCGCCGAGGGCAAGGCGCTGGGCGACGTGACCACCCTCGCCGACCCCACGGTGGTCGCCAAGCTGCGCGACCAGTACGCCGACAAGGAGGGATAGACGGCGTCATGACGATTGGCGAGATCGAGTCCGAGGCGCTGCGACTGAACCCGTCGGATCGGGCCAGGCTCGCGGAGAGGCTTCTGGACAGTCTGGAAGCGCTCTCCGACGAGGAGAACACCAGACTCTGGGCCGACGAGGCAGAACGGCGAGATCGGGCCTGGGACACGAACGGCGACGCCGGCCGCGCGGCGTCGGAGGTGTTCCGTGACGTCCGCGCCCGGCTGGAATGACGACGTCTCGTTCCATACCCTTGCCGCGCGCGAATTGGAGGACACCGCGCTCTACGACGAGCGCGAGAGCCCCGGCCTCGGCGCAGCGTTCGTTGCCGAAGTCGAGCGATGCGTGGGGGCCATCGCCCTGCATCCCTCCATCGGCGCTCCCGTACAGGCTGGGATGCGCAGGCGGCTTCTGAGGCGATTTCCCTATGGGCTGTTGTATCGCACGGGAGACGGACCTGTGCGCATCCTGGCCGTCGTGAATCTGCGACGGCGATCTGCGTACTGGATCGGCCGCGTATAGACCCAGCGTTGCGATTCGAGGTAAAGCCGGGCGACCGACTGGCCGATAAGCAGGACAGCACCCAGCCGCTACGGCGGCGAACCTCCTACGGGAAGACCCCGGCGGGGGCGGGAATCCCCCGCCGGGTCACCAAGTAGGCGGCGAAGGTGCCCAGCCAGTGGCCGCCCTCGTAGCGCTCGCCGGTGACCGAGGCGAGGCCGGCGTCGCGGTGCCGCGCGGCGGCGTCGAGCAGGCCGGCCCGGCGACCGTCTCCCTCGGGAAGCGCGGCCGCTATCCCCTCCAGCATCCAGGCCCGGCTCAGGTTCAGGCCGTCGAGGTGGACCAGCTTGCCGTCGCCGGCGTCGGTGACCACGGCCGGCTCGAGCCAGCCCGCCCCGTCGCCGTCGGTCGGAATGCCCGGCAGGAACTCGCCCAGCCACGCCCCGAAACGGTCCGGCTCGAGCACGCGGCGCAGCAGGTCGGCCTCGGCGAGGCACGGCGACAGGAAGTCGTGCCCGGACGGCTCGTAGGCGAGGGGACAGCTCCGGTCGTCGAGGTAGTAGTCGGCGATGCGGGCTTCCAGCAGATCGAGCATGCCGGCGTCGCTCGCGCGCAGCGCCCAGTCGTGGATCAGCCCGAAGGCGAACGCCGTCTGGGAATGCTCGCCGACGCGGATGGGATGGCTCAGCCTCGGCAGCCACGACTTGATCTGCGCCGAGCCGATGAACTCGAGGGGCTCCAGCGCGGCCCGCCACCGCCGCGCCGCCGGGTCGTCCCACTCGCGCAGCTCGGCCGCGAGCTGCAGCAGCCACGCCGACCCGTAGGGCCGCTCGAAGCCGGCCCGCCCCGGCCCCTGGAAGTAGCGGACCTCGGCCGCGACGTTCTCCACCGTCAGGCTGCGGTCGAGCGCGGCGCGGGCCGCCGGCGCGAAGTCCGCTTCCGGATACAGCCGCGCCAGACGGGCCAGCAGCCAGTGCCCGTGGACGGCCGAGTGCCAGTCGAAGCACCCGAAGAACGCCGGCGTCAGCTCGCGCGGCGGGCGCACGTCGCCGTCGTCGTTGAGCACGTGGGCGATCTTGTTGGGGTACTCGCGGTGCACGCACTCGAGGGCCAGCCGTGCGAACCGCTCCACCACCGGCGCCCCGGCCGGTTCCGGTTGCGAGGCGCCGGCCTGGCCGGCGACGACCCCGAGCAGCGCCGCGCCGGCTCCGAGAGCCCACCGCGATCCGCCACGCCCCCGCCGCCCGCCTGAACACGCAGTCATTCGAGACATGCCGCACAGGGTAACGGATCAGCCGCCTCTCCGAACACCGAAACGCGCGTTCCGGGCGGACGACACTTGTGAGGCGACGGCCGCCGGCCCTGTCGGCCGCTCGATCGCGGGAGCGGCCCGGACCGGCTCCGCGAACACGCCGCCGTAGGGCTTCGGGCTCGCACACGCGCCTCTGCGTGCCGCTTGCGTGGCGGCGCACCACTCCCTTGTCGCGCACCCCTGGGTTCCCGCCCGATCGATTCCGGCCCGCGAAGGCCCGGCACGGCGGCGACCGTCACACCGCCCGGCCCGCCGACCCGCGCTCATGCGCCAGCGGACGGCCGGGGGGCGGTGGGGATGGACTGCACCCACGACGGCCCGCGCCGGGCGCCCGCGGACCGCCGGGCGCCGGCCGGCGTATACTTCGCGCATGCAGAGGTTGCGACACGTCCTGACTACCGGAGGCCTCGGCCTCGCCCTGCTCTGGACCACCGCCGCACTTGCCCAGACCGGCGACGCGCTCTACGTCTGCGCCGACCCCGACGCCACCCGCACCATCGACATCGGCGCCACCATCTGCGACGCCGCCCCCACCGGCGCCCTGATCGCGCGCCTCGAGCCCGAGCACCTCCAGCTTCGCGAGGGCGCCCTCGTCACCGAAGTGTCCCCCGGGGGCGTCGCCCAGGTGGCGGGGCTACAGGCCGGGGACGTCATCTACCGCGTGGGCGGCGTCGACGTCGAGGACAACGTCGAGGCCACCGCCCGCCTCGGCCTGCTGGTCGAGAGCGCCGACACCGTGGTCAACTTCCTGCGCGGGGGCCGACCCTACCTGGTCAGGCTCCGCCGGCCCTGACATGGGCGGGGGAGCCCAAGTGTTCGCTGACGAGTTTCTTGCGAAATCCGGCACAGTGCGGTACATTGTCAACACGCATGGAGTTGACAACGCTCGTTCTCTCTCTGGTCGGCGCCGTGACGGGCCTGATCAACATGGTCGTCATCCTCGCCGTGAACGGCAAGCTCGACCGCCTCACCGGGCGCGTGGACTCCCTCGAACACGGCCACAACGCGCACGTCAACAGCCCCGCCCTGCACGCGCGGTAGCACGACCGGCCGGCCGTCGGGAGCTGATCGGCGCGAAGCTCCCGCGACGGTCGCCCGTGGCCACCCTCGGCTCCACAAGACCGCCTGCCGACGAGCCGACCGGCCGCCCCACGGCGACCCGTCCTCGTAGGTATACTCGGATGACCTGGATCCGGCTGCCGGCGGCCGCGCTGCTCGCCCTGCTGCCGGCGACTGCCGACGGCCATCCCCTGACGTTCACCGACACCACGGTCGTGCTGCAGCGGGACGGGACGTTCCGGGCCGACCTGGTGGTCGACCTCGACGCGCTGGCCCTGGGGGCACCGCAGAGCGCCGACGACGCCGAGCTGGCGGCGGCGGTCCGCGGTCTGCCCCCGGCCGAGCTCGACGCGGCCCTCGGCCGGCTGCGGCGGCTCTTCGAGCGCCGGGTTCGGCTGCGCTTCGACGGGGAGCCGGCACCGTTCGAGGTGTCGTTCCCGGACCACGGGACGCCCGCCGCGACCGAGTCGGAGATCCCGACGGTGCTTGGGCTGACGGCCAGACTGACCGGGGAGGTACCGGCGGGCGCGGCCGAGCTGGAGTTCTTCGCGTCGCGCGCGTTCGCCGAGGTGAACCTGACCATCCGGGACGATCGGCGGGGGGTGACGCGCCAAGCCCTGCTGGAACGCGGCGCCCGTAGCGACCCGTTCCCGCTGGCGGGCCCCGCCACCGCGGCCGACGCCTGGTCGACGGCCGGCCGCTACCTGCGGCTCGGCTTCGTCCACATCCTCCCCCGCGGGCTCGACCACATCCTGTTCGTGCTCGGCCTGTTCCTCCTCGGCGCCCGGCTCGGCCCCCTCGTCTGGCAGGTGAGCGCGTTCACCGTCGCCCACGCGGTGACGCTGTCCCTCGCCGTCTTCGACGTGGTGTCGCTGCCCCCGCGGATCGTCGAGCCGCTCATCGCGCTCTCCATCGTCTACGTGGCGGTCGAGAACATCCTCACCGACCGGCTCACCCCGTGGCGTCCGGCCACCGTGTTCCTGTTCGGCCTGCTGCACGGGCTCGGGTTCGCGGGCGTCCTGCGCGAGCTGGGGCTCCCGGCGGACGAGCGCTGGCTCGGGCTGCTGACCTTCAACGCCGGGATCGAGGTGGGACAGCTCGCGGTCATCGGCATCGCGTTCGCCGCCGTGGGCTGGTACCGGCGCCGCCCCTGGTACCGACGCCGGGTGGCCATACCGGCCTCCGCCCTCATCGCCGCCGTCGGGCTGCTGTGGACGGTTGAGCGGGCCCTGGACGCAGGCAGTCCGTGAGGGGCTCTGCGGCAGAACCATGTGGACCGATCCGCACGATTGGTGGCCCGGGAGAGAGGGCGAACACAAGGCGAATTTCGAGCGTTTTTTCCACGTAAGTCACTGACACCGTAGAGTTTATGCCAGCAGGATAAACTCGCTAATTTTGCTATAAATGCTGCCGGGAGCTCGATCGGGCGCCCGCAGGAGGGCGCGCGTCTTCGTCCCCACTCGATTCGACAGCCAGACCATCACCCCTTGCCGGAACGCTCGGGACCACCGGAACCACTCGGAACCGCTCGGAACCACTGAAGCGCCCCGGCCGCTGTAGTATGATTTCTTGTTTCAGATCGCCGTGAACGGCTCGATTCGACGAGCCATGAACTCGATGATTCAGCGAGGGTAAGCGGGATGAACACGGCTGCACACGGCACGGCGCGGAGGGTGGCCGCGGCGCTCGTCGCCGGACTGCTGGCGAGCCTGCTGGCCGGCCCGGCCGCCGCGAACGACTGGCCGAGCTGGCGGGGGCGCGCCCAGACCGGCGCCTCGGACGTGACCGGGCTCGTCTCGAGCTGGTCGCCCGACGGCGAGAACCTCATCTGGTACGACCGCTGGGTCGGGCGCTCGACCCCCGCCGTCTTCGACGGGCGGGTCTGCGCCAACGGGCGCACCGGCGACGGGGTGGACGAGCAGGAGGTCGTGGCCTGCTGGAACGCCGAGACCGGCGAGAAGCTGTGGCAGCACAACTACAACGTGCTGAACACCACGGTGCCGTTCAACCGGGTGGGCTGGGGCAGCGTGACCGGCGACCCCGAGACCGGGTACCTCTACGCCATGAACATCGACGGCCACCTGAACGCGTTCGACCGCGACGGGGCCGTCGTGTGGAGCTGGCGCCTCGCCGAGGAGCTCGGCCGGGCCTCGGGCTACGGCGGGCGCACGTCGACGCCGCTCGTCGACGAGGACCAGCTCCTGCTGAGCATCATCGGGGCCGGCTGGGGCAACCTCGGGGGTCCGCCCCGCCACCGCTACTTCGGCTTCGACAAGATGACCGGCGAGGTCCGCTGGCACTCGACCCCCGGCGGCAACGTCGCCGACATGAACACGCAGTCGGTGGGCGTGGTCGGAGTCGTCAACGGCCAGCGCCTGTGGATCGACGGCAACGCCGACGGGCACATCTACGCCCTGAACGCCCGCACGGGCCGCAAGGTGTGGCAGTACCAGTTGAGCAAGCGGGGCATCAACGTCTCGCCGGTGCTCGCCGGCGACACGGTGTACGCGGCCCACAGCGAGGAGAACGTCGACTCGGGCATCATGGGCCGGGTGGTGGCGATAGACGCCACCGGCGAGGGCGACGTCACCGCCACCCACGAGCGCTGGCGCGCCGACGAGCTGGCGGTCGGGTTCTCGTCGCCGCTCATCCACGACGGGCGGCTCTACGTCATCGACAACTCCGCGAACCTCTTCGCCCTCGACGCCGCGACCGGGGCCGTCGCGTGGGAGCAGAGCGTCGGCACGGTCGGCAAGGCATCGCCGGTGTGGGCCGACGGCAAGCTGTTCGTCACCGAGACCAACGGCAACGTCACCATCCTCGAGCCGGGACCGGACGGGGCCACCGAGCTCGACCACGACGAGCTCGCGGTCGAGGACGGTCGCTACGCCGAGATCTACGGGTCGTTCGCGGTGGGCTACGGACGGCTCTACGTGACCGCCGAGTCGGGCATCTACGCCATCGGCGACCCCGACGCGCCGTTCGCGGCGGCGCCGGGGACCGCGCCCGAGGGGCCGGCCGAGACCGCCCCCATGGAGACCGCGGCCAGCCTGCAGGTGGTGCCGGCGGAGGTCATCGCGTCGGCCGGCGACACCGTCGAGTTCCGCGTGCGCGCCTACGACGAGAACGGCCGGTTCATCGGCGCCCGCGACGCGGCCTGGTCGGTCGACGGCCTCGCGGGGGCCGGCATCTCGCCGGAGGGCGTGCTCGCCACCGACGACCGCGCCTCCAACCAGGCGGGCACGGTCACCGCCACCGTCGGCGAGCTGAGCGCCGTGGCCCAGGTGCGGGCCTACGCCCCCCTGCCGTGGTCCGAGAACTTCGAGAGCGGACGCCCGCCGTACTGGATCGGCGGCGGCGCCAGCCTCGCCGTCGAGGAGCTCGACGGCGACCAGGTGTTCCGCAAGGGCGCGTCCCGCACCGGCATCCACCGCCACGCCACCTACCTGGGCCCGACGGACATGTCCGGCTACACGGTGCAGGCCGACGTCAGGGCGTCGCAGTGGCGCCGGCGGCGGCCCGACATCGGGCTCATCAACAGCGGCTACACGATGGACCTGCAGGGCAACCGGCGCAAGATCCAGATCCAGTCGTGGGCGGCCGAGCTGCGCATCCGCGAGGAGGTCGACTTCGAGTGGGAGGCGGAGACCTGGTACCGCCTGAAGCTCCGGGTCGACGTGGACGGCGACCGGGGACTGGTGCGCGGCAAGGTCTGGCCCCGCGACGAGCCCGAGCCGGCCGAGTGGACGATCACCGCCGAGGATCCCATGCCCAACCGCAACGGCAGCCCCGGCATCATCGGCTACTCGCCCATCGACATCTACTTCGACAACGTCAGCGTGGTGGAGAACCAATGACTCGACACGGTGCAACCCGTCTGCTGTTGGCCGCCCTCGTCGCGGCGGTCGCGGCCCCGACCGCGGCCCAGAACGAGGTGGCGATGTTCGGCAACACGCCGTCCCGCAACATGGTGTCCGACGAGACCGGCGTCCCCGAGAGCTGGGACCCGCGGTCGGGCGAGAACATCCTGTGGACCCAGCCGGTCGGCTCGCAGGCCTACGGCGGCCCCGTCGTGGCCAACGGCAAGGTCTACGTCGGCACCAACAACGAGGGGGTCCGGAACCCCGCCTACCAGGGCGACATGGGCGTGGTGATGGCGTTCGACGCCATGACCGGCGAGTTCATCTGGCAGATGGTGCACGAGAAGCTGTCGGCGGGCCGGGTCAACGACTGGCCGCTGCAGGGCGTCTGCTCGACCGCGTTCGTCGACGGCGACCGCGTCTGGTACGTCTCCAACCAGGCCCACGTCATCTGCCTCGACGCCAACGGGCTCGCCGACGGCAACGACGGGCCGTTCACCGACGAGCCCGGGGCGGACGCGACCGACGGCGACATCATCTGGTCGTACGACATGATCGGCGAGCTCGACGTGTTTCCCCACAACCTCGCCACCGGGTCGCCCCTCGTCATCGGCGACGTGCTGTTCACGGTGACGAGCAACGGCGTCGACGAGGGGCACGTCAACATCCCCTCGCCGTTCTCGCCCCACGTCATCGCCCTCGACAAGAACACCGGCGAGCTGCTGTGGGAGAACACCGACGTCGGCGAGGGGGTGCTGCACGGGAGCTGGACCAACCCCGCCTACGGGGTCATCCAGGGGCGCGCACAGCTCATCGTCGCCGGGGGCGACGGCATCATCTACAGCCTCGACCCCGAGACGGGCGAGCAGCTCTGGCAGTTCGACTGCAACCCGCCGGACTCGGAGTGGATTCTCGGCGGGCGCGGCACCCGCAACAACATCCTCGCGACCCCCGTGATCTGGGAGGACAAGGTCTACGTGGGGGTCGGCCAGGACCCCGAGCACGGCGAGGCCCCCGGCCACTTCTACGCCATCGACGCCACCGGCTCGGGCGACGTCACCGACACCCACAAGGTGTGGAGCCGCGACGGCGAGGACTTCTACCGCACCATGTCGACGGCGGCCATCGCCGACGGCGTCCTCTACATCTCGAGCCTCTCGGGCTTCCTGCACGCCCTCGACCCGAACACGGGCGAGCACCACTGGACCTACGACACGTTCGCGGCCGTCTGGGGCTCGCCGTTCGTCGCCGACGGCAAGGTGTTCCTGGGCGACGAGGACGGCGACATCGCGGTGCTGCGGGCGGGCACCGAGATGGAGCTGCTGGCCGAGGTCAACATGGGCGCCTCGGTCTACAGCACCCCGGTGGTGCGAGACGGCGTCATGTACCTGCTGACCCGCAACCGGCTGTGGGCGGTGCAGGCGGGCGCGCAGTCGGAGCCGCTGGGGAACTGAGCGGGGACGGATACCGGCGGGAAAGAACGACGGGCGCCCTGCCGCGGCCGACTCGGCGGCGACAGGGCGCCCGACTTGCGTACGGCGACGGAGGGACAGGAAGGCCGTTCCCGGCTTGGCGTTGAAGCGTCACCGACACGGGAGCGCCCGACAACGCCTGCGTCGCCGGAGTCCTACCGGCTCGGCTGGCGGAGCAAGAGCACCGCGGTCACGGCGCAAACGGCGCCCCTCGCGCCGCCAACCACCCCGGCCCGAGACCGAGAAAGTGCCCGCGACGCCGGTAAGCGCGCCGATCCCGATGCTGATCGCCACGACCGTCAACAAGCTCTTCCTCGAAATGCCCACCGGGTCACCCCCCCGCACGCGGATCCCGGCAGCGCCCGGCGCCACTCCACCGGACACCCACGAAGGTGCAGCCTAGTGCTGCGTCACGCCATAATCTTCGGGTACGGACTGGCCCTATTGGTCACATCGTCAACGACTTGCCAGCACCGCGTACCCGAACTCTTGGCTGTGGCACTGCACTAGTCCTGTTGCTGTTGCTCGGCCGCGGCCCGCGCCTCCTCGGCGCGCGCGCCGGCAAGGATGTTGAACAGGCCGTAGTTCCCCTCGTGGCAGGCGTGCTCGAAGAGCGGCCCGCGCGACCTCTTCATGGGCATCTCGGCCGTCCAGGGGCGGGCCCACGTCGCCGGGTCCTCCACCGTGAACGTGTACAGGATGTCGTCGTCGGCCACCCGCGTGAACCGTTCGACCACGCGCATCCGGTCGCTGGACCCCCGGAACGGGTTCTTGCCGTTGATGTTGGTGGTCTCGACGACGAGCGTGTCGCCCTCCCACCGGCCCCGAGGCACCCCCATCCACTGCCGGGTCGCCTCCGGCGGCCGGGGACGGTCGTCGACGGGGATGATGCGGGCGTTGTGGAGCTGCTCGAGCAGGATCATCACGTGGTCGCGGCCCTGCACGATGTGGAAGTTGGCGTTGTAGCCCGCGTTCAGCATGGGCGGCCCGGCGCTGCCGGTGATGATGCAGCGGGCGCCCAGCGGCAGGTTCTCGGCCCGGTCGTACTGGCCGCCCCGCGCCTCCCGCGCCGCCCGGCGCTCGGCCGCGCGCCGCTGCCCCTCGGCCGTCACCGGCGGAAGCCGCCCGCTCGGGGGGTCGACGATCAGCGACGTGCGCAGGTTCGAGGTCATCGTGGACTGGCTGCGGTCGAGCCCGAACTGCGTGAAGTCGTAGTGCACGTCGGGAATCGTGCCCGGCGTGGTCAGCGACGACTCCCGGCTCGCCCTCCCCTGCCAGATGGCCGCCGCCTCCTCCTCGGTGTAGAACGCCTTGTCCACGTCCCGCGGCCGTTCCAGCGGCGTGTAGGTCTGGTTCGTCCAGAACCCCTGGAGGTCGGGATGACCGTACTCGGTGCGCGGGGCCACGTAGTCGCCCTGGGCGGCGGCCGTGCCGGCGGAGCACACGACGACCGCCGCGGCGGCGGCCAGGACGCCGATCGAGACGAGGGTTTGTCGAGTCACGTGACGTCTCCTTCTCACCGCGTGAGGGGCCGGCGCTCCCGCCCCCGGTGCACGATCACGACGCTTACTACCAGATTCCCGGGCGGCTCGGACTCCCCTAGACCCCTAGACTAGTCCCTGGCCACGGGCACGAGCTGCGTCTCGCGCCGCTCCCCGTCGCGCATGAAGACGACGGCGGACGGCTCGTCGGCCTTGAGCAGGTCGAGCGCGCCCATGTAGTCGTAGATGTTGCCCACGGTGACCCCGGCCATCTCGACGATGATGTCGCCCGCCTCGAGACCGGCCCGCGCGGCCGGCCCTCCGGCCATGACCCCCGACAGCCGCAGCCCCTCGATCTCGGCCCCGTAGTCGGGGATGGTGCCGGTGGTGATGCGGGTCATCGCCCGCCCCGGCTGCGCGGTCCGCTCGACCGCCACGAAGTCCGGGGGCGCGGGCTCGTCGACGAGGCGCGCCGCGACCGCCGCGCCGTAGCGGGCGGTCCGCTCGAGGTCGGGGAAGTTGATGGTGTCGGTGTCGTCGCTCGGGCGGTGATAGTCGGGGTGGCTGCCGGTGAACAGGGCCAGGCTCGGCACGTCGGCCTCGATGAAGCTGATGGAGTCGGTCGGCAGGTAGGGATCGGTGACCCGCTGGAGATCGAACCCGAACGCGCCGTTCACCTCGTCGACCAGGCCCGGCCAGACGCTGCTGCTGCCGAGCCCCTGCGCGGTCAGCGCGTTGTCGCGCATGCGCCCGACCATGTCGAAGTTGACGTAGGCGGCGACCTCGTCCATCGGCAGCGGTCCGTTCCTCGCGAACTCGGCCGAGCCCAGCAGGCCGATCTCCTCGCCCGACCAGAAGGCCAGCACCACCCCGCGCGCACGGTCGCGGGCGGCCAGCTCGGCCCCCGCCGCGAGCACCGCGGCGACCCCCGACGCGTTGTCGTCGGCCCCGTTGTGCACCTCGCCGGCCGCGTCGGCCCCGGCCAGCGAGCCGCTCTCGCCGCGCCCGAGATGGTCGTAGTGGGCGCCCAGCGCGACGTAAGGCTCGTCGTGAGGCTCCGCCGCCGTCGGCGGCAGATAGCCCACCACGTTGTAGCCGGTCCGCCGCTCGCGGCTCACCCGCGCGTCGACGGTCGCCTCGACGGGAATCTCGAAGCCGGCCACGTGGGGGTTCCCGTCGTCGAGCTCCCGCTGCGCATCCTCGAGGGTCCGGTCGGGCACCCGCTCGAACAGCGCGTCGGCGACCTCGCCGGTCACGCTGACGGCGGCGATGCCGGAGTCGGCGACGGCCGCGTCCGCCGTCATCCTCACCAGCCGGCCCGCCCCCGGCGACCGGGGACCGGTCACCACCACCATGCCCAGCGCCCCCCGCTGGCGCAGCGCCGCCGCCTTGAACCGCAGGTCCGAGTAGCGCGAGAACAGCGCCCGCAGGTCGCCCTCGCTGTCTTCGGGGAAGTACCGCAGCACGAGCACGATCTTGTCGGCGACGTCGAGGGTCGCGAAGCTGTCGTAGCTGAACCCGTCGGTCTCGGGTATCACCAGCCCGTAGCCCGCGAACACCAGCGGCCCGCTCGCCGTCGTCGACTCCGAGAACGAGAGCCCCCGCACCGAGTCGGCGAAGTCCCGGCTCTGCCCGTCCGCGGTCTCGAGCGCCAGGGTGCTTCCCCCGTCGCGGGCCGAACCGGTGTACTCGAACGGGAGGCGGAAGTCGCCGACCCCCGGCAGCGGCCCCGCCCCTATCGCCTCCAGCTCGGCGATGATGCGGTCGGCGGCCTTGCGGATGCCTTCGCTGCCCGTGAACCGCCCCTCCAGCTCGTCCGAGGCCAGGTACTCGACGTTGGCCCGGATCGACGACGGCTCCCCGTTCGTCCCGGACTGCGCCGACGCCCCGCCCGACGCGAGGGCCAGAACCGCGAGAATCACGCCGACGACGTTTGCCAACTTGGTCATCTGTCCACTCTAGCTCCATCCGCTGCCACGGACGCACGCCGACAGGCTCCACGCTTGCCCCGGCACAGGCCCGGATCGTAGCCCGGCGACGACCGGCCGCACAAGGCAGCGCGGTGTGCGTCGCGCCGGCCGGCGACCCGCCGGCCGTCCGGGAACCGTCGTCACCGATCATGCACGTCGGCCGTCCTGGGCGGGACCTCGCGACCGGCGCACCCGCGCCGTCCAGGGTGCACGTCAGATCTTGTGGGACCCGCCTCTGCCGCGCGAGCACTTCGCCGAAAGCCGCCCGTTCGCACGCCAAACCTGGCCCCGAAATGCTCGCAACCGCGAATCTGCAACTTTCCTGACGTGCACCGCGCCGTCCACGCCGCATTGTCCGGGCCTTCCCACCGTGGTAGAGTCGGCCGAAACAGGTATCACGGGGACGCGCCCATGAGAGTTGGACTCCTCGCGGCAGGCTGCGTGGCGGCGTTCACGGCGAACGTCTGGGCGCAGGCGACCGCGCCGGCTTCGCCCGTCCCGGAGGCCCGCGCCAGCGTCATGGCCGTAGCGGACGCGCGGACGCTCCTCGACGAGTACTGCGTACGCTGCCACAACCAGCGGTCGGCGATCGGACGCGACACCGGCGTCATGTGGGACGCCGTCGATCTGGCCCGCGTGGCCGATCACGCCGAGGTCCTCGAACGTGGCGTGCGGCGGCTGCGGGCCGGCATGATGCCGCCGGCCGGCTCGCCGCGCCCGGACCCCGAGACCTACGCCGCGCTGACCGAGTGGCTCGAGGCCGAGCTCGACCGCCACGCGGTGCGCCGCCTCCCGCCGCCGGGTCTGCACCGCCTGAACCGCACCGAGTACGCCAACGTCGTCCGCGATCTGCTGGCGGTGGAGGTCGACGCGGCGCGGCTGCTGCCCGCCGACGACTCGAGCCGGGGGTTCGACAACCAGGCGGGGACGCTGAGCCTGTCGCCGGCCCTCATCGAGGCGTACCTGACGGCGGCGGCGCGCATCAGCCGGCTCGCGGTCGGCAACGTGACGACGCCGACCCAGACCGTCTACCGCGTCGCCGAGGACGCCACCCAGAGCTACCACGTGGAGGGGCTGCCGTTCGGCACGCGGGGCGGGTTGCGCGTGGAGCACCACTTCCCCGCCGACGGCGAGTACGTGCTCCGGGTGGTGCCGGTGAACATGGGCAACATGGGCAACACCCGGCCCTTCGGCGAGGTGCGGGGCGAGCAGCTCGAGATCCTCCTCGACGGCGAGCGCGTGGCCCTCGTCGACTGGGACGACGCGCTGGGGGTCGGGCAGTTCGGACGCGGCGCCCGCGAGCTCGCCATCGACCTGCGGCTCCCGGTCGCCGCCGGCCCGCACACCGTCGGCGTCACGTTCCTCGCCACGAACCTCGCCCCCGGCCTCGACCTGAACGACGCGTTCCTGCGCAGCACCATCGAGACGGGGGGCCTGCCGGGCTTCACCTTCCATCCCCACGTCGGCAGCCTCCGCATCGACGGCCCCTACGACGCGGCCGGGGCCGACGACACGCCGAGCCGCCGGCGCATCTTCGTCTGCCGTCCGAGCGGCGACGAGGACGAGGACGCCTGCGCCGAGGAGATCCTGTCGACCCTGGCCCGCCGCGCCTACCGGCAGCCGGTGAACGCCGCCGACCTCGACACCGTCATGGGCTTCTACCGGCTGGGCCGCGACGGCGGCGGCTTCGAGGCCGGCATCGAGATGGGGCTGCAGCGGATTCTCGCCGACCCGCGGTTCATCTACCGCGTCGAGGTCGAGCCGCCGGACCTCGCGCCGGGCGACGCCTACCTCATCGGCGACCTCGAGCTGGCCTCGCGGCTGTCGTTCTTCCTGTGGAGCAGCGCCCCCGACGACGAGCTGCTCGACCTCGCCGAGCGGGGCCGCCTGCGCGAGCCTGCCGTCCTCGAAGCCCAGGTGCGGCGGATGCTGGCCGACTCGCGGTCGGCGGCCCTGTCCGCCAACTTCGCGGGCCAGTGGCTGACCCTCCGGGGTCTCGAGAGCCAAGTGCCGGTCGTCGAGCGGTTCCCCGACTTCGACGACAACCTGCGGCAGGCGCTCCGCCGCGAGACCGAGCTGCTCTTCGCGAGCCTCGTGACCGAGGACCGCAGCGTGCTCGACCTGTTGACGGCCGACTACACCTTCGTCGACGAGCGGCTCGCCCGCCACTACGGCATCCCGGACGTCGCCGGCAGCCGGTTCCGCCGCGTCGTGCTCGGCGACGCGCACGACGCCCGGCGCGGGCTGCTGGGCAAGGGCGGCATCCTGACGGTGTCGTCGCAGCCCGGCCGCACGTCGCCGGTACAGCGGGGCAAGTGGGTGCTGCAGAACCTGCTGGGCGTCCTGCCCCCCGACCCGCCGCCCGACGTGCCCGACCTGCCGCCGCCGGCCGACGACCCCGCCGGCAACGCCCGCGAGCCGACGATGCGGGAGAAGATGGAGGCGCACCGCGGGAACCCCGTGTGCGCGGCGTGCCACCGGCTGATGGACCCCATCGGGTTCTCGCTGGAGAACTTCGACGCCATCGGCGGCTGGCGCGACCACGAGCAGGGGGTCCCCGTCGACGCCTCGGACGTGCTGTACGACGGGCGCGCCATCGACGGCCCGGCCGGCCTGAGGCGGTATCTGCTGCGGTACTCGGACCAGTTCGTGCGGACGGTGACGGAGAAGCTGCTGACCTACGCCCTCGGGCGCGGGGTCGAGCACCACGACATGCCGGCGGTGCGGGCGATCGTGCGCGAGGCGGCGGCCGACGACTACCGCTTCACGGCGCTGGTGCTGGGCGTGGTGCGGAGCGACGCGTTCCGGATGAACGAGAAGAGCGGAGACCCGGCGGCGGCTCGCCCCTGACTACGGAAGGGACCGCTCTCACTCGGCCCGGATGAACGAGGAAGAGCGGCGGCTGGGCAAGCAGGGAGGCTGACGATGTTCATCGCGAAGCGGCGCGTGCCGCGCCGGACGGTCCTGCGGGGGATGGGCGCGACCATCGCGCTGCCGCTGCTCGAGTCGATGGTGCCGGCGGCCACGCCGCTGCGGGCCGCGGCGCCGACGCCGACGCGGTTCACCGGCATCTTCATCCCCCACGGCGCCGCCCCCGGCTACTGGATTCCCGACACGGTCGGCCGGGACTTCACGTACCCGTACATCTGGGAGCCGCTAGAGCCGTTCCGCGACCAGGTGGTCCTCACGAGCGGGCTCTGGTCGCGCTCGGCCGAGTCGCCGCCCGGGGTGACGGGGGCCGACCACTTCGTCGCGGCGGCCTACCTCTGCGCCGACAAGCCGAAGAAGACGACCGGCGCGGACATCCGCGCCGGCACCACCATCGACCAGCTCATCGCGCGGCGCATCGGCCAGGACACGCTGCTGCCCTCGCTGCAGCTCGCGGTCGAGGACCCCGGCGCCAACTCGAGCAACTGCGGCGAGGGCTACAGTTGCGCCTACACGAACTCCATCTCGTGGCAGACGCCGACCCGGCCCCTCCCGATGGAGATCAACCCGCAGGTGGTGTTCGAGCGGATGTTCGGCGACGGGAGCACGGCCGAGGAGCGGCTCCGCCGCCGCGCGCAGCAGCGCAGCATCCTCGACTCGATCACCGAGAGCCTCGCCCGCCTGCGGGTCGACGTGGGGGCCGGCGACCGCGTCCGGCTCGACCAGTACCTGTCGGACGTGCGCGAGATCGAGCGGCGGCTCGAGGTGGCGGCGCGGGCGTCGGTCGAGACCCCGGACGTGACGATGCCCTGGGGCGTGCCGGCGTCGTTCGACGAGCACATCAGGCTGCAGCTCGACCTGCTGGCCCTCGCGTTCCAGGCGGACATCACCCGCGTGGCCACGCTGCTCTACGCCCGCGACCTGACGGGCCGGGTCTATCCCGAGAGCGGCACCAACGTCAGCTTCCACGGGGCGTCGCACCACGCCGAGGAGCCGAGCCGGGTGCGCGAGTACGCCATGCTCAACCGGTACCACGTGGCGACGCTCGCCCGTTTCATCGAGAGGCTGCGGTCGACGCCCGACGGCGACGGGACCCTGCTGGACCATGCGCTGGTGCTCTACGGCTCGAACATGGGGAACTCGAACCAGCACCTGCACTACGACGTGCCGCACGTGCTGATCGGCGGCGCCTCGGGGCAGCTCGCGGGCGGGCGGCACCTCGCCTACCCGCAACGCGGCGTGACGAGCGGGAACCTGCTGCTCAGCATCACGGACATGTTCGGCGGACACCTCGACCGCATCGGCGACAGCACGGGCCGGCTGGCCGGGCTCTGAGGGCGTCGAGCAGCCAACGAGTCGGCGGGTGCCACGCGTCCGCCCCCGGATTCCCTCGTCGGCGCCGAGGCGAGGCAGGGTCCGTCGGGGTCGTCGCGGCAGAAGCGTCCGCCGCAGTCGCCGTACCGGGCGCGAGGCGCACCGCCGGCCGCCGGAAGGAAGCGTCCGCCGCAGTCGCCGTAGCCGGGCGCGAGGCGCACCGCCGGCCGCCGGAGGAAGGAACGCGAACACCCCGTCCGCGCGTACGGCCCGTTCGATCCGACCGGGCGCACCACCGATGGTCGGAAGATGACGGCAAACGGCCACGGACGAGGCAGAAACCAGGGGAACACCATGCAGCGCCGAGACATCCATCCTTCCACCGCGGTGCTCGCGGTGCTGCTCGCGGGCGGGGCCAGCCTGTCGGCGTCGGCGGCCGAGCCGCCGCTGATCGAGGCGGTCCGCGGCGGCGACGCAGCGGCCGTCGGCACGCTCCTCGACGAGGGAGCGGACGTCGACGGGCGGGCCGCGGACGGCGCGACGGCGCTGCACTGGGCCGCCTATCTGGACGACGCGACCGCGGCCGGGCTGCTCATCGACGCCGGCGCCGACGTCGGGGCGGCGAACCGGGCCGGGGTAACGCCCTTGTCGCTCGCCGCCGCGGGCGCGGGCGCCGCGCTGGTGGAGCGGCTGCTCCGGGCCGGCGCCGACCCCGACGAGCGTCTGCCGGGCGGTGAGACGCCGCTGATGATGGCCGCGCGGACCGGGCGCACGGCGGTGATCGACGCGCTGCTGGACCACGGCGCAGACGTGAACGCGGCCGAGGAGCGCCGCGGCACGACGGCGCTCATGTGGGCGGCGGCGAACGAGCGGCCGGACGCTGTCCGCCGGCTCGTCGAGCGAGGCGCGGACGTCTCCGCCCGTTCGAAGACGGTGCCGATGGGGCGGGGGCCGTACCTGGCCCCGATCGCGCGCGACCGCATCGAGGACGCACGGCGGGGCGTGGGTCAGGCGGGCGCACCCGCCCGCACCGCGGATCTCAGCGACGTGCCGCCACAGACGCGGCCGGATCGGGATGCCGTCGCCGGCACCGACGATCCGGGCGGCGAGCCGGTCGAAACGCCGGACGACGTGGACGCCGGGCGCGCCGCCGGCCCCGGTGATGCGGCTTCACCGCCGCCGCGCGGCCCACGCCGCCGTACCCGTCCCCTCACGGGGGGCCTCACCGCACTCGTCTTCGCGGCACGGCAGGGCGATCTCGAATCGGCGCGCCTGCTCCTCGACGCGGGCGCGGACGTGAACCAGACGACGGAGTACGGCTGGACGCCGCTGCTGACCGCCGTCCACAACCGGTACTACCGGCTGGCGGCCTTCCTGCTCGAGCGGGGCGCGGACCCGAACATCGCCAACGAGGGAGGCTGGTCGCCGCTCTACATCGCGACGGACAACCGCAACATCGAGTCCGGCGACTACCCCACCCGCATGCCCGACGTCGACCACCTGGAGCTGATCGGCTTGCTCCTCGCCGCGGGCGCCGACCCCAACCCGCGGATGGCGTCGAGCACCGAGACGCGCACCATCTTCACCCACCAGTGGCTGTACGAGCCGGGCGCGACGCCGTTCCTGCGCGCCGCGCAGTCCGGCGACCTGACCCTGCTACGGCTCCTGCTCGAGCACGGGGCCGATCCCGCACTGCCCACGACCAACGGCACCACCCCCCTGATGGTCGCGTCCGGCATCGGCTGGGTCGAGGGCGTGACCTACGAGTGGTCCGAGGCCGACACCCTGGCCACGGTGCGGCTGCTGCTGGAGCTCGGCGCCGACGTCAACGCGGCGGACCGGGACGGGCGCACCGCTCTGCACGGCGCCGCCCACAAGGGCCGCAACGACGTGGTGCGGACGCTCGTCCACCACGGCGCCGACCTCGCGGCCCGCGACCACGGCAGCCGCGACAGCATCCACGCCCTGGCCGGCGTCACCTGGCAGGCCATCGACTATGCCGACGGCCTCGTCCGCATCGGCGTCCAGTCGTCCATCGCCCACCCCGAGACCGCGGCCCTGCTTCGCGCCCTGATGACCGAGGCGGGACTGCCGGTCCCGCCCGAAGGCCGCACCCTCGACTCCGTCTGCGTGACCGCGGTCTGCTGAAGTCAAACGGCTGTGTGGTACGGTGGTGGCGCTCTCCGCGAGCGTTGAGCGGCCTTGGGCGGTCAAGTGCGGCGCGTACGCGTCTACGATGGGGTAGCCGGCAGGCCGCGTGGAGCCGGCCGGGCGCCCGCCCGAGGGGAGGGAGCGGTGCCGCCGAAGCTCGGGAGCATCTTCAAGTTCTTTTCCAGCGGTTCTGAACGCGGAAACGAGGCGGGGACCTTTCAAGTCACCTCCCGGGGAGGGCTGCACGTCGACCCCGACGAGCTGTTCAAGAGCTCCAAGGTACGAGACACCATCGACAAGGCGGCGAAACTCGATTTCGGATCACGTTCGGCCGCACGACCCGCCTCCGGCGACTAGCCTTTCCCGCAACCTCCTGCATGGGCCTCGGATGGCTTCTTGTGCCGGCGCTGGGCGGGTACTGGTTCCTGTCGCGGCGGCGCCCGCGGCAGGCCGCTGACTGGAGGGAACCGGCATGACGCTGGCCACGGACCTCGCCGCAACGGCGCAGGTTCTCGTTCACAGACCCGTGACGGATGTCTTCGACGCGTTCGTGAATGCGGAGACCATGGGCCGGTTCTGGTTCACGCGGCGTGACGACGGCCTCCGCGCAGGGGAAACGGTGACCTGGTATCTCGGCGCGCAACCGGATGCGCCCGGGTTCGAAGTGCAGGTGACCTCGCTCGAGCGCCCGAGCCTGATCGTCATGGAGTGGGAGAACGCGGGAGGCCTCACCAGGGTCGTATGGACGTTCGAGGCGAAGGGTCCGGACACCACGCTTCTCCGTGTCGAGGAGACGGGCTACTCCGGCGATCCGCAGACCGTCATCGCGGCCGCGCTCGACTCGACCGGCGGCTTCAACCAGGTGGTCATCGCGGCCAAGGCGTGGCTGGAGCATCGCGCGCCGATCAACGTGGTGGCGGACCACGCCGGGCATTCCTGAAGCCGTATGGCGAGCTACCCACGTGCCGGCGTCGCCTCGCAGGCCGTCGTCGAACCATCCAGATTCCTCTGCGAATGGATGCATCGTCGACATCGGGCTGGGCATTATGATGTGTTGATGCGAACCACGTTGACGATCGACGACGACATCGCCGTCCGGATCGAAGATCGGCGCCGCCGCGACGGACAGTCGCTGAAGCAGGTCATCAACCGGCTGCTGCGCGAGGGTCTGCGACACGACCAACGCCCCCTCGAGGCCAGGAAGTACCGCACGAAGACGCACAAGCTCCACCTGCGGCCCGGGTTCGACGCCGCGCGGCTCAACCGACTGGTCGACGAGATCGAGACCGACGCCCATCTGGAGCGGGAGGCCCGGCTCCGCGGATGATGCTGCCGGACGTCAACCTGCTCCTCTACGCGGTCGACGAGACGGGTCCGTTCCATGCCCAGGCACGGCGCTGGTGGGACGACACGCTGTCGTCGACCGCCGAGGTGGGGCTGTGCTACCCGAGCATCTTGGGGTTCATCCGCCTGACGACGAACCGCCGCGACATGCCGCACGGCCGGCGGCGGCCACCTCATTCCAGCGGACTTCGAGCAGGACATGAGATTCGCTCACAGTCCAAGTCTCGAACTCGCCGGGAACACTTCAGTCCACCGGAAGCGCGACGACCTGCAGGACCGACCCGGTCCCCGGCGGGCGCTGCATGGTCTCGGGGAACGCCAGCCGCGCGTTCCGCCACGAGATGCTCCAGCCGGGGCCGGACGGCACCGCGAGGTACTGGCGGCCGTCGACCGCGTAGGTGATGGGGAAGCCGTCGGTCGCGGTCGGCGTGCGCGTGCGCCACAGCTCGGTGCCGTCGCGGGCATCGAAGGCGTACATGTAGCGGTCGATGTCGCCGACGAACACCAGCCCGCCGCCGGTGGTGAGGACCGCCGTCCCGTACTGCCACTGGCTGCGCCGGCGCCACAGCAGCTCGCCGGTGCGGCTGTCCATGGCCACGAAGTCGCCCAACTGCTCGGGGCTGTCGGGATGGACGACGAAGCGGCGGTCGTTCGGGCCGACCCCGCCGCCGCCCAGCTCGGGCTCGGGCATCGCACCGAAGACGGAGTGCGCGCAGCCCGGCGTCAGCGGGACGTAGAACGCCTCGGTCTCGGGGTGATACGCCATGGCCCAGAGGTTCTTCAGGCCGCCGGGACCCGGGCAGTAGTCCACCGGCACGTCGATCTGGGGGATGCGCTCGGGGATCAGGATGCCCTGTCCGCTCACCGGGTGGATGTCGACGATGTTCTGGTAGCCCAGGTCGAACGCGTTCCGAAACGCCCCGGTGCGCGGATCGAGCTCCCACAGGACGCCGATCTTGCCCATCTTGAAGAGCGAGAGCCCGTCGCCCCGGTCGACGAGGACGATCTCGAACACTTCGTCCAGGTCGTGGGTCTCGGCCGGGATGTGCTGGAAGTACCAGCGGATCTCGCCGGTCTCGGGATCCAGGGCCAGCGTCGAGTTGGTGTACAGCGCCGCGCCCTCGGTGCCGCGCTGCACGATGGCCCACGGCTTGGCCTGGGCGGTGGACCAGTAGATCAGGTCGGTCCCGGGGTCGTAGCTGCCCGGAATCCAGGCGTCGGCGCCGGCGCGCCAGCTCAGCGGCAGGTCGCCCCAGGTGTCGCCGCCCGGAGTTCCGGGGCGGGCGACGGTCGACGTGCGCCACAGCTCGGCCCCGGTGTCGGGGTCGTGGGCGGAGATGAAGCAGACGTCGTTCTTGTACCGCTCGCACCCCGTCATCCCCGCGACGACCTTGCCCCGCACGACGATCGGACCGCTGGTGTATCGGTAGCCGAGGCTGCTGTCGGCCACCTGGTGCTGCCAGACGAGCTCGCCCGTCCGCGCGTCGAGGGCGATCAGCTCGGCCCGGCTCGTGCCCGCGAAGATCCGGTCGCCGTAGATGGCGATGCTGCGCCGCGCCATGCCGGGGCGGCGGTTGATGGGCAGGCTCTCGTCCTCGGGAACCGCCTGCCGGCGCGAGTGCTCCCAGAGGAGGTCGCCGGTGGCGGCGTCGAGCGCCTGCACGCCGCTGCGGCTGGGAACGAACATCACGCCATCGCGCACCAGCGGCGTGACCTCGTCCGTGCCCGGCTGCATCGCCCACGACCAGACGAGCTGGAGGTCGCCCACGTTGTCCCGGTCGATCTGGTCGAGCGGGCTGTAGCCCTGCCCGTTCAGTGTCCGGCGCCAGTTGATCCAGTCACCGTCGTCCGGGGCCAGGAGCTCCTCGGTCGTGACGGGCTCGAAGTCCGTCACCTGGGCGCGGGCGGCGGGAGCGAGCGTCCCGGACAGCAGCATCGAGAGCAGCAGAGCGAGCGTTGCGCGGATCATGGCCGTTGGTTCCCTTCCTGACGTGATGCGTGGCCACCGAGTGGCGATGCGCGGCCATCGAGTCGGCGGTCCAGGGAGCCCGGCGCAAGAATCGCCACCGCGTATCGGTGGTCATTCACCCCGGCCGACTCCGTTGCTCGCCGGTTACGAATGCCAGGATGTGCGCTCCCCCACCCTCGCGGACTCCGGGCGCTTTTGGCCCGCTGGCGCCGCGGCGTCCGCTGTCGCCCCGCGGGCACGGTGCAACGCAGGACTTCACCACGGGCGTGTGGCAGCCGCCCTCAACGTCGCGCCCCCGCCGCGATGACCGCGTCGCGCGCCGCCCCGTTCACCGCGGTCAGGCCGCCGTTCGCGCCGCCGAAGTTGAAGATCCGGTAGCCCTGCTCCATGCGGAGGGCGGCGTTGGCCGGGGTGACGGTCCCTCCGCAGGCGAGATCGTGCGTCCGGCAGACGGCCAGGAGGTGCTCGAAAGCGGCCGCGACCTCGGGATCGTCCGCGCTCTCGGCCCCGTAGGACGAGCTGAGGTCGCCGCCCGCCCCGAGGTAGAAGCCCCCGACGCCGGGCACCTGCGCGATGGCGTCGGCGTTCTCCACGCCCTCGCGCGTCTCGATCATCGCCCAGAACAGCAGGTCGCCCTGCGGATTGAGGGGCCAGAGGTCGGCGCGACGCCGGCACTCGGCGCGGCCGATGCCCCAGAACGGGCACTGCACGGTCCCCCGCACGCCCGGCGGGTCCGGAATGGCCGACGTTCGGAGCTGCCGCGGCCGGATCGTCCGCACGATGTTCTCGGCCTGCTCGGCCGTCTCGATGTTGTTGATGAGGATGCCCATCAGCCCGATGTCAAGGGCGTGCTTGACGATCCACTGCGTCTGCTCGCGGCCGTAGGGCGGAAAGCGCGCGAACACCGGCGGACGCGCCTGGGCGTTGCCCCGCTCGACGATGCCGGCCTTGTCGCTGGCGACGAGGAACGCCACGAACTGCTCGAGTTGCTCGAACCGCAACGGGTTGTGCTCCATGTCGACGTACACGTAGTCGATGCTCGGATCGCCGGCCAGCGACCGCGCGTTCTGCAGCGACAGGTCGGCGGTGCTCACCCCGAACACGTGCCGGCCCTGCTCCAGCTTCTCGATCACGGGGTTCAGGTGGAGGTAGGGCTCCTGGGCAGACGGAACGGACATGAACAGGGCGACGATGACGATACCCGCCGTGGGAAACGGCTTGGCAAGGCGGTGACGGGATGCGAGCGACATGGGAACCTCCTGTTACGTCTGCCCCCGGAAGTGCCGACGCAGACAACTTCAGGCCGGCGGCTGGGCCGGCTCGACCGGCACGAGACGAATCGGCAACGCACGACCCGGCAGGCCCTGCTGGTCCTACTGCGCGCCGCCGCTCGTTTCCGGGAGTGCGAACACGTACAGAGCGTTGCCGGTCTGCGGGTGGTGGATGTCGGGGGCCAGGGCGCGGGGGGCCGCCCGGGGGCTGCCGCCGCCGAGGCCGGTCGACACCGCGACGTACTGCCGGCCGTCGACCGCGAACGAGATCGGGAAGCCCTGCACCGACGTGCCGAGCCGGGCCCGCCACAGCACCTCGCCGGTCCGCACGTCGAACGCCCGGAAACGCCGGTCGAGGTCGCCGGCGAAGGCGAGGTCCCCGGCCGTCGACAGCACGCCGGTCAGGAACGGCGCCCGCTGCTCGACGCTCCAAACCTCCTCCAGGGTCTCGGCGTCGAACGCCGCGAGCTTGCCGAGCCGGCCCTCGGTGTCGGGCATCTCGAAGAAGGGGCGGGCGCTCATGCCCACGCCGCCCGAGCCGGGCTCCAGGGCGACCTCGCGCGCCGACAGCTCCATGCAGGTCTGCGAGAGCGGGAGGATGAGCAGCCCCGAGCCGGGGTGGTAGCTCATCGGGTGCCAGTTCTTGCCGCCGGCGGTGCTGGGGCACGCCGGCACGAGCTGCTCGAACTGCGCGTCGACGATGTCCTGGCGGTAGGTGACGGCGCCGGTCTCGGGGTCGATGCGGTCGAAGACGTTCTGGAAGACGGTCTCCTTGTGGCCGAGGAACTCCCCGGTCTCGCGGTCCAGCTTCCAGAGGATGCCGTGCTTGCCGGCGCTGAAGACGACGCGGCGGTCCTCGAGGTCGACGAGCACCCGCTCGAAGACCTCGTCGAGGTCGAGGCTCTCGCCGGGGACGTGCTGGAAGTGCCAGGCGAGGTCGCCGTCTCCCGGCCGCAGGGCGACGGTCGAGCTGGTGTAGAGGGCGGGGTCGTGCACGGTCATGCCCCGGCTCACCGCGACCCACGGCTTGGCCTGCGCGACGCCGAAGTAGACGAGGTCGAGCTCGGGGTCGTAGCTGCCGGTTATCCAGGTCTCGCCGCCCCCGCGCAGGTAGTCGGGCAGGTTCGCCCAGGTGTTGCCGCCGGGCTCGTCCGCGCGGGCCACGGTGTTGAACCGCCAGCGCCGCTCGCCGGTCGCGGCGTCGTAGCCGCTGATGAAGCAGCCCTCGCGGGTGAACTGCCCGCAGCCGCCGAGCCCCTGCACGATCGTGCCGCCGGCGATGACCGGCCCGCTGGTGTTGCGGAAGCCCTCGGCGTCGTCGGCGATGCGGGTGGTCCAGACCTCGGCCCCGGTGCGCGCGTCGAGCGCGAGCAGCCGTGCGTCGGCGGTGGCCAGGAAGAGCTTGTCCTCGTAGATGGCGAGGTTGCGGCTCGAGCTGGCGAGCTGGCCCGCCTCGACCCCAACCTCGTGCTCCCAGATCAGGTCGCCGGTGCGGGCGTCGAGCGCCTGCACCACCGGGCCGAAGCCGGCGAAGTAGAGCACGCCGTCGTGCGCGATCGGCGAAGGCGCGTTCCGGCCCCCCTCGTTCATGGCCCACATCCACTGCAGCTCGAGCTCGCCGACGTTGTCGCGGGTGATCGCGTCGAGGGGGCTGTGGCTCCAGGCCTGGTAGTTCCGCCGCACCATCAGCCAGTCGCCCGGATCCGGATCGCGCAACATCTCGTCGGTGACCGGCGTGTAGCTCTCCACCTCGCCCGCAACCGTCACGCCCCCCGGCACGGCCGCCGCCGCCGTGCGCGTGTCGGGCCGCCGCGCCCGGCCCTGGGCCGCTGCCGTTATCGCCGGCGCGGGGGCCGTCTCTCCGGTCGCCACGTCGCCGATGGGGACGGCGGTGGCCGCCGTCAGCGCCTGGTCCCCGGCCGGCGCGCCATTCGCCTCGAGCAGGTACGCGACGATGTCGAGATAGGTCTCGTCCCCGAGGCGGCCCGGCCGGTCGGGGGGCATCGTGGTCCGGATGCGCTCGACGAGCTCGCCCGGGGTGAGATCTCCCCAGAAGCTCAGGAAGTTGGGGCCGGCCAGCGGCGGGGACTCGAAGTTGCCCCGCAGGTCGGTGCGGTGACAGATGGCGCAGCTCCGCGTGTAGACGGCGCGGCCGTTCTCGGCCTGACTCGCGGTGTGGACGCCGTCCCGAGCGGGCTGGCCGGCGGCGAGGGCATCACGATCGGTGAGACCGACCGCAAGGACCAGAGCCGCCGCCGCGGTTGCCGCCGGACGCCGGAGGAAACAGCTCGCAGACATCATCTCGCCACCCCCTGTTCGGTCGGAATGCCCGTAGTCTACATGCACGACCCGGCAAATCGCGGGAAAGTCTGCAACCGCTTGATTGCGGAATCCCGCCGGTGGTAGCGTCCCTGCCACCTGGAGAGCCGGACCGACTCGGCGGGACCCGGGAGCCGTGGCAAGAGTCCCCGCCGCGTTCAGGCAGCGTTGCATCCCGCCGCGTGGGGTTCCACCACAGACTCCGACACGCGGGGTTTCACGGGCTCGCGGCCGGCAACCCCCTCGATCTCGAGCGCTTGGGGGACGATGATCGAAACGAGAGTTGCCAACTTCGCCCGCGCGCCAGTTTCTGCGGCTTTCTGCGCTTGGCGCGCGTGGCAACGTGATTCCGGCAGCGTCCCTGGAGAACCGTCACCATGAGAGCTGGACTGACTCGGCGGAGCCTGTTGCAGAGCGCGTTCGCGGCCGGCGTGATCGGGACGGGGGTCGCGACGCCGTTCACCCCGGCCGCGCGGGCGAGGCAGCCGGGCCGCGCTTCTCGAACCGACCCGGCCGTCTCGCTCAGCCGGGAGTTCGCGCGGTGGGTCGTCGGCCTGCGCTACGAGGACCTGCCCCCGGAGGTGGTCGACCGCGCCAGGGGACTCACGCTCCAGGCCCTCGCGTCGGCGCTCCTCGGCTCGCAACTGCCCGCGGGCCGGCAGGCCGTCGAGCTCGTCACCCGGGAAGAGGGCGGCGCGCCGGCCGGCGTCACTGTCATGGTGGACGGCGCGAGGGCCACGAAGGCGGGCGCGGTCTTCGCCAACGCCGAGCTGATCCTGGCCGGCGGCAAGTGGGACACGTTCCGCATGCTCCTGCACCCGGGCACGTGCATCGTCCCCTGCGCGTTCGCGGCGGCACAGGCCGAGGACGCCTCCGGGCGCGACTTCGTCACCGGCCTCGTGGCCGGCTACGAGGTGATGGAGCGGATGGCCGCCGAGTTCATCCCGACGATGATGGCGCGCGGCTTCCACGCCGGCCCCGTCTTCGGCATCTTCGGGGCCGCCGTCGCCGCCGCGAAGATCATGCGCCTCTCCGAGGACCAGACGACGAACGCCATCGGCCTCTGCGCCAACCTCGCCGGGAGCAACCTCGAGGCCCGCGGCCTCAGGGAGAGCGCCGCCGCCCGCAACGCCATGCTCGCGGTGGCGCTGGCGCGGCAGGGCCGCGAGGCGGGCGAGGCCGCCCTCGAGGGCGACGCCGGCTTCTACCACGCCTACGCCGGCAACAACCGGGGCGACCTGACCTACAGCTTCACCGGCGACACCCGCGCCAGCCTGGACGCGCTGACCACCGGGCTCGGCGAGGAATGGCTGTTCCTCGAGACCCTCTACCGCATCTACTCCACGGCCGGCTACAACATCGCCCACGTCGACGTCACCGCGCAGCTCTGCGGGGAGCACGGCATCACCTACGAGGACGTCGATCGGGTCGAGGCGGTGGTGAACTGGCTGGAGACGCAGTACCCGAGCCCCGCCTTCCCCACGCGGCGGGAGGACCTCGGCGAAGCCACCGTGGGCAGCACGCGGTACTACTCGGCCTACGGGGTCGTGCGGCGCGGCTTCCCCCTGCTGGCGGGGGCGCCCGACCCGCCGGAGGTGCTCGACCTCATGCGGCGGGTGACGATCATCCCGTCCCACGAGATGACCCTCTTCGGCCCGCGCATCACCGTCTTCACGAGGGACGGGCTCAGCTACACCAGACAGGCCACGGGCCGCGAGTTCATCTGGGACTTCGAGGAGGAGGCGCGGCGCATTCGCGACGTCGTTCCGGGCGTCCCCGTCCCCGCCACGCGGTTCGAGGAGATCATCGCGGCCTGCCGCGGCCTCGACCGGACCGACCCGGCCCACCGGCTCGTCGAGCTGACGGTGGCGTGAGGAGGTTCCGATGGTGACACGCAACGTATTCCTCCCGGTGGTGGTCGCGGCCCTCGGTCTTCTCCTGGCGGCCAGGCCGGCGCCGGCGGCCTGCGGAGAGACAGGCGTGCAGCTTCAGATCCTGGGCTCGGGAGGGCCGGGCGCGTCTTCGGGACGGGCCTCGGCCGGCTACCTCGTCTGGGTCGACGGGGTCAGCCGCATCCTCGTCGACGCCGGCGGCGGCATCAAGCAGCGCTTCCATGCGTCCGGCGCCGATCTCGAAGACGTGGGGCTGCTGGCGCTCAGTCACTTCCATCCCGACCATTCGGCCGAGGTCCCGGCGCTGCTGTGGCCCGGCGGGGGCGGGTTGCGGGTGGCCGGCCCATCCGGGAGCAGCGCGTTCCCGTCGCTGGACGACTGGCTGGACGGGCTCTTCGGGCCGGGCGGGATCTTCCGGGTCCTCGCCGGCCGCCTCGACCTGGATGCGGTCACGGTGGACGTGGCAGCCGGCGCGCCGGCCGAGGTCTGGCGCGACGGAGACGTCCGGGTACGCGGCATCGGGGTGCCGCACGCGGATGTCCCCACCGTGGGGTACCGGGTGGACGTGGGGGACGTCAGCGTGGGGTTCAGCAGCGACCAGAACGGTTCGGATGCCGCCTTCGTCGAGCTCGTGCGCGACGTGGACGTGCTGGTGGTGCACCTCGGCGGCGCCGAGACGTCGACGGGACGCTCGGCCGAGCTGCATGCCCGGCCGAGCGTCTGGGGCGCGCTGGCCGCGGACGCCGGCGCCGGCCGGGTGGTCGCCTCTCACGTCTCCACCTCTTCGCCGCAGGTCCTCGCGGACAGCCTCGCCCATCTACGCGCCGCCTACGGAGGGCCGGTCACGGTGGGGGAAGACCTCCTGTGCGTGCCGTTGCCCTGACCGCGATCACTACCGCAGCTCGACCAGGGCCACGCCGCGCGCCTCGAAGGCGGCGGTGAGCAACCGGCCCGCGTTCACGGCGGCCGGCCAGCCCGCGTAGAAGGTGACGTGCAGCACCACCTCGGAGAGCTCCTGCGGCTCGACGCCGTTCTGGTCGAGGGCCCGGTCGATGTGCAGGCGCAGCTCGTTGGTGACGTAGAGGGCCTGGTTGACGGCCACCGTGATGAGGCTGCGGTCGCGCTTCGAGAGCAGCGGCCGCTCCCAGATGTCGCCGTAGAGCAGGCTGTTGCGCAGCGCCCCCAGCCGCGGCACCGCCGCGTAGGCGTCGCTGAGGCCGCCCGGGGTGGTGACCTCGGCCTCGAGCGCGGGGGCCCGCGGCAGGTCGCCGAGGGTCAAGCCCCGCGCCTCGAACGCCTCGGCCGCGGTCAGCGACGCCTGCACCCCGGTCGGCCAGCCCGCGTAGAAGGTCACGTGCAGGATGATCTCGGAGATCTCCTCCGGCGTCAGCCCGTTGTCGAGCCCGCGGGGGATGTGGATCGCCAGCTCCTCCCGGGCCAGGGCCTGGAGGACGGCGATGGTGATGAGGCTGCGGTCGCGCTTCGACAGGTAGGGTCGCTCCCAGACCTCGCCGTAGACCAGCGAGTTCCGCAGCTCGCGGAGATAGGGGGAGCCGGCGTACAGATCGGGGCTCGGCACGGCGGGGACCTCGGCCTGCTGGGCGGCGGCGGTCGTGACCGATCCACCGAACGGGAGGCCGGAGAGGCAGAGCACGGCCACGACGAACAGGAGCGTTGCGCGGGTTCTCGTCGACATCGTTCAGGACTCCTTCGCGGTTCCGGGAATCGCCCGCCATCCGCGGGCGTGAGTATTCGGACGCACCGATGATATCCGGGCGCGTAGATTATCGTGCCGGCGCTTCTTCGCATCCCGCAGCACGCAGTCGACGGGGCGCCGGGACGTTCTCGTGGGACATGCCTCCGCCGAGCGTCTCGCGCGAACGCCGGACGGTCGGGGCGGCGCAGTGCGAGGATGGCAGTGACGACGACGGTCGCGGCCTCGCCCGCCCCTCGTCGCCTGCGGCTCCGCTCGGCGCCCTACCAACCCTACGGAAAGCCGCGCCGTCCTACGGCGCAAGCTCCTGGTCGAACGGTGGAGAGGAGCTTCCAGGAGGCATAATATTAGCCCTTAAATGACTTAAAATAAATGACTTACTTATCAGAAACCGGACCATCCAACACCGGTCTAACATTCCAACGCGCCGAGGCGGCCTCGAGGCGTACAGACCGCCGCCGGCCCGACCAGATTGTCAAGCGACACTCAAAACTGACCCCCTGGCGACAAGGCGAGCAGTGCCCGGCCCGTCGCGTGATCGACGAAGCCGCCGCCGCGGCCTTGGGCGTGTCCGCCGACACCGGCCGATTGGCAGCGCCGACTCGCGCTGGAGCCAACAATCAGCAACCGGCATGCGATCACGACAGTGGCCCGCAGGAGAGTTGCCTGGCCCTCTACGAGCCCGTCGACGCCGGCGCCCCGCTGGCCAGGGTCGCAAAGCGGCTGAACCGAGCGAACTCGCGTCTGAACGTGGTAGGGGAGCGAAGCGAGCGGGGAGGCCGCCTGATGCGATCGGAGGCGGCAGCGATGCCGACGTATCCGCGGCGGTTTCACCCGGCTCACCGGCGTCTGGGCACGCGGTAGCCGACGCCGCGCCCCTTGCGCACGTGGGCGGGTCGGGCCGCGTCGTCGCCCAGCATGAGGCGGAAACCCCTTCATGATCGCGCATACTCGCTTCGGGTCGTCCGAGCCGCGATCCCGGCTGCCTCACGCCTAGCGCAGCAGCGATTCGTGGGTCACGGCCCGCCCGCTGAGGCGCCGATCAGCGCTGGACGCGCAGCGTTTCCAGGAGCAGCGCTGGCACACCGAAGGTTGTGACCGCGGCGAAGCCTAGCGCCAGGAAGGCATGTACCACCACGTTGAAGTCCGCTGGCCCAGTCACCGCTCGCTCCAACGCGATGAGCCCCAAGTGCACACTGGCCAACACCAGGACAGCGCCAGTAGCCCCAGACAAGTAGACAACGCTCACTGCGGCCCCGAACCTGTCGTTGGCGATCACCAACGCAAACGCTGCCACCGCGAGGGTCGCGAAGGTGTACGGTGCTAGTTCAGGCAGCATCCGCAAATACCCGGTTGATGTCGTCCATGTACGACCCGAGCACCTGCGTCCGTGCCGGCCCGATGAGGTTCCTGTAGATCGTGTAGCGGCGTTCACGCTCGCCCTCGAGGTGCTCCGAGACGTACGCTTCGCGCCCGTCGTTGATGATCTTGAAGTGGATCGTCCTGCGGACCTCAACGGTGGCGAACTTGATCCGATCGGCGTAGTCGGCGCAGTCGAACTGCAACCTGAACTTGGTCTTGAAGTTGCTGGAGAACATGCAGCGCATCCCGAACTGCGGATCGCTGTCCAGCTTCGACTTCACGGCCGCGACGACCTCGGGAGAGTCGTAGATCGATCCTGACATCTCGTTCCCGTCGTCGCACACGAGCATGACGCCGCGCGCCTTGCCCACCAGATCGATGAAGGCGGACGCTGTGAAATCGTCCGAATTGCGCCCCCGCTCGATTCTCAGCGGGAACAGGTACCAAGTTTTGTAGACGAAGTACCCCAACGCAATCACCGCTACGCCAATCTGGATGTACACCATTGTACGGACCCCCGGCATCCCCCCGCGCAGGGGGGTGTTCGGAACGCGATCCGGGACCACCAAAGGTCAAGCCGTGACAGTCCATGGCAGCCCACGTCAGCCGAGAGGGCGGGGTGTCCCCCCCCTCATCGAAATGTGAATGGTACTCCGAAAATGCGGGATAGACAGGGGATCGGGAAAGGGCCGATAAACCCCACAGGGCGGCCATTCGGGGCAATTCAGTGTGGATCACGCCCAATCACGCCCGATCACGTCCGTTCTGGTCGTCCATATTTTTTTCTTGACACCTGATCCGTGATCGCCCCTGCACCCCGTCATGCTGCTGACCGCTGGCGCTTCCGGGTTAGGGCGTCACGGGCTGGGCGCGGTGCCGACCGCATCGGCGCCGTCCTCGATCACCAAGGTGAACATGAACCGGGTGCCGCGCCCCGCCGCGGCGCTCTCCGCCCAGATGCGGGCGCCGTGGGCGTCCACCAGTCCCTTGCATATCGACAACCCCAGGCCGGAGCCCCGAGCCGGCGCTCCCCCTCGCCGACGGGCGGCGCCGGACTGGGCTGCGGAACAGATGCGGCAGCTGACTCGGCGGCACGCGCCGATCCCGGTCGGATACCGAGATCGCCACGTGCAGGCCGTCCCGCGCGGCGGCGACCCGGCTCGGAAACGACTCGGGAGAGTGCCGTGACGCGTTCGTGAATGTGCAGCACCTGATCCAAGACGACCGTCCTGCGGGACCGCGCTTCCGCCGCGCCGATTGCAGCGCACTGGCAACTACCTCAAGGGTAGCACGACCGGCGTGGGCCCGACGCTGCCCGCCGCCGCGCGGCTGCTGGCGCCGTTCAAGTTCGTCGACGAGAAGGGGAAGCCCATCGTGGTGCACGGGTTCCGGACGACGTACCGCGGGTGGGCGGTGAGCGAGGCCGGCGCGCACCGCGAGGTGTGCGAGGCGGCGCTCGACACGCCGAGGAGGACAACCGTGGCGGCGTACCTGCAGACGAAGTACCTGGACAAGCGGGTCCCCCTGATTCAGGCGTGGGGGGACTACGTGCTGCCGCCGTCGGGTTCCAGAGAAGGGTCGTGATGGACGCCGCGCGCCGACGCCGCGGGAAGAGCGCAGAGACGGCTTCGAGAAGGCGGGCGGCGGACGCGCCCGGCGGGGACGGCCGCCCGTCCAACATCCCGTCCCCACAAAACGAGGCGGATCCCCGTCCAACATGTCGTCCCACATTCCGATCGCGTAGAGGAGTTCTAACCGATCAGGCCGCTTCGCTAAGTCGTTGGTTGGCGGTAGTTTACGCCCGGAGCGGGATCGGGGTGGGGGGACATGCGTCCCGGGGGGCCTTGATCAGTCTTCCGGGAGGGCGAAGACGCTAGGGCCGAGCGGGTCGTTCGCAAGGCGCGGGGCAGGCGTCACGCCGTCCGCGCCGCGCCGGCTCCGCCGGCAACAGGAGATTCGCCCGGCTCGGCGCCGGCCCCGGGCAGCAGCTCGACGGTCCCGCCGGACAGGGCGCTGACCCGGGGGCCGGGCAGAAGGACCCCGGTGAGGTTCAGGGGATCGGCGGCCGACACCCGTACCGGGTCGGGCGGCGCTTCCTCGCGACGAACGACGCGCAGCAGCTCGACCGCGTCGGGGCGCCCGAACTGCTCGCCCACGACGCCGGCGACGAAACGCCCGCCCCGGATCTCGCCGCGCGCCTCCATCCGGCGCAGGGCCCGAAGCAGGTCGCGCCATGGCGGGGCCAGGGTCTCGCGCGCCGCGAGATCGCGGCAGACGACGCCCCAGCGGTCCAGGAGCTGGCGGGCGAAGCGGGCCACCTGGTCCTCGTGACGGCGGCGCGCCTCGTCGTCGGCATCCCGAGACGCCGTCGCGGCGGTCGGCGCAACCGCGCCGCCGTGGGGCGCACCCGCTCCGCCGTCCGGCGCACCCGCCCCGCCGT
>JAJEFC010000317.1 GCA_022820675.1 Vicinamibacteria bacterium | reverse complement strand
GGCGCCGGCAGATCGAGAGCGGGGACCTCGCCAAAGCCGAACACCTCCTCTACCGCGGCGATCGCAGATGACCGCCCGCCGCGAACCCCTGCCTCCGATACCCCAGGATCTCCGGAACCAGCACGCCAGCCAGAACAGGCTCGCAGACGAGCGCGACGCCGCGGAGCGCCACGCATGGGACGCCCTCGCCCGCTACAAGTTCGTGATGTTCGGTTACTGGTGCGGCATCTGGGTCCACCTCAACCGCCTCTGCGCACCCCCGAAGCCCAACCCCTGGAGACAGCTCGTGGCCGCCGCCCGGCGGCACCGGCAGAGACATGATGATGAGGATTGCAGGACCCAGCCCGGCCGACCTTGAACGGCGCGCACGAGCGGCAGCGCGCCAGCGGCGACGCGACGAGACGGTCGCAGCCGGCGCTCTCCGACGGGCGCGGAGATCCGCGACCGCCGCGGCCGCCGCGCTCCGCAACGAAGCCGCCGAGTACCGGACGAAGGCCGACTGGCTCTCCTCGAACGGCGTCGACGGCGGCCTCGGGGCGTGGCGCGCGGCCGAGCGCCGTGACCGGGCCGCGGACCTGCTCGATCCCGGAGGCGGCGCATCAAGGTCAAGCGCGGCGACCGCGTTCTGTAGGGGTTGCCGCGCCACTGCCCTCGTCAACCTCGAGCTCACCCCCGGCGCCTACCGCCCCGCCCTCACGAAGCCCTGCAGCGCCCCCAGGACCGATCCGCCCGCCTGACGGCCCCTCGCGCCTCACCGGGACGCGCAGCAGCCGTCTCGACATCCCCCGAACCGGAGAAACGACCGTACGAACCGACTGCGCAAGCCATGACCAACACGAGACGACAGGAGGATCGGCCCCCAGCGCCCGGGATCCCGGCCTTCCGGATCACCGTGGAGCTGCCCGCCGTGTGGCAGAGCTACATCGCGAACAACGTGGCCGACGTCTTCGACGACATGGATCCCGACGATCCGTGGAACCGGGCCGCCGCCGACCGGGAGACTGCGAGGCTCGAGAAGGAGGGCTACGCGCTCCTCGGCCCGGTGATCGGAGTGGAAGCGGAGTTCGACAGGTACGAGGGAACGCTCGGCGCCATCGCCACCTACGAAGCCGTCAACCACAATGTCCTCGACGGCGACGAGGCGGCCGGCATGTGGCGTTTCAGACCGGCCGGAAGCGAGACCGAGTACCTCATCCTCCACCGCACGGAAGGCGTCGTCTGGCTGCCCGAGCACTACCGGCACAGGCTAGCCGATCCCACCTGCGACCTCGACGAGGGCGACATCGAGTGGCCCGACCCTGCCGGTGACGACCCCACGCAGCCCACTCTCACCGATCTCGGCGAGATGCCGGACGACTGGGATCCACGCAACCGTACACCGCCGCCCCAGGACCTCGCGGTCTGGGACGACGACGCCTACGAGCGCACGGCACACGCGCTCGCGGCGCGCGGCTGGACCCTCGACCAGGCCCTCGACGGCCTCCGCCTCGGCTGGTTCCACGGCCAGTGGGGACCGCTCCGCCCGTACGTCCTGACGAGCGACCGCGACCAGGAGGAAGACACCGGGACCCGGCCCTGGGTCCAGACCGGCAGGAGGCGTTTGTGACCACGCCCCGGCGGCCGGCCGGCAGCCGGCGCGTGCTCCGCCAGGCCCGGCGCGCCGCGGCGATCCTCCGCTGGCGGCAGGCGGGAGCCTCCACCGCCGTGATCGCCCGCGCCCTCGGCGCCGACATCCGGACCATCCACCGAACCCTCGCCGACCTGCGCAGGCGGGCCGGCCGAAAGGAGAAGCAATGACAAGCAGCAAGCAGAAGACCATCCGCGCCAGGATCGCCGAAGAGGCGATCGCCAAGGTGATGCAGTTCTTCGACGGAACGCTGGCCCAGGCGCTCCACGAGATCCTGCAGAACGCCCGCCGATCTGGCGCGACATCGGTCCTCATCACGCACAACCGGGCCGACGGACGAATCACCGTGAGCGACGACGGCCAGGGCATCGGCGACCCGAGAGCGCTCCTCGCATTCGGCAGGAGCCGCTGGCCGCAGTACCTCCGCGGCGCCGAGCACCCCGCCGGCATGGGCATCTTCTCGCTCGCGCGGCGGTCGCCCCGGATACGCTCTCGGGTGGCAGGGCGCGCCGCCTGGAGCGTCCAGCTCAAGGAGGACCACTTCGTCGGGCGCGAGCCCGCGGCCGTCGCGGCGGACCCCGAGTGGGACCGCGACCACGGCACCGACGTGACGTTCTCGATCCTGCCGACCGACCCGGGCTGGATCCCGAGCGTGATCGCGGACGCCGTGCGCCACTACCCGATCCCGGCAACCGTCAACGGACGAAAGGCGGAGCAGACCGACTTCCTGAAGGACGCTGTCCGGATCGAGACCTGGCGCGGACTCCGGGTGGGCGTCCTTCACTCGACGGACTCCACCTGGCCGACCCGCGACATCAACTTCCACGGGCTGCACGTGGCCTTCCCCGACCTGCCCCAGGTTCACGCCCTGCCCGGCACCGACGCCGACGCGCCCCGGACGTGGTGGACTCTCGCCGACGTCGCCGACTGCCCCGACCTCGAGCTGACCCTGCCGGCCCGCACCGCCATCGTGCAGACACCCTTCACCGCAGAGTTCGTCGACGAGGCGACGCGGATCATCTACCGCGCGATCGCCGCCGCGGGCCACGCGCCGCGGCTCGGCTACGAGACCCGGACGAGAGCGGCCGCGGCCGGCATCACGCTGCCCGACGATCCTCGTCACCTCACCCCGTGGGGACCCGCGAACGCTTACGAGGACAAGCTGCTCGAGCACCCGCGCTACCCCGATCTCCAGCACGCGATCCTGGTGGACGACGACGAACTGGACGCCGCCGAGTCCCAGACGCTGGCCTGGGCGGCGAAGGAGTCCGGCACGCTCGGCCGGTACTGGGAGACCGAGAGCGCGCTTCGGGGCTACCGGTGGTACGACGATCTCCCGTGCATCATCGGCGTCGACGTGCACATGAGGAGCGGGACCGAGACGCATACGAGCACGCGCAAGACCCGCCGGGACGGAGAGATTCCCTTCCGAGGAGCCATCGACGAAATTGAGCTCGAACTTCTGATGCAGAGAACAGGTTGCGACGCGCCCATCAGGGTGCGCATGCCCACGAGCGCTGCGCTGCTCAGCCAGGACGGGGGTGCGACCCGCGAGCCCGAGCCGGTCTTCGTCGTCCGCCGAGACGCGACAATCGACAGGAGCGCCCTCGCGAACGCACTGGTGGAGGCGCACTTCGAGCCGTCGTTCGACTCCGACGCCGACAGTGTAGAGACGCAGATGCGCGAGTACCGCCGGCGCATCGCCTACCTTGTGACCGAGCTCCTCGAGTCGCGCGAGGCCGCGGCCGACGCGGACCTGCGCGAACTGGTGGCGACCTGCATCCTGCCGTCGATGGGCAGCGACTCGAACGTCGACATCGAGATCCGCAACGGCGCGCTCACGACCATCAACCGGATCTGACTGCGCCCGCAGTCTGGGAGAGGAGCCGACACGCCAGCGCGTCTCCTTTACCTTGCCTTTCTGCCCCGGCCGATTCTCCGCACGCCTGCCGGGCCAGTCGCTCCCATCGAATCTCTCCCTCGCAGGACCGCGAAGCTCGATGCTACGGCCGCCAGGGTGCGGTGTGTAATACTACACATATGGACAGCGCGGTGATCATCAAGCGGCTCCAGCGCGACGGCTGGACCCACCGCAAGACGAAGGGCAGCCACCAGATCTTCGAGCACCCGACGAAGCCGGGCCACGTGGTTGTCACGCATCCGCGCAAGGACCTCCCGACCGGCACCGTGCGCAACATCTACCGGCAGGCCGGCTGGACTTGGAGGGAGCGATAATGCACTACCTCACCGTGCTACATATCGAGCCGGGGAAGCCCGGCGTCGGTGTCACCGTGCCAGACCTGCCTGCCGTTTCGTCGGCCGGCGACAGCATTCCGGAGGCGCTGACCAACGTCGCCGAAGCCATCCTCCTCTACCTCGAGGTGCTGGCCGAGGACGGCCACGACCTGCCGGTGCCGTCCGGGGAGCTTCCGAAGGTCGAGCCCGGCCAGGTGCTCGCAGTCGTCGACGTCGATCTCGCGATGATGGAGCCGGCTCACAGCAAGGCGATCCGACTCAACGTGACGATCCCCGACTACGCGCTCAATCTGATCGATCAGGCCGCAGCCGCCGCGGGTGCATCACGCTCCGGCTTTATCACGCGCGCCGCCCTGACCTACATCGAGCGAAAGACCGCGAGAACCTGACGTGCCGCCGAAGGCACCGGACCGTCGACCGGTTGTGGCCGGTGCCGCTGGGTAGACTGCTGATGCGGCTCCGATCCGACCGTAGGTCGACCGCGGCTGCGAGACGCTCGATCGCACCATAGTCCCCTCGGTCGACCCCTCCGGAGCACGACTACGTCCGGCCCCGCCGCGTCCTCCACCCACCCGTCGACCCGCCGACCATCCGCCAGACAGGGCCGGCCCAATGCGCGAACGACCGGCCTGCCTCCGAGGAACCATCCTCCACGAAGAGGAGCCCCGAATGAGCCAGAACCAACGGATGCTGACGCTGATCGAGCTGCTGCGCCGCGGCCGCGAACGGATCCTCCGCGGATGGACGCAACACGCGCCGGCAAGGACCGAGAAGGGCACCATGTGCGGCGCGAGCGACCCCGCCGCCGTCGCCTGGTGCACCACCGGCGCCGCCTGGTACGCCGACGACAGCGTCCCCGACTGCGTCAACGACCCCTGCCAGCGCCTGTACCTCAATGCCCTGGCCGAGCTTCGCCGCGCCATCGCCGAAGTGTCCCCGGACGAGGACTACGGCGGCCACCTGGGTTGCTGGAACGACGTGGGGCACCGGACGCAGGCCGACGCCTTGCGACTGTACGATGTCGCTATCGAGCGCGTGGCCGCCGCTGCCTGACCGCCGGCGTACCCCGCGGGACTGCCAATATGCCGACGACCTACAGAGTCCTCCTTGAGACCGAGACCCGGCCACGTGAAGCCGCGGTCGCCCTCGACCACCTCCCCGCCATCAAGGTCGACGCGCCGAACGTCGACGTCGCCGCCAAGCTCGCGGTGTCGCACCACATCGACAGCCGGCCGGCCCCGCCGCCCGCCGGGACCTCATTCGAACTTGTCGTGATAACGCCGCCGGCCTACGACCCGAAGGTGCCTCACCACGAACTCGACGACGAGGCCGACATGTGCCACGTCAACGTCGAGTACTGGCCCACCGCAACCGCCGTGCACTGACCGCGCCTTCGGCGAGACCAAAGGACTTGCGGTACGCCTTCGACCACGATGCCCGAACGACCGATCGACAGCCGCTTCCCTGGACAGCGCTTCCCTGTGGGGAGCATCGTCACATTCCTCGGCCGCGACCGGCTCACCGTCTCCGGCACCGTCACCCAGCTGCGGCGCCGCGAAGCAATCGTCGCGGCCGGCGAGAACGGTCGATGGCGCATCGGCTACGGCCGGCTCCAGCTCGTCAAGGCCGGCCCCACCGGCGGAGCAACGATGCGCCAAGTCGAGGACCACGCTGCAGAACTGCTCGCACGCCACCTCAACACGGGCGCCCCGGCGACGTGGTGGCGCTTCCGCTTTGATACCGCCACGAGCCGCGCCGGCATCTGCCGGTACTACCCGAGAACCATCGCGCTCTCGGTCAGCTACGTGCTGCGCGCGCCCTGGGACGACATCCGAGACACGCTCCTGCACGAGATCGCACACGCGATCGTCGGACCCGACCACGCACACGACGCCGTGTGGCAGACAGCCGCGCGGCGCATCGGCTGCACGGCAAACCGCTGCAGCACCATCAACCACAGCCGGAAGCGTTGGGTGGGCGAGTGCCCCCGATGCCAAGACCGATGGTTCCGCCAATGCCTTACGCCGAAAGTGCGTCAACGCTCGATCTGCCCGCGGTGCCGCTCACCCATCGCCTGGCGAATCAACGCCCACGGGGAACACCACCGACCGCGGTCTCCCGCGCGCAGACTTGCCAGGACTACTCGTTCGATCCGATGATTGGCCTGATCGCTCCCGGCAACGTCAGAGGGCACCCGGACTCGCGCCGCCCCCGCTGGCGGGAAGCTCTTTCGACCCACCCACCCGCCCCGGTTGACGACACGACCAGGGTGAGCCTCAAACGACGGACGGACAGCAATGGGCGCCCGCGACCGTCGTCCATCCTGAAACACTGAGCAACGAGGAAGCCTGCCCACACCGCTTTGAGCGACAGTGGCAACCCGACGCCAGCCCCGGCCGACACGGCGGCTGTGCACGCCGGTGGATCATAAGCAGCTACACCGATTGACACGGCCCGGACCGGAATTGGCTGCTAGGCCGAATGCCACTCGTGGCGCATTGGTGCGGTGCCGACGCCGGCTGTTCCGGGTTGGTACCCGGAATGCCAGCAGGAGTTGGGTGTCTTGCCGCGACGCAACGAGTAGCGTGCGAAGGATGGACAAACGAGAACGGGGTAGTCAAGCTGGCAGGTTGTGGTAGTCACCGATTCTGATAGCACTACCGGACCCCGAGGGCTAGGTTGTTTTCTCGGAGTGCTGAGCTTCAATGGTCAAGCCCGGCGGCCGTCTGCCAGCCGCGGCACGGATCGTCCTTGCAGCCAAACCCGACGCGCCCATTCCCTGCGACCGCCGCTGCTGATCCCGGACCACCCTCTGCTCACGGATCGGCCGCACGGATTGATCCGGCTGTAGCCGACGAACCGGCATCAGCCACCGCGACAAGCAATAAGACGACGCCTACGGACAGAAACAGTTGGCTCCTCGACCCAAGCACGAGGCAACTGAGCCCGATAAGCGCGACGACCATGCTCGCCCATGCGGGATCCGCGTGGACAACACCAGAATAGACGGGCAGCACCACGACGAGCACCGACAGGGCGTCCCAGGGTACCCGGCCGGCGAACATCACGCTTCCGGTCAACCGTGGACCGCTGAAGGCGAGGCTGCCGGCGACCGCCAGCACGACCACCGCCCCGAACCGAATCCCCTGCTCCAACTCCACCGCTCACGAACAGACGTGACCGCTAGCGGAACGGTTGCACCGAGAGATCGCGACCCGTGCCGCCGACCTCATTACCCGGCGCTGGCCTTCGTCGGTTCGTTCCGACCAGCCGAGGCGCTCGAGGTTGTCCTAATCGACAGGCACGCCCGCCCGACTCACGCGTACCTCGGGCCGAGGCGGACCCACGACGCGGATAGTCCCCCGCCGGGGGGAATGCGGCTCGGACACGCGTCTCAGCCGACCCATCCGAACCACCTCAATCACCAGCGACGTCGGCGCCGGGACCGCGTAACGTCGGCGGCCGCCACGAGATACAGGGCGATTGGCAGTACCGAGGAGACCAGCCACAGCAGCGCACCGGCGAGCCCCAGCGCCTGCTCATGCATCCGCGGCCTCCCCCCTGCTGCACCCGACCGCGATCGCACGCACGACCGCGCGGACGTGAAGCGCATCGAACGCGAGCAACGCCTCAAACTCCGAGCCGCGCGCCACGCCGAACGTCAAGATCGGATCGGTGTTGAGAACGGCCATGGCGAGCTCTACCGGGAGCGGCGCCGGCCCGAGCGCCGCATCGACGAACGCGCCCGGCTCCGGGCTCCACAGGAACCCGTGGGCGACCAACCAACCGCCCGAGGGCGACACAGACGATGCGAAGACGAACGACTCCCAGCCGACGCAGTACCGACCCGGCGGGAGGAGTTCCCCGAACGCGATGCCTACATCCCACAGGGAGCGCACGCACGAGACCGTCAGATCCCCAGAGGGAGAATCGCCCTCCACGTCAGTCGCCGCGAATGTCGCGTGATGAACGAGCACCGACGGCGTCAACGCGCACGCGACCTCGTCGAGCGTGCACGGGTCGATCCCGCGCACGGAATCGAGGTCCATCCGGTAGCGCGCGAGCAGCGCCCACATCACCACGCCAACGATGCAGCCCATTGCCGCCACCCTGCCCACGAACCCCCTCATGACTCGATCCTCGGCTCCGCGAGGACCGTCCATCCCGCACGCGCGCTCCATACAGGAGTCCGAACCGGTTCGTTGTCGAGACAGCACTGTGTTGGCTGGCACTCCGCAGGCGACTCGAGGACGACGAGCGTCGGCACTACACCCCCTCGTGCACCCCGCGGACGTACGCATCGGCCGCGGGGAACCGATAGAGGTAAACGGGCCACGTCCCGCCATCGGCACCGTCGACCAGCACGACGCGCAGCGGACGCCACCCGGGGACCGGCCACGTATGGGAAACCACACGCGTGCCCGGCTCGAGGACCGACTCCAGCCATGGCACGAGCACCTCGAACCCGTCCGGCGTAAGGAACATCGTGACGGCGGTCGCCCGCGAGACGACCGACGGCAGGGTCATCGCGTCGGCGTGAATGAATGTCGCGCGGGAGCCTACCCCGGCCATCCTCGCGTTGTCGCGGGAGCGCGCGACGAGAGCCCCCTGGCGCTCAATGCCGATCGCGCCCGCGCCGGCGCGGGCGGCGGCGACCACGAAGCGCCCGTCGCCGGACCCGATATCGACCAGCGTGTCCTGCCCGCCGAGGGCGAGCAGATCCATGACCGCGGCGACGACCTCCATCCGGCTCGGCTCGTACACCGACAGGGACCGGCCGACGCCGTGCCGGGAGTCGAGGAACGGATCCAGCGACCGGACCACGCGGGCGCAGGACGGCGACGAGAGCGCGAACACGGCCCCGGCCACCACTAGCATCGGGAGCAGCGCCCCCGCGAAACGGGCCGCCCGCGCCACGAAGAGCCGGCGCCGCATCCTCCGCACTCCTAGCACGGCGGCACCCGGACGAGCGTGTCGCGGCCGAGCTTGAAATGCACGCCCTCGACGACGACCGGATCGCAGCCCGAGCGTTCCACCCGGAGCGTGTGCGCGGCGCCCCGCCGCGCCATGAACAGGAAGAACCGGCCCGCATCGTCCGTCCAGCCCGTGACCTGCAGCCACCCCCGCGGGCCCACGACCTCCACCAGATGAGGGCGGCCTCCCGCCGGCACGGGCACCACCCGCCCGGTGACCCGCTGCCACCGCGGACGCGTCCCCACGACGGCGAGAATAAGAAGGCCGCCGACAACGAGTGCCGCGAGCCGCCGGAAACCGCCCCGCAGCCGCATCGAGCTACCACCCCCCGCGGCGGACCGCGGGAACCGTCAACCACCGAGTGAACGCGAAGGCCAGTGCCGTCACGCACCCCCCGACCGCGACAACGTGCCAAATCATTACGCTCATCCTCCAGGCCTCATGCCCCGTCGATGCGAACGCCGCTGCGGCGACTGCTGCCGCTCGAGGAAGACGACCCCGCGCCGGATCGCATGCCGGAGCACCTCCGAGCGCGAGACGCCCAGATCAGTAGCGAGCCTGTCGACGTGGTCGTACAGTCCACGCGACACGCGGACCCGAACCGCCTTCGCGAACCGCCTCTCGCTGTACTGCATTCCCACCAGCCGGGAGGTATTACCGACCGGGCGGCGACACCCGGTCGCCTATCCCGCAGACGCGGTCCGGATCCGCGTCCCGCTCAGCGCCCAGCCGCCGCGCCTCCTCCTCGATCTCCAGTTGGCGGGCCAGCAGCGCTTCCGGCGCCGGCCGGCAATCCCCTCCCGGCGTGCACGACACCATCGTGCGCGGGTCGAGACCCTCCGCGAGCCGGAGCAGGCCGAGAGATCCCGCCGCGTCCGCGGCCCCGTGCGATCGCGCACGCTCCACCCACGCGCCCCACAGGGAATCCGCCGCCCGGCCCATGAGAAAGTCCCGGCGACCGCAATCGGTCCACGCCGACGACGGAGGACCGAACCGCCGCACCTCGACCGCCGCTCCGGCGCCTACATCCGCGCCGCCGTCCCACGGCGTATCGAGCTCGACGACCCCCGCGAGGGCCGACGCCCTGCGCACGTCCCACGCGTGCGACATCATCGAGGCGGCATCGTCGAGGAAGAACGAGATGATGCGTCCGGCGGAGGCGGACGTGGTCACCTGCCGCTGGAACGACTCCAGACGCCGGCCGCGGGCGGGCGACACGGGCAGAGCGACACCGCAGTCGACGCCTGCCACCGGGGCCGGATCCGCGTCCTCCGGCCAGTCCGAGCACGGCCGCGACGCCCGGTACTCCTCGACCGCGTACGACTCGGCCCTCGCCTCCTCGTGAATGAGCGGAGCGAAGTCCACCGACACCGGGACGTCGAACGCGGGCGCAGAGCTGCCGGCCGGGACCGACGTGAGCCCTGCCGCCGGATCCTCCTTCGGACACTCGACCGGGACCGTGCCCGAGGAATAGTCCGTCCACGTCCCGGCAAGCCGGCCCGCAACCGGTGGGACCACAGCAGGAAGAACGGGGCTGCGCACGAAGCCCCGGCCGACGAGGCACACCCCCGTCCCGTCGTCGCCCACGAGGACCCCGCCCGACTCCAGCGCGGACGCGCCGCCGCCGTCATGCCAGAAGACCCGCGCCCACGGGAAGTGCGTGTCCGTCTCCGCCGCGTTGGGCTCCCACACGTGCTCCCTCCACGTGTTCCAGTAGCCGGACGCTACGGGACGGCTGCCCGCCGTATCGAATCCCCCGCTGCTGCAATGCGGCGGTTGGAGGCCGCCCGGCAGCGTCGCCGCAGGAACGTCCACGCCGCTCAGATCGCACGCCGGGGCGTGCTCCACGTAGCTCGTGTCGACCCAGCTCCGGCGGAGGTAACGGCGGAGCACCATGCTCTCCCGCTCCACGCACGCCAGACCGGAGCTGAACGCCGCGACCACCGAAGCGTCCGCGAGACGGCGGCCCCCGCCGAGCCCGTCACCGGTCGGCTCGCGGGGCGTGGACGGCAGTCCCGACCTGCCATCGCCGCCCTCGAACGTGCCGCGGCCCGGCAGGTACCGCGCCTCGACGTTCAGCTCGTCCCCGTCGAAGATCGCGCCGGAGCTCGCCGGAGACAGGCACCTCGCCGGAACGCCGGGACCGGTCGCCGCCTGGTCGACCTGGTCGCCGAGCTGCCGCGCGAACAGGCCGAACTCCGGGCACGTGTAGCCGCTCCGGGGTTGGGGCTGCCGCACAGCGTTCGGCGGCGCCTCGTCGCCCGGCAGCTCCGCAGGGCGCATGAACGCCGGCACCGACGGCGAGTCGGACGTTTCCGTCCGCCACGGCCGCGACACCCACCGCCGGTTCTGCGAGTCGTAGCTGGATCCGCGCTCCCACTCCACCCGGGCGGACCGTCCCCCGAAGAACGAGGACACGAGGCGGTCGCCAGCGGGGACGCTTGCCGCCCGGACGCCGTAGGACGCGCGCTCCAGCGTGCTCCCGCCGCGCACGGCCGCCGCCGTGAACCACCGGTCATAGGCCTCCCCGCGCGCGCTCTCGGCCGAGCAGAACAGCCTCGAGCCGCTGGCGCCCCAGCGCGGGCTATAAACCGTGACCACCGCCCCCTCCGCAAAGGACCCGGGGTCCGGCCAAGGGACGGCCGACTGACCGTCCGCCTCATCGAGCCAGCAGTCGTGGCGCGACGCCGCCGCGCCGGGGCTGCCGGTCGGAAACGGCGCGTCGCACCGCAGAAGCGGGCCCTGCGCCGACACCGGCGCCGGCGCCGGCCAGAAGCCCTGGGCCGCCAGCACCAGAGCGCCGGCGCACACCCCGCAACCGATGGACCGCATACGCATGTCGCCTACCCCCTCCCCCGACCGAGATCCACCGCCGCCTCGCCGCGCGCCCGTACCGTAGGCCGGCCGCGGGCGAGGTCCTCCTGCCGCACCTCGCGCCGGGGCTTCTCCCCGAAGCTGTGGCGAGCGATGAAGTCCACCTGGTGGTCGACCTCTTTGTATCTTTCGAGCTGCTCGCGTCCGAGCGTGTTCTCCAGGCACTGCTGCACGCGGACGCCCACCTCCTGGACGAGCGCGTTCCCGCGGCGGAGCAGCTTGTCGCTGACGCGGCCAGGGTCGACGGCCCGGGCCTCCTCCGGCGGCTGGTACGTCGCATCGAGGCGTTCGGCCATCGACGACGCGAGCATGCCGGAGAGAACGACGGCCTCGCGGTTGCCCGGCGCCATCGTGGGGTTGCGCGCCACGACGATCGCCTTCGCGGCGCCGTAGATGAGCGCCGACTGCCGCTGCTCGTCGTCGAGGCCTTCGGGCACCTCCACAGCGAGGTCCTTCCCGACCCGCAGGCGGGCATCCCGGCCATGGCAAACCCGACCGCCCGAGACGAGCAGCATCGCCTTCACGCCGTCGGCCGGGCTGCCAGGCGCCGGCGTGCCGTCCGGAAGCGACCGCGAACCGTCCAGCCGCCGCTTGCGCCCGTCGAAACACCCCGTGCCCCTGCCCCACCACGCCTGCGCCCACACCTGTATGCCGTGTTCGCGCACCCGCTCGCGGAGGAAATCGAAGTCCCTGTTCCCCGACCGCCCAGCCTCCGACGCGCGGTCCCTCTCCCTCGAGCACGCCTGTGTGATCGCCTGGTGACGGTCGGCGTGCAGCGCCCTGAGCATCTCCGGCACTTCACCCTTCCGGCTGCGGCAGTCGGCCCAGTGGTCGAGCCGGGCGGCCCGTGCCGCTGCCGACGTCACCGCCGTGAGCTCTGCCCCGCGCTGCCGCCGGTCGAGCTCCTCGGCGACCTGCACCAGTCGCCGGTGATCGGACGGCCGCGCGCCATCTGCCAGCGAACCCGCGGCGCCAGCGGCGATCGCCCGCGCCGCGCCCGGCGACGCGGATGCCGCCACCGCGATCGGATCTGCCCCGGCCCGCAAGAGCCCGGCCATCAGATGCCGGCTGCCGCCGAGCACGAGGCCCACGGCCTTCAGGCGGCGGCCGCCGCCGGACGTGCCCCAACTGAGGAGGCGCGACGAGGCGGCGGCCGCGGCCTTCCCGCGGCGGGTCTGGGCGAGCTGCAGGACGCGGTCGAATCCCTGCGCGCGCCGCCCCAGGAAGCTCCGCACGGTGCCGCGCGGAGCGCCCGGCACGACGGCGCGGCCTGGATCCACCGCGACCGGGACCACCGCACGCCGGCGCATCCCGTCCAGCCACGCGCGGCCCTCCAGGCTGAGCTCGTAACCGCCGAGATCCCGATCGCCCGGGAGGGTCGCCGGCACCCGCCCGAGCCTTGCGTCGATCTCGACGCGGCAGGCCGTCCCGTACGGCCCGGCGAGCGCCTCAGCCTCTTCCGCGCACGGCCCGGAACGGAGCGCCGCCCGTCCCGGCGCGAACGCGCCCTCGTCGCCGTCGGCGCCGCGCGCATCCTCGCGGCACCGGACCAGGTGCCGCGCACGCAGATCGCCAGCCAGCGTCCGGAGCGGAGAGCCCGCGGGGACCGCGGTTCCGCGCTTCCGGCAGTCGGCGTCCCGCAGGTCGGCGCACAGGCCCACGAGGACCGGATCGCACCGCACGGTCTCGAGCGCCGCCTGCCGCAGCGGCGACCGCTCCACCAGGTCCGCCAATTCGACCATGGGCTCGGGGCCACGCGCCGCGGCCACCATCAACGACGCCCGCGTGACGTGCCCGAGAGCGACGGCCCGCGGCGTACCGACGAAATCGGCCCGGGCGTCCCGCGCGGCCGCTGCCGGGGACCCGTCGCGGCCGGCGTCCGCAACCGAAACGACCGGCGGATCCACCGCGCCCGACCCGTCGCCGGCCAGCGCCGGAGCGCCCCCGAGAACGCCGTGGACCTCACGGACCGCCTGCTTCCGCGCGGCATCGACCTCCGCGCGGAACAGCTCGCGGGCGGCATCGACCGCACTCTTCCCCGGCCCGGCCGGCGCCACGCGGCCGCGGCGGGAACGCGCGCCGGCCTCCATCCTGTACCCGTCCCCGAGGGTCTCGCGGACCTCGTTGAGAACGCCGTCGCGGACGCCCTCGATCTGCTCGCGGAACGCGCGCCGGCCGCGTTCCAGCTCCTCGGCGAGGCGCCGGCCGAGCGCAGCCGGCTCTCTCTCCCCCAGGAGCCCTTCGAGCCGCTCGTCGAACGCCTGGACGGCCTTGCCGACCGCCGTGTCGAAGCAATCGACGATGTACTTGCAGACCGCCTTGTCCGGCTGATCGCCGGTACTCCCGAGGCGCCTGGCGAGGTTGTCCTCTTCGCCGCCGCCGGATCGGCGCCCGGTAGCATCGGGATCGGCGTCGGCCTCACGCCGCCGCGCCGGCCTGCCGGAACCCTTCCCCTCCCCGCCAGAGTGGGGCGCAGCGGGGGAACCGCCATCGGACGCCCGCGACCCTGGCGGCGCAGAGGCTCGCTCCGACCCGGCGGCGGGGAAAACCGCTACTCCCTTCTTCGCGCGTGTGCGCTCTTCGCGCTCACGAGCCGCGCCGTCGTCCACCTGCTCCATCTCCTACCGCCCCGCCCACGCGAAGACAAGCGACACGAAGACCCCCAGCACGCCGCCCACAAAGCCGCCAACCAGGGCCCACCACCACAGGCCGCGGCCCACCATGGAGGCGTCGGCCAACCACTTGCCCGCGGCCTTCTCCGCCGCGACGACCTCGGCGCGCGCGGCGCCAACGGTGGTGAGATACTCGTCGGCGGCGCGGACGATCTCCTGCAGCCGCGTGCCGACCCGGCCGCCCGACCGCTCCGCGAGCTCCAGGCACGACTGCGCCGCCAGGGCCGCCTGGATGAGCACGTAGGCGAGACCTTCCATCTCCTTGAGCCGGACTTCTACGGCCGCGCCCGACGCGCCGGCCGTCCGCTGCACCTGCTCAATCACGCCCCTGAGCTGGCCCGCGAGCGCCTCCGCGGCGACCGATATGCGGTCGCGGTCCTGCGCCGCCTCGATGTCCGCCACGAGCCGGGGGACGTCCACGCCGGCCGCGGCGAGCTGCGCCACGATGAGATCGGCCACGGCCTTGTCCCCGACGCCGCGCAGCGAGAGCAGCTCCGCAACGGCAGCCGCGGCGCGAGAGGTGTCGACGACCGATGCCGCCGCCTTCCCGCCCCGCTCCCCGGCGGCGGCCACCCCACGCTCCTCGGCCCCCGGCCGCGGCGCACTCTCCTTGGCGCCCGGGTCCGGATCCGCGGCGGCGGGAACCTGCCGCTCGTCCTCCTCCCGGCGGCGCCGCGCCGCCTCCTCCGCCTCGGCGAGCGCCGTCGCGGCTTCGCACGCGACCGCCGGTTCGCTCTGGACCAAGCTCATGCCGCCTCCCGGGAAGCCGGCCGCCGGCCCGGACCGCCGCTGCGCCACAGCCCGCGGGTGGCCTCACTCCGCCGGGTGTCCCCGAGCGAGCGCAGCAGGCCGGCGACCGTGACGGGCTCGGCCGGGCTCACCAGCAGGCCCGGAACGCCCGCCACACGGCGCCACGCCGGCACGGCGGCGTCGTCCGCTCCCGCCGGCCCGGCCGCCGCCTCCTCCTCCCACACCGTCCGCGTAAGCCAGCCCCCGGTCCGCGGCTCGTAACCGAGAACCGCGACCGCCTCACGGACCGCGCGCACGCCGTCGACCCTCGCCTGGCGCACCACGAGCTGGAACGCCGCCGCCACCGAGCGGCAGACCACGTCCCACGGCAGGGCGTCGCCCGCCTGGAGCGCGCAGGTCGCGAGCCGATCGAGCGCGCCCGCGCAGGTCGAGGCGTGAATCGTGCTGAGCGAGCCACCGTGTCCCGTCACCAAGGCCTGGATCACGTCCGCCGCCTCGGGGCCGCGCACCTCGCCGAGAACGATGCGGTCCGGCCTGTGCCGCAAGGTGTGGCGCACGAGATCCCGAATGCTCACGCGCGCGTTGGCGCCCGCCCCGAAAGCGCGCCCCTCGAGCCGGAGCGAGTTGGCGTGCTTCAGCCTGATCTCGATGGTGTCCTCGATCACGACGATGCGGTCGGAGGCGGGCAAGAGCCCTACGCACGCGTTCAGGAGCGTGGTCTTGCCGCTGCCCGTGCCCCCGGCGATGAGGACGTTCCCGTCGCCCAGCAACGTGTCGCGGACAGCGAGAAGAACGGGGCGGGGCAGCGAGCCGCTGCCGACCAGATCCGCCGCCGACAGCATGCACTTGCTGAACCGCCGGATCGTGATCGCCAGCTCGGTCGAGGCCGGCGGGGACGCGATCGCGACGCGCGAGCCGTCGCTGAGCCGCACGTCGACGATGGGCTCGATCCGCAGGTCAAAGCCTGATCCACGGGTGATCATCGCAGCCGCCGCCTCGAGATCTCGCCGGGTGAGGCTGCCCTCCGGCACCGCCACCCGCGCGAGACGGCCCTCGCGCTCCACGTACAGCCGGCCGGGGCCGTTGACGATGATCTCCGACACGGAGTCGTCGCCCACGAACTGCCGCAGATCGGCCAGGTGCTCGCCGACCTCGGCCAGACTCGCCTGCGTCTCGATCATCACAGCAGCCCCTGCTCCTTCGCGCGCCACCACGGGATGCGTTTGCCGAGCTTCTTCACCAGGTAGTCGGGAAACAAGTAGCAGCGCACGGCGTCCGACACGGCCTTCCCGTCGAAGATCTGCGCGATCGCCTGGTAGCTGCCCAGGACGGCGAAGTCGCGCGGCGTGAAGAGGGCCTCGCGGCGCGCCTGGTAGCTCTTCGAGAGCCCCGCCGACGTCGAGCCCCCGCCGCCGGCCCGCCCCGAGAGGAAGCTCACGCCGGCCCGGGCCGTGTTCTCCGACACCGAGTAGGACGCGACCATCCGCGAGACCTGGCCGCAGAGCTCCGACGCCGTCTTCGCGGACGCGTCGTCTCCGAGCGCCAGGTAGATGCGGGAGCGGATCGTCTGCAGCAGCGCGCGCCACGACTCGCCGGCGCCCAGCGCGGAGCGCAGCGACGAGAGCGACTGCGTCGCCAGCAGCGGGATGCACTTGCTCTGGCGCGTCAGGGCGAAGGCCTTCTCGTCGCCGCTCGGATCGCTCTCCCCGACCGTGGCGAACTGCTGGTACTCGTCGACGACGAACAGCACCGGACGCCAGTACCGGTCCCGGTTCCACTCCTCCTGCATCCGTGCCGGCCGCAGCAGCAGGGTCGACAGCCACGCCTGCTTGAGCATCACGCCGAGCGTGCGGGCCAGGTTGGGGTTCTCGCCCGCGGGCATGTTGAGCGCGAGGAACTTCCCCGCCTCCATCAGGTCGTACAGGGGCGGCAGGCAGGGCGGCAGTCCCATCGACACGCCCGAGTCGTCGTCCGGGCACGGCGGCGCGAACTTGCGCCCCGTCTCCGGGAGGTCGAACATCCCGAGGAACACCGCCAGCCCGGTCACGACGTTCGTCCGGGTCTGCTCGGCGAGCCCCTTCCACTGCTGGTGGTACCACCGCGTGACCGCCTCGTGGATCGCCGACTGGTCCACCTTGAGGTGCTTCTGCGCCTCGCGGCCGAGCCCCCAGGGGATCCCGCGGTAGCTCTCCTCGACCTCGAAGGTGGCGCCGGCTTCCCGCAGCACGTCGACCAGCGGCTCGATGTCGGCGCGCGTCTGCTGCCGGGTGCACATCCGGCCGCCCCCGGCGTCGCGCCACGTCCACCGGCCGAGCTTGCCGGCGTGCTCGCGGTGGTCGCGCCAACCGATCCGGACCTCCCAGACGTCGGGGCAGCTCCATCGCTCTTTGAGCACGGCCTCCATCGCGTCGATGTCGTCGCCCAGGGCCTGCTGGTCCACCGAGTAGCGGTAGATGTCGCGGAGGGTCACCCACGGCGGGTCCTGGAGCCGCTTGAAGACGATGATCCAGCGCGCCAGGTCGCTGTACGCCTGCTGCCAGAACGGCTCCTTGCCCCTGCCGTGCAGCTGGTTGAGCAGGGAGGCGATGGTGTAGGCGAGGCTCGACGAGTCCATCCACGGCGCGTCCAGCGGATTCCAGGCGAAGCCCTCGCGCTCGAGGTTGAGCTCGAGGTAGTCGTCGCCGCGGCCGCACTCCTCGAGCATCGCCTTGACGTCGTGGCAGAAGTCGCCCTTGACTTCCAGGCAGAGCCCTGCCGCGCGACGCTCCTCGTCGTGGGCCCGCCAGCTCAGGAGCTGCTGGACGAACGGGCGCATGCAGGCGGACGTCTTGCCGGTGCCGACCGCGCCGAAGACTATGGTGCCGGTGTAGAGCGCCTTGTCGCGCATCACCAGCCACCTGGGATCCCGGACTTCCCGGATCCGGCTGGGGTGATGCACCTCGCCGATGACGATCGCGGGCTCGGGGTCATCGGGCGAGAGCGGCCACGGCGGCAGCCGGGTGGCGCCCGCGCCCTGCGGCCGGTAGCGCTCGAACCACACCCGCCAGACGGACTCGGCCACGAAGCCGAGCACGATGACCAGCACGCCGGGCGACACCGCCGACCACGCCACCACCGGCCAGTACCACGCGGGGGTCTGCTGGTGGATGAACAGGAGAAAGCGGTCGTCGAGCGCGAGCGGATAGGCCCACACCCACCAGAGGGTGACCGAGCCCGCGGCGAGCAGCCTGACTACCATGTCTCCGGCAGCCCCTCCGCCTGCAGGACCTCGGTGTCCGCAACGGCCGCCGCTACGGCCGCGCGGCGCGCGCGCAGCCGCTCCTCGAGCTCGCGGAGGCGCGCAGCGACCCGATCGGCGCCGCCGTAGGCGGCGAGAACCGGCGGGCCGGCGGCCTTGAGACGGCCCGCCTCCTGGCGCGTGAACCAGATGTCGCGCACCGCCTCGGCGGCCCCGTCGTCCGCCTTCCACCGCGCGAGAAGCTGATCCACCGCGGGATCGCCCGGCCGCGCCGCAGAGCGGACCAGCCTGAGCGAGACCGATACCCCGGCGGCGCCGGCCGCCTTGACGAACGGGCAGTAGTGCCGCCACCACGTGCGAAGCGCCGCGACCGGATCCACCGGGTCGCCGTCGACGTGCGGCCGCACGAGCACCATCCGGTCGCCCGCGCAGGCGATGAGGGGCCGGTCCGGGAAGTGGACGACCTGCTTCTGCACGACGCCGTACGACCGCCGGGGGATCGCCGAGCGCGGCACCCCCAGAGAATCGGCCAGCGCCAGCTGCGCCTCGATCGAGAACAGCCACGGCCACCGCGGCGACGCCAGAGCGGCCCACGCCTTGAGGAGCCGCTCGATGATCCGCGGCCAGTCCGCCGGGTCGAGGGGACGGCGGTAGCGGCTGTTCTCCACGCCGAGGGCGCGGTAGAGCCCCTTGCCGCTGCAGTGATAGACGACCACCCCGGACCGCATGCGCTGATGAACCAGGCCCTTGTCGCGGCCGAACGCGCCGCGCCAGGCGGCGGACACCTCGCCATCGATGAAGCGCTCCGTGCGGGCGCGCCTCCTGTCGTGGTCTCCGATCCACCGCGACGCGAACTCGCGCACGAACACCCCGCCCGAGAGGACCACCAGCGCCACGAAGCGGGCCGCCTGCGCGCTGAAGCCGGCTTCCTGAAGGACGTTCTCGGCGCCCGGGAGCTCCACCGCCTACCTCTCCTCCTCGCGGGTCGTCCGCACCACGGTGTCTTCAAGGAAGGTGATCACAAGACCGATCGGATTGCTGAACACGAGATCGGGAGTGACTTCGGTAAAGGCGAACTGCAGGTTCACCGACCACGGCTCGCTCTCCAGCACGCGGCCCGCGGCGGTACGCACGCGGTCGAAGGCGATCTCGGCGTCGTGCGGCGGCACGGGGTTGGGCAGCACGCGGATGCGGACGTTCTCCACGACGACGTCGCCCTCGCCGCCCGCGCCGGCGATGACCTCGGCGACCTCCTCGCCGTACTCCGCCGAGAGCTGCGCGCTGACCTGGGCGCTGGTGAACCACAGGCTCTCCTCCCACCGCGCCTCCACCACCGCGCGCTGGCGCGCGTACTGGGCCGCGACGAACTCGTGCAGGAAGTAGGAGACCTCCGGCCCCGCAGGCTCGATCGCCTCGGGCAGGTAGTCCACGGCCTCGGCGCGCCCGACCTCGTCGACGCGCACCACCACCGGCGCCGGATGCGGGCGGCGGGCGACGCCCCAGAGCGCCAACAGCGTCAACACCATGCACGCGCCCATGACGAGCAGCACCGCCCGGTAGTGCCGCGCGCGGGTAATGTGCTCCGCCCACACCTCGACGAGCTCGTCCGTCTCGATCTCCACGCCTACTCGTCCTCCTGCGCACGCCGGCCCTTGGAACCGCGCGCGCTCGACGACACCCAGTCGGCGGCCCGCGCCCCCCTCGACAGCACGGACGCCGTGCCCTTCATGCCGTGCGAGGCGGCGCCCCGGGCAAGACCCGAGAGCCCCGCCGAGGCGAGCGCCCCGCCGGCCGCCGCGCCGCCGGTCGCGACGGTCGCCGCCGCGCCCGCCGCCACCGCGGTCAGTCCGGAGCTGAGGTTCTGCGACCCGCCGAGCATGACCTGCGTCAGCTCGCCGACCTTGAAGCTGAGGAGCAGCGCGGCGAGGATCACCGGTAGCCAGGACCCCATCCGCCGCACGACGTCCAGGTACGACACCATGACCGGATCGCCCGCGCCCGATCCGACCGAGGCCAGGCTGACGACGAACGTGCTCATCCCTTCCAGCGGATAGACGGCGAGCACCGCGATCATCCGCAGCAGCAGGGCGGCGACAACGACCTGGAAGCTGTACTGGATCAGCCCCTTCAGCCAGCTCCAGAACAGGAACGACATCTGTTCGACGAGCAGGAACGGGACGAAGACCGGGCCGAGCAGCGTCAGGACGCCCAACGCGACGTTCGCCCAGACCACCTGCGTGTAGACCAGCAGGCTCGCGATGAGCAGCAGCAGGATCCCCGCCGTCAGCACCCCGGCCGCGACGCTCAGCGAGAGCAGCGTCGCAACCAGCGTGTTGAGCCCCTGCATGAGGCCGCCGAGGGACCACGGGGCATTGGACAACGCGATACCGAAGTGCCGGAACGTCTCGGACAGCACGGCGTAAATCCGGTCGTGAAGCTGCGCGAACGCCCCGCCGCCCTCGTTGAGCGCCGAGGCGAGCGCCTGTCCCTGGCCGGTCACCATCTGGATGAAGGTCTGGCTGCCGAACGCCGCGTAGGGGGTGTAGAACCCCTCGAGGACCATCCGCGGGAAGGCGATCCAGAGGAGAAAGCTCACCAGCCCCCACATGTCGAGACGGCCGCCCATCGACACCTTGAGCCCCTGGACCACGACCATGATCAAGGCGATCGCCGCCCACAGCCGCACGCCCATGTCGTAGAAGTACTCGCGGACCGTCACGCCGCCGTAGGCCGCCGGCAGGGGGTCGTTGACCAGGTCGTCGACCGCGGCCTGGACGTAGTCGAACGACCAGCGGGTGGCCGACCCGTCGGGATCGACGGGAGGCTGGGCCGACGCGGCCGCCGCGAGAGGTCCCAGCGCGCCCAGGACCACCACAGCGACGGCGAACGCGCGGCGGCCCGCGGCCATCACCGGACCCACGCCTCCATGAACTCGCCCGATCCGAGAGCGCCCAGCGGATCGCCGCCGATGGACTCCGCCATGGCCGGCGCCGCGGCAGACGCGAGATGCCCCAGCCGGCGCAGCCGGCGCTGCGACTGCGCGGCGGCGCCGTAGGCCTCCAGCCTCACGTCCTGCGCCTCGGAGGCGAGCCGGGCGGCCCGCAGAGACAGGGCGCCGGCCGACCGGCTCGCGCCGAGCGAGGCGAGCTGCGACGCGGCGCCGTCGGCCTCGGCCTGGCTCAATGCCGGGTCCGGATCAGACGGGCCACCCATGACCCGCCGGGTCGCATCGAGGACTCCCGCGGTGTCTGCGAGGAGGCCGCGGCCCGCGTACTCGTCAGCGACGTGCCCACCCAGAACGGCCGCCGCGGCCAGACGCGTATCCACGGTCGCCCCGTAGCGCAGATCGATCACGCGCCGGCGCAACCGCTCGGCGCTGCGAACTTCGTCGCGAAGCTCGGCCGGCAGGCCGAGATCGTCGACCAGCACGTGCCACGCGGACTCCTTGCCGGCCGTCCATCCCAGCGGCTGCGCGTCGAGGTAGTCGACGAAGCCCGCCACCGATCCGAAGTCGTAGCCGGCGAGACCGCGCGCGGCCTGGTAGTTGACGACCGCGTCGTCGACAAGCGCTCTGGTCTGGGGGAACGGCTCCCACAGCGGCCCGACGTCGGCCAGCTCCGACAGCGGGCTCCGCCAGTCGGCCAGCGACCGCACGCCCGAGACGAGGCCGCCGGGATCGAGAAGGCCCCGGATCTCCGAGTGAGCCTGCGCGACGTACGCCTCCGCCGTCTGCACGTAGCCCCGGATCTGCGACAGCATGCCCGTGACCTGCACCAGCATCCCGGCCCAGCCCGCGTCGACCGCCGCGGGGCGGCCGAAAAGAAACGCGGCGACGAGCGCCGCCGCCACCATCTGCTTGATCCGCATGACGCGCCCCTCCCCTCAATTCGCCGCCACGAAGAGGCGGCCCCCAAGCGGCCTGGCCGCGGGGTTCCGCGCATGGAGCTCGGCCGCCAGCACGTTCGTCCGGCCCGCCGCCGTGTCGAGAGACAGATCCAGTTCGGCAAGCGCCTGCAGGCGGTCGAGCCGTTGCTGCTCCCGCCGGCCGTCCTCCACCAGCTCGCGCTCGAAGGCGCGCCGCGCGCGGTCGGCGTCCTCGGCATCGAGCTTGAGCAGCACCGCGTCCAGGTTGGCCTCGGCCTGCGTCGCCGCGAGAAGCAGCGACCGATGCTGCGCGCGGGACGGGCAGGCCCCCTGACCCAGGCCACCGGCGGCCCTCGCCGGACAGTCCGCCGTGCTGAGGACGGCGACCGAGTCCGCCAGCTGCTGGCGCAACCCCTCGCGCTCGGCCGCGCTCCACGTGCGGGACGCGGGGCACACGATCACGCCCCGGCGATCCGCGTCGGCCTGCGCCGGCTCACACCCGTGATACAGGCCGATGGCGACCATGGCCTCCTCGACCAGCCGGTCGCGGTGGTCGGCCTCCGCGAGCTGCAGCTCGAAGTCGGCGGCGCGAATCTCGTGCGACGCCTCGAGCGACGCGATGAGGTCGGGATCGATCCCGGGGAGATCCGCGTAGGCGTTGCCCGCCACGGGGAACGCGTCCGGCACGCACGGGACCGCGCCGGCGTCGCCGGGGGGCAGCGCCGCGCAGTCCGCGAGCTCGAACCGCCGCGGATCGGCGCCCCCGAGGGCGCTCAGGTCGATGGACGCGCCCGCGCCCAACGCCAGCCGCATCCGGCCGGAGAAATCGTCGATGGGCTCGACGAGCCCCCGGTAGGAGCTCAGCGCCTCGTCGCGGATGCGCATCATCGTGTCCCGCATCGCCATGAGGTTGCTGACGACCGACGCCATCTGGCCGACGACGATCCAGGCCGCCGGATCCAGACCGAAGAACGCCCGCGACCTCTCCGCGCCGGCGCCGGACGCCAGGATGACCACCACCAGCACCAGCGCGACGTACACCCGAGCAACGCGACTCATGACTTCCTCCTTGCTCCTACGCCCGCGGCACGAGCAGGTCCTGGGTGAGGTAGATCCGCACGGGATGGCCCGCGCGGATGCGGATCTCCGGCAGCCGGTTCATGAACCTGTCGAGGAACCTGATCGCGGCCACGGAGAACTGCTGACGCGCCGGGTCGAAGTACCCCTCGGAGCCGCCGCCGCCCGAGAGGCCCGCCAGCAGACCGACGGCCCCGACCGCGCCCAGCGTCGATACGTAGTGGCGGTTGATCTCGTCGGCGAGGCCGGTCTCGCCCAATGACGAGAGGCCCTGGAAGCGCATCCTCACCGAACGCCCGTCAGGGAACAGCAACCGGGAGAAGCTGACCGCCAGCCGCGTCTGGAAGCCGTTTTCCACCGCCTCCGCCTCGCCGATCGCGGTCGTGCCGCGCGGGATCACCACCCGCGTGCGGTCCCGGGTGCGGACGGGAACGGTGATCCGGGCCCGCGCCTCGCCGGTGAAGTCGCCGGCAAGCTGGGTCTCGAGGACCGCCTGCATCATGCGCCCCTCGTAGACGAGGTCGAGCCCCGCCGGCACGTCGGCCCAGCGCACGACGGGGGCCGACCCGCTGCCGGACTGCTCCGTCACGTCGATGTCGGGCCCGGCGGCGTAGCGCTCGGTCAGCGAGACCGCCGCCCCGGCGTCGGCCCGCTCGCCGCCGCTGGCGCGGGATAGGGCAGCGGCCGGCTCCACGACGGCCGGAGCGGCCCGCCGCTCCGTGGCCTGCGGCCCGGACGCTGCCGCCCCGGACTCCTCCCGCAGCAGGGCCAGTAGCTGTTGGTCGAGCGCCGCGTCGCCGG
>JAJEFC010000381.1 GCA_022820675.1 Vicinamibacteria bacterium | reverse complement strand
GGCCGCCGGCCTCGTGGGCGCCGCCGCCCGCGGTCGGGCCGCCGCGGGCGCCGCGTCGAGCCGACGGGCGACCGGGGCCGTTCCGTTTTCGCCGACCAGGCCGCTCACGCTCCGCGCCACCTCGGTCGAGATGCGATCCTGCAACGCGAACAGATCGTCGGCTCGACCGTCGATCATGGCGACTTCCCCGACCCCCCCGGTCTCGACGTCGACGATACGCGCCACGATCCGCAACCGCTCGTCCACCCGCTGGAAGCTGCCCGCCACGAGCCACGAGACGCCGGCCCGCCGCGCGTCCGCCCGCGCCCGGTCCTCGGCGCCGCGAGCTCCCCCGGTCGCGCCGCCGACGTCGCGGCGGTCGACCACCGACAGCCCGCCCGACTGCTGCATGCCGGAGATGACGGTCTCCGCGATCCCGGCCCCCAGCCACTCGTCCGCGGGCCGGCCCGAGACGTTCGCGAAGGGCATCACCGCGACGACCGGCCGGGCGTCCGCGGCAGGCCGCCGCGAGATCTCGACGCCCCCGCCCGACTGGGCCAGCGCCCCCCCCGCGGTGACGAGCACGCCGAGCGCCAGCATCGCCCGGACGGCGTAACGCGTCGACGACTTCCTCGAAGGCATCGTCTCACTCCCCGACAAGAACGTCCCACCCATCCACGAACCGGCTCCACGATCCAACTATCCCAACTATCGGACCCGGCACGGATCTCGCTCGTCGGACCCGGCGCGCCCGACCATGGACCCGCGGGGCCGGAACCCGCGGCGGCGGCAGTCCCGCCTGCCGAGGCCGCTTCACCGCGAAGCGCCCCCGCCGTATCGGACTGCTCGCGTGACCTTCATCTTTCACCGTCGGCCATCGTTACCATCGTCGACGCAGGTTTCGTACGAGGCCGGTCGCGATTCGTGCCGGTTCGGCCCCGACCGGCAGAGCTCGACCCGCAAGTCCCGCCGGTCCAGGACGTACCTCGTCAGCTATCATACAGGTGCGGGCAACCATCCGGGCAACGGCGAGGCCGTTCACGCGGAACCGGGCGCCGCGCCAGGCCGGAGCACGACGGCATGAACACGACGAGCATTCACCGCTATCGGCGTCCGCCGGCGGACTGCCATCCACCGAACGACACGCCCGCCTACCGCTCCACCGCGACGCGCCACCCGACGCAGCCGCTGGTGGTCGTTCCCCAGACGCTCTCCGAGATCACCGGCCCCGTGTACGGCCACGGCCGCCCCGGGCCCACGGACCACGACCTGACCCGCCAGCACGACGGGGAGCCGCTCGGCGAGCGCATCGTCATCGCCGGCCGCATTCTCGACGAGGGCGGCCGGCCCGAGCCCGAGACCCTGGTCGAGGTCTGGCAGGCGAACGCCGCCGGACGTTACGCGCACGCCGAGGACCGGCACGAGGCGCCCCTCGACCCGAACTTCTCCGGGGCCGGGCGCGCGCTGACGAACGCCGACGGCGAGTTCCGGTTCGTGACCATCAAGCCCGGGGCCTATCCGTGGCAGAACCACGACAACGCCTGGCGGCCGGCCCACGTGCACTTCTCGGTGTTCGGGCGGAGCTTCCTGACCCGGCTGATCACCCAGATGTACTTTCCCGGCGACCCCCTGCTCGCCTTCGATCCGATCTTCAACGCGGTCCCCGGCGAGTCGGGGCGCCGGCGGCTGATCGCATCGTTCGAGCTCGACACCACCGAGCCGGGCTGGGCGCTGGGGTACCGCTTCGACATCGTGCTCCGCGGGCGCGAGGCCACCCCGATGGAGACCTGACCCGGTGCCGCCCCTGACGCCGTCGCAGACCGTCGGCCCGTTCTTCGCCATTCTCGTGCCCCAGCGGGGGCGCCTCCGGCTGTGCACCGACGGCGCCTCCGGGGTTCCGATCCGGGTGGAGGGGACGGTGCGGGACGGGAAGGGGGCCGCCGTCGGGGACGCGCTGGTGGAGATCTGGCAGGCCGACGCGGCTGGCCGCTACCACCATCCGGACGACCCGCGCGCCGGCGCGCCCGACGCGTCGTTCACCGGCTTCGGCCGGATCCACACCGACGCGGCCGGGGGCTTCGCGGTCGAGACGATCAAGCCGGGCCGGGTGCCCGGTTCCGGCGGGCTGCAGGCCCCGCACCTCGTGGTCGGCCTGTTCGCGCGGGGCCTGGTCGCACGCCTCGTCACCCGCATCTACTTCGACGACGAGCCGTCCAACGCCGGCGATCCGATACTGGCCCTCGTGCCCGCCGACCGACGCCCCACCCTGGTCGCCGCCTCCCGGGGCGACGGCGCCTACCGCTTCGACATCGCCCTGCAGGGCCCGGGCGAGACGGTCTTCTTCGACGTGTGAGCCGCATGAGCGCCGACCGCCGCCTGCACGCCCGCCTGCTCGGCGACCCCGACCTCCTGGACCGGTTCGACGGCCGGGCGCAGTTGCAGGCGATGCTCGACGTCGAGGCGGCGCTGGCCGAGGCCGAAGCCGAGGTCGGTGTCGTGCCCGCGTCGTGCGTCGCGCCGATACGGGCCGCGGCGGACGCCGATCTGTACGACCTCGCGCGCCTCGCGAAAGACGCCGTCGAAGCCGGCAACCCGGCCATCCCGATGGTCCGCCATCTGACCCGGCGGGTCGCCGCCGCCGACCCCGACGCGGCGCGCTACGTGCACTGGGGCGCGACGAGCCAGGACGTGATGGACACCGGACTGGTGCTGCAGCTCCGGGCCGCGGTGCCGGCGGTCGCCGGTCGCCTCCGGCGAGCCGGGAGGGCCGCGGCCGGCCTCGCCCGCCGCCATGCCGGCGACACCATGCCGGGGCGGACGTGGCTGCAGCAGGCGACGCCGATCACGTTCGGGCTCAAGGCGGCGGGATGGGCCGACGCCCTCGGCCGGACGCGACGGCAGGTGGAGGCCGCTCTCGACGGAACCCTGGTGCTGCAGCTCGGGGGCGCCGCCGGCACCCTGGCCGCCCTCGGCGCGCGCGGCCTCGCCGTGACCGACGCGCTCGCGGCCCGCCTCGATCTGCGGGCCGCGGCCACGCCGTGGCACGCGCACCGCGACCGGTTCGCGAATCTGGCGTGCGCCCTGGGCGTCGCGACCGGCGCCGCCGGCAAGATCGCCCGCGACCTGTCTCTGCTCGCCCAGACCGAGGTCGGAGAGGCCGCCGAGGGGGCGACCGCGGGCCGCGGCGGATCGTCGACGATGCCGCAGAAACGCAACCCGGTTTCGGCGTCCGTGGCGCTGGCCGCGGCCGGCCGCGCCCCGGGTCTCGTCGCGACGATCCTCGGGGCGATGGTCCAGGAGCACGAACGGGGCCTGGGCGGCTGGCAGGTCGAGTGGGACGTGCTGCCCGAGCTGGTGCTGGTCGCCGCCGGCGGCGCCAGGGCCGCCGCGGACGCGCTGGAGAGCCTCTCGGTCGACCCGGACCGCATGCGCGCCAACCTGGTCGCATCCGGCGGCGCCCTGCTCGCCGAGGCGGTGGCGATGGCGCTGGCCGAGTCCGTCGGCAAGCACGAAGCGCACGCCTGCGTCGCCGCCGCCTGCCGCCGCGCGACCGAGGAGGAACGGCCCCTGCTCGACGTGCTCGCGGAGGATCCGGCGGTCAGCCGCCAGCTTGACCGGGCCGAGCTCGAGAAGACGCTGTCCCCCGACAACTACCTGGGGGCCTCGCGGGAGTTCATCGAGCGCACCCTCGCCGAGGTCGACGACGATGCCTGAGACCGATGCCGACGGATGCCGCCTGTCGTGGCGCATCGAGGGACCGGTGGACGCGCCCACGCTCCTGCTCCTCGATGCGCTGGGAACTACCGTCGACCTGTGGGAGCCCCAGATCGACCGCTTCGCCGCCGCGTTCCGCGTCGTTCGATTCGACACCCGCGGGCACGGCGCGTCCGACGCGCCGGCCGGCGCCTACGCTCTCGAACGGCTCGGACGCGATGCCGTCGCGGTTCTCGACGCGGCCGGCGTCTCGCGCGCCCACGTCTGCGGCGTCTCCCTCGGCGGGCAGACCGCCCTCTGGCTCGCCGTGCACGCGCCCGAGCGCGTGAGCGGTGTCGTCGCCGCCAACACCGGCGCCAGGATCGGCACCACCGCCCTCTGGAACCAGCGCATCCGCGACGCGGAGATGCTGGGCATGCAGGCCCTCGTGGAGCCGGCAATGGCCCGCTGGTTCACCCCGCGATTCCGGCGGAGCAATCCGGCGGCGGTAGAGCGGTTCCGCCACATGCTGGGCGGATGTTCTCCGACCGGATACGCCGGCTGCTGCGCCGCCCTTCGCGACGCCGACCTGCGCGCGGATCTGCACCGCATCGAGCGCCCCACCCTCGTCATCGTCGGCGCCGACGATGACGCCACCCCGCCCGCCGCCGGCCGCGCCATCCGCGAACAGGTCGCCGGTGCCGAGCTGCTCGCCCTCGACGCCGCCCACCTCGCCAACGTCGAGCGACCCGACGCGTTCGCGGCCGGAGTGCTCGCCTTCCTGACGCGAGCCGCACGATGAGGCGTCGGGCTCTGATGGAGTGTCACGGCAATGGTCGACGGTTGCACTCACGCAACGGGGACGGAACAACGGATGGACGAGAAGCAGCGGCATGCGGCGGGCATGCGGATTCGGCGAGAGATACTCGGCGACGCCTACGTCGACCGGGTGGTTGCGAACACCACCGACGCGAGCAGCGACTTCCAGGATCTGATCACGCGCTACGCGTGGGGCGAGATCTGGACCCGTCCGGGTCTCGACGAACGGACCCGGCGGGTGCTCGTCATCGGCACCCTGCTGGCCCTCAAGCAGTGGGACCAGTTCCGGCTCCATGTACGGGCCGCGCTCGCGGAAGGCGGGTTCACGGCCGGCGACCTGCAGGAGATCATCCTCCAGCAGTCCATCTACTGCGGCGCCCCGGCCGCGCACACGGCCATGCGCATCACGCGCGAGCTTCTCGCGGAGTCGGGCTGACCACGACCGTTCCAGGTCAGGCGACGGCTCGCGGATCGACCACGGCGAGATCACCGAAGAGGGTGAAGTCGGCGGGATTGCAGGTCACGATCGTCTTCACGCCGTGTGACAGGAGGGTCGCCGCCAGCAACGTGTCGGCAATCCGCCGGCGACCGAGTCCGTGGACGTCCAGCAGGTCGAACGCCAATCGCATGCTGCCTTCGTCGACCGCCAGACACTCGACGTTGCTCCGGTCGAGATAGCCGCCAGCGATCTCCAGCGCTTCCGGCATCGTCACGGGCGGCTCGAACCGCCGCGGGTCCGTGGCGACGTGCACGAATTCGTGGAGCACGGGCGGCGTGAGCGAGAAGCGCCGCCGACTGTCGGCGAGCGCGCGCCGCAGGTAGGTGCGCACGCGCCCGCTCTCGGCGGACACGGGCAAGTGCGCGTAGATGAGCACGTTGGTGTCGAGGCCGAATCGCATGGACTACGGCTCGCGCTCGATGACGCGCGAGAACACCTCGTCGTAGAGCTCGCCGCGAGCGGGCAGGCCGGTCACGAGACGGTGGCCGACGAGTACCGGAACGTCTCGCAACGGGGTCCTCCGTTCAAGACGCTCCTCCCGGTAGAACGCCATCGCCTCGCGAATCAACTGAGCGATGGGGCGCCCCTGCGCCTTGGAGGCCTTCCGGAAGCTCTCGTAGTCGGACTCCACTACCCCAACCGATATCGTTCTCATATCGCACGCGATATTACCACACGAGGAGGGTCGCCGAATGGGACCAGGAGTCTGCGCCGCGGGAGATTTTCGCCTCAACATGAAGTGGTTGACCAATGCCAACCACGACATGTAGAAGCCGAACGGGCCAGGAAGTTCCACGGCGCAGACTCCGAGCCCGCAATCGTCGCCTGCGGCTCCGCTTGGCGCCCGACCGACCCTCCAGGAGTCCGCGCGGTTCTACGGCGCAGATTCCTGCCGGAGCCGGCCGACCCGCTCCGGCACGCAGACGGCGCCCGAGTCCTCCCACTTGTTGTCGGTGAGCTGGCGCACGTCGCTGCCGTCGGCGCGCATCGCGAAGATCTCGCCGTAGGGCTGCGGCACCGAGTCGTAGAGGGCCATCTCGTCCTTGAAGCCGGTGCGCGAGCTGCTGAAGACGATCCACTCGCCGCCCGCGCACCACGTCGAGTGCGCGTCGTTCCCGGGTGCGTGGGTCAGCCGGCGCAGATCGGTGCCGTCGGGCCGGACCGTGTACAGCTCGAAGTCGCCGTCGCGGTTGGAGGTGAACAGGATGCGCGAGCCGTCCGGGGACCAGTGCGGGAAGTTGCTGTAGTGGTCGGGGCCGGTGATGGCCACCGGGTCGCCGCCGTCCGCGGGCATCACGAAGAGCCGGCGCCCCCCCTTGTAGACGATGCGGCCGCCGTCGGGCGACCAGCTCGGGAACCCGTTGTTCACCTCGTCGTCCACGACCATCCGCAGGTCGGAGCCGTCGGGATCGATGACCGCGACCTGGGCGGCCGGGAGGCCGGGGCGCCGGAAGTAGCGGCCGACGGAGAGGACGATCTCGTCGCGGGCGGCGGACCAGTCGGCGGAGAACGCGCTGGTCCCCTCGCGGTGGAAGAGCGTCCGCTGGCCGGACCCGTCCACGGACATGATCTCGAGGCTCGAGTCGCTCGGGTTCGACGCCGTGAGCCCGGTGGCGTCCGAGAACCGATCGCGGTACTGGCTGAAGATCATGCTCTCGCCGTCCGGCGAGAACGACACGAACGGCTCGTGCAGGAAGAGCTCGAACTCGGGGTCGGGGCTGAAGGCGGGCACCATGTGCTGGGTGTGGCCGAGCCGCTCGATGCGCTCGTAGACCACCTGCCGGCCGTCGGGCGACCAGCTCGGGCTGCGCACCGCCCCCGCGATGACCGTCTCGACCCGGCGGTCGGGATGCCGGATTCTCAGGCCGCCCTGGTCTCCCCCGGCGCGGCTCACGTAGCCGATGCGCCCTCCCGACAGCCACGCCGGCGACAGCTTCGTCTCCCGCGACGCGGTGTGCTGGACGCGCTCGCCGGTGGCGACTTCCACCGAGGCGAGCTCGGTGCGTGACCCGCCGCTCTTCGCCAGGTAGGCGCCCACGGGGTCGGTCTCGTAGAACAGCAGGCGCCGGCCGTCGGCCGACCACGACGGGCTGCCCGCCACCCCGCCCGGGGCGGTGACGCGGCGCAGGCCCGTGCCGTCCGGCCGGACGACGTACACGCCCGTCGACTGCAGGTGCTCCCACATGCCGGGCTGGTCCCCGGGCTCGGCGTCGCGGTCCGACGTGAAAGCGATCCACGCCCCGTCGGGCGACCAGCGGGGCCGGAAGTTGCCCGACGGGTGGTCGGTCAGGTTCGAGGCGGCCTTCGAGGCGAGGTCGAGCAGCCAGATGTCGGCCGTGCCGCGCGCCCGGGTGGAGACGAACGCCAGGGTCCGGCCGTCGGGCGACAGGTCCCCCTGATCGTCGAACGCGGGGTCATCGGTGAGCCGCTCGAGCCCGGTCCCGTCGGGGCGGATGCGATAGAGGTCGGCCTGCCCGTCGGGCTCGGCCGTGAACACCACCCACTCACCGTCCGGGGAGAAGGCGGGCGAGTACTCCAGCCCCAGGTCCGGGACCAGCGCCCGGGGGTCGGCGCCGTCCGCGTCGGCGATGAACACCGTCATCACCGGGGTCTGATAGAGGTTGAACAGCACCTGGTGCCGGGCCGGCGCGGTGTCCTCCGCCCCGGACTGCACTACGGGAACGGTGCCCGGCTCGAGAACGGACTGTGCCGCCGCGAACGGTCCGACGGCCAGGATCATCGCCGAACCGATCACCAGTACTCTAGTCATCTCAACTCCCGGTAGTGCCTTCGTTCGACTGTTCGGCCGCGACGGCGACCGCTGGATTGGAGAGGGCTACGAGGCAGATGGGGCGGCCGTCTTGTCCCGCTCCTCCTGCCGGCCGCGGATGAACGCCACGTCAGCCTTGAGGGCGCCGCCGTCGACCTCGACCCGGCCGAGCCGACCCTCGACCCTTCCGAGCCGGGCCTCGACTGCGGCGACCGAGCTCGCCAGGATCTCCAGCTTCGGGTTGATCGCGTTCTCCACGGACTTCTGAAGCTCGGTCCGGGCTTGTCGGGGGTCGTGTCGGGAAGCGAACCACACGCCGGCCACGGTGCCGGTGGCGGCGATCGGTTGCCAGATAGCGGGAGCATCCACGGTGCGCTCCTCCTGCCTCAATTCTACGCCGCGAGTGTCGGAGAGGTCGGCGAGCCCTGCCTGCGCTACCGCTGCCGTTCACAACTTGCAGACTACTCCGCCCCGCGCGTCCGGGCGAGGTAGCCGATGAGGGCGTCCACGTTCTCGTCCGCCACCGGCGCGCCCTTCGCCCGCATGTCCGTCACCGTGGCCCGCCAGCGGCTCTCGTCGAACCGGGCGGTCTCGATGCGGTCGAGCGAGTGGCAGATCGTGCAGGTCGCGGTGAGGTAGCCGCTCGCGGTCTCGGCATCGGCGAAGACGGCGTCGTCGACCGGCACGACGACGAACTCGCGGGGAAACGGGGTGGAATCGGGGCCGAACTCGGCCACGAGCCAGTCGAGCAGCACCGTCAGGTCGTCGTCCGGGATGATCGCGCCCTTGTCGACCATCGCGCCGACGAGCTCGCGCCACCCCGCGCGATCGAGCGCGTTGTAGGCGTAGTCGTCGATGCCGTGGCAGGTGGTGCACGACCGGAGGATGACCTGCCGGACCGGCCCGCCCGGCAGCCGCACCTCGGGCCGGGCCGCGCGCCGGTTGCCCTGCGCCGCGGCCGGCGCC
>JAJEFC010000114.1 GCA_022820675.1 Vicinamibacteria bacterium | reverse complement strand
GCCCGCCGCGCCGGCCCGCCCGGAACCCTTGGAGGGGGCGTCGTGACCTGCCGCTGCGTCGTCATCGACGACGAGAAGCCGGCCCGCGACCGGGTGAAGCGGCTGCTCGCCGCGCATCCCGACTTCCGGATCGTGGGCGAGGCCGCCGACGCCGAGACGGCGGTCCGGCTGATCGACGAGACCACGCCCGACCTGTGCTTCCTCGACGTGCGGATGCCCGAGGGCACCGGCTTCGACGTCCTCGAGCGGGTGAGGCACGTGCCCCACGTGGTCTTCGTCACCGCCTACGATCGCTACGCCGTGCCCGCGTTCGAGGTGCGGTCGCTCGACTACCTCCTGAAGCCGGTCGGTCGGGAGCGGTTCGCCGAGGCCCTCGACCGCGCCCGCGACCGCATCGACGCCGCCGGCCCCGCCCGGCGCATCCTCGACGAGCTGGACGACCTGCGACGGTCCGTCGGCCGGGGGGCCGCCGCGCCGCCGGGGCCCGACCGCATCAGCGCCCGGCGCGGTTCCCGCATTCTCCTGCTCGACCCCAACGAGATCGTCTGGTTCGAGGCCGAGGACACGCTCGTCTTCGCCCGGACCGCGGGCGGGCGGTTTCTCGTCGACCGCACCCTCTCCGATCTCGAGCGGCAGTTGGAGGGCCAGTTCTTCCGCGCCCACCGGGGTTGCCTGGTCAACCTCGGGCGCATCGCGGAGATCCGGCCCGCCGACGCGGGCGCCTGCACCATCGTGTGCCCCGGCGCGGGCACGGTGGCGCTGTCCCGGCGGCAGGCCCGCCGGCTGCGCGAGGTATTCCGTTGGTGAGTCCGGCGTTCCATGGCCGAGCCGCAACGGCCAGGCCAACTGCGAGGACAGCCGGCCGTAGAGACGCTTGGCTGAAGACGCACGTGCCGATGCAGAAGGCCTGCGGGGTGGAAGGGCGCACGGGCAGGCGCCACGAACGTGCGCAAGGGCATGGGTGGCGCGGGAACCACGCGGCCGTTCCCGAATGCACCCGCAGGTCGAGCCCCGCGGGCCGGCCCCTGGCCATGGCCCGCCGAACCGGCCAACGGCGCTCTCGGACCGCTGGCGCGCGCGGACGACCGTCGATCGCAATCCAGTTGCGTCGCGAAGCCGGCGGACGACAACATCGACGCCAGGGTCGGTTGGGCGCCAAGCGGAGCCGAAGGCGGCGATGGGCGGGCGAGGAGGGGCGACAGATGGTTCACCGGGCGATGGGGTTGATGCTGACGGCGGCGCTGGCGGCAGCGTCCACGCCGGCCGCGGCGCAGGAAAGCGAGGCGGGCGCGGTGGTGACCGTCCCGAGCGGCGAGGTCCGCGAGGGCGATCTCTACGCGGCGGGCGAGGCGGTCCGCGTCCTCGGGCGACTGGCCGGAGACCTGGTGGCGGGGGCGCAGCGGGTGATCGTCGACGGTCAGGTCGAGGGAGACGTGTTCGCGGCGGCCAGGACCGTCGACCTTCGGGGCGCCATCGGCGACTCCACCCGGGTCGTCGGCGAGCAGGTGGTCGTGGACGCCACGATCGACGGCGACCTGATCGCGGGGGCGAACCGGGTGCAGATCCTCGAGGGCACGGTCATTCGGGGAGGCGTCGCGGCCGCCGCGAGCAGCCTCGAGATCGACGGGACGGTAGAGGAGGACCTGCGCGCGGCGGCGGGCGAGCTCGTGCTGCGCGGTACGGTGCGGGGCGATGCCAACGTCATCGCCGACCGCCTCGACCTCGCCCCCGACGCGCGCATCGAGGGCGACCTGGACTACCGGACGCGGATACCCCTGAGCCCCGAGGCGGCGGCGCGGGTGGCGGGGGCGGTGCGCTACGAGGAACCGATCGACGAGGACGACGAAGACGACGGCAGCCCGGCGTGGGGCTTCCTCTTCTGGACGTGGCAGGTGGGGGCGGCGCTGCTCGCGGGCCTGCTGGCCGTCGCGCTGTTCCGGCCCCTGGTGCAGCAGTTGGCCTCGGCCATCGCGGGCGAGACCACCCTCGGGGCGCTGCTCGGGTTCGGCGCGTTCCTCATCGTGCCGGTCGGGGCGGCGGTGGTGATGATGACGCTGGTCGGGCTGCCCATCGGCATCATCGCCGTGCTCCTGTTCACCGTGGCCCTCTACGTGGCCAAGCTCCCCATCGCGGCGTGGGCGGGCGACCAGTTGCTCGCCCGGGCCGGCCGCCCCGGCGCGTCGCCGTACGCGGCGATGGCCGTCGGCATCCTCGCGCTGTATCTGCTGTTCGAGATCCCGTGGCTCGGCGGGCTCTTCTGGCTCGCCGCGACGTGGCTGGGCCTCGGCGCCATGGTCCTGTCGGGCCGGAGGCACCTGACCGCGAACGGAGGTTGACGGCCAGCGATCAAGCTAGCTAGACCAGCCTTGGTTCGACCAGCTCGCGTTCAGGCAGCAGTCGGCGGACGATCTCGACGCTCCAGGGCTCGCAGATCAAGCCGCTGTCGACATCGACTGCAAGCTGATGCGGCGTCACGAAGCTTCCGCTGAGTGATGTCCCCCGGCGCTCGAAGAACTCCGTCGCGCTCAGAGCGATGGCGACATCGTCGGTTCTCGCTTGCCACTCATGGACGATGGCCACGTGGCGCCGCGTCCTGTCGCTGTCTCGGCCACGGATCCAGACGGCGCCGAGCAACTTCAGATCCGCGGGCTCGACGCTGATGCGGAGTTCCTCCTGCAGCTCGCGCACCGCGCCCTGCACGATGGATGGACCGTTGGCTCCATCTTCCCGTCTGACGTGTCCCCCGGCCCAGATCACGATCTTGCCGTGGAGCGGGCTGTCCTCGCGCTGCTCCCTTCGTTTCAGTCGCAGAAGATCCCCGCTCCCGTTGCGCACCACCACGACGGGGAGGGCCTGCACCCGCCCGAAATCGGATTCCACGCTCTCGCGGCTCGCGAACGTGCCCTGGCCGGTGAACAGATCGACCACCTCTTCCGCAGCGTTCTTGTCGAGCGAAGTCTCGTCGAAGCGGGCCGCCACGGTGGCCTCGGGTAGAGACAGTATCTCCTCGGCCGTCATCGGAAACGCTCGGTCCTTCGAGGGAGACCCACCGAGGCTCTGGTGCTACCGGTCCCCGGCCTCCCGCTCCTGCATGCGTGACCCCGCGAGCATGTTCGTCAGGCCGTAGTTGCCCTCGTGGCAGGCGTACTCGAACATCGGGCCGTCGCTGCGCGACATCGGCAGCGAGCCGCCCCACGGGCGTGTCCACGTGTTCGGGTCGCTGACCGTGAACTCGTAGCCGAGGGTGTCGTCGTCGAGGCGCGTGAAGCGCTCGACGACGTGCAGGGCCTGGCTGAGGTTGGCGTTGAAGTTGCGGATGAAGGCGTGCTCGTTGAAGTGCGTGGTCTCGACCACGAGCGTGTCGCCCTCCCAGCGGCCGCGCGAGTCGCCCGCGTACTGGCGTACCGACTCGGGGATGTTGGGGCGCCCGTCGAGGGGGATGAAACGGGTGTCGTGGATGTGCTCCTGCACGATCGCCACCATGTCGGGCGTCTGGAAGATCTGGTAGTTGTTGTTGTACGCAGTGGGGAACGACGGGACGCCGCGGTACCAGATGCATCGGTCGCCGAGGTCGAGCTGATCGTAGTGGTCGGTCGGGAGCCGCCCGCCCCGCACCGCCGCGAGCCGCCGCGCCTCGTCCGAGTCGAGCCACGCCGCCACCTCGGGCACGAGGGCCGGCAGCCGGCCGTTCGGCGGGTCGACGATGACCGAGGTCCGGCGTGTGGGGAGCACCGTGCTCCCGCGCTCCATCCAGAAGTTGTTGTACGACCCGGGGGCGCCGTCGACGCCCCGGTCGACGCTGCCGTCGGGGTCGGCCACCGTCCGCAGGGCCGAGCGGTCCGCCAGCTCGCGGTTCCGGTCGGCGTTTCGCTGCTCGATGCCGGCCGCCTCCTCCTCGGTGAGGAACTCGCGGTCGCCGAGATCGGCGGGCCGCTGGAACGGCGTCAGGGTCGAGTTGTTCCAGACGCCCCGCAGGTCCGGCGCCCCCCACTCCGTTCGAAGCTCCGCGGGGGTCGATTGCGCCGCCGCGAGCGTCGGACCGAGCAGCACGACGGCAAGGGCCGCCGACAACGCGAAACCTCGATGATGCATGACAAACTCCTTCAACTCTCGCCCGTACCGTGTCGGGCCGTGTGACACGACGCTCTCCCGGGTCCCGGGATGGCGCACGAATCCAGCCGCTGGCCGCGCGCCTCGGAAACCTCGGCCTATGGTTTCCAAATCGCCGCTCGACCACCCCCCAAGGGAATCGGCACCGGCGCGTCCCGCGTTGCCGGTTTTCCGGCAGCCCGCGGCGAGAGTCTCCACTGCCGTCGAGCGGCGATGCATCCTGTGCCCGACTGCTCGCTCCCACTACGCCGCAAGGCCGGGCAGAGGGCCGCCGACGTCGATGAAGTCGCCGCGCTGCCCGCGGGCGTGCTTCAACCCGACGTGGTCGAGGTCGAGCCCCATCGCGCGGGCCACGCTCACCAGCATCCGCTGGTGGGGGATGCCCGAGAAGCGGGTCGCGCCGCCGGTCAGCACTTGCGACGGCACCCGCATCTCCGCCGGCGTCTCGTGCGGCCAGTACAGGTAGCGCCCCGTGCGGAACGCCCACGCGCCGCCGATGAGCACCGGGCAGTAGTGGCAGTAGCCGTGCCACCCGTCGCCGAGCTCGGAGCCCCAGACCACGAGGGTGTTGTCCATGATGGACCCGCCGCCCGCGTCGGGGACCGCCTCGAGCGTGCTCACGAGCCGCGCGACCTGGGCCGCGTGGTGCCGGACGTAGTCGGTCATCGCGGCATACTTGGCGGGGTCCTCGTGGATGTAGTGGGCGATGCCCTTGTGCACCTTGTCGCTGATGTGGTCGGCCCCGAACTCGGCCGTCGGCATCTCGCCGAGCGACAGCGTGACCACGCGGGTGATGTCGCAACCGAAGGCGGCCGCGACGACGTCGGTGAACGCGTCGAACCCCAGGTCGTAACGCTCGAACTCGGCCGCGGGCTGCGCCGGGGCCTCGCACGCGAGGGTGGCGAGGCTCTCCAGCCGGTGGCCCAGCCGCTCGACGAGCCCGAAGTGGGTCTCGAGCCGGGCCCGCTCGCCGGCCGTGAAGCGGGGAGCCAGCTCGCGGTACTCGCGGTACGCGAAGTCGAGGGTCGTGCGGCGGCGCCGGCCCACCGCGTCGCCCGACGACGCCGGCCCGAAGACCCGGTTCCAGGCCCCCAGCGGCGAGCGCTCGGCCGGCAGGCGCATGCCCCCGAGGCTGTAGCTGATGGGGCGGCCCGCCTCGAGGGCGGCGTCGAGCGACAGCTCGAGCGAGGGCAGCCGGTCGGGCCTCGCGACGTGCGCGGCGACGATCTGGTCGAGCGACGGCGAGACCGACCGCGTGTCCCGCGCCGCGAAGTCGGCGTTGTCGCCGGTCCACGCGTGAATCCACCCCCGGTCGTGACGGTTGCCCCCGGCGTCGAGCTCGGCGGTGGCCAGCGACAGGCC
>JAJEFC010000412.1 GCA_022820675.1 Vicinamibacteria bacterium | reverse complement strand
GGCGCCGGGTTCGAGGCCCCGCGCTTTGCGCCGGGCATCATCGACGGGCCCCCGCCGCCGCTCGCACCCGACGTCATCCGCCGCGACGACCAGGGGAACGCCACCATCCGCGCCGTCGAGCTACCCGAGGGCATCCGGCTCGACGGGCAGCTCGACGAGAACGTCTACTTCACGGTGCCGGCCATCACCGGCTTCATCCAGCAGTCGCCCGACGAGGGTGCGCCCGCCACCGAGGAGACCGAGGCCTGGATCCTGTTCGACGCCGACAACATCTACGTCGCGGCCCGCGTGTGGGACTCGGCCCCGCCCAGCCAGTGGGTGGCCAACGAGATGCGCCGCGACACGCGGCAGCTCCGGCAGAACGACACCTTCGCGGTCATCCTCGACACCTTCTACGACCGGCGGAACGGGGTGGCGTTCTACACCAACCCCCTCGGGGCCATCGCCGACTTCCAGATCACCAACGAGGGCAATCCCAACAGCGACTGGAACCCCATCTGGGACGTCCGCACCGGCCGCTTCGACGGCGGCTGGACGGTCGAGATGGAGATACCGTTCAAGTCGCTCCGGTACCGGCCGGGGCCGTCGCAGATCTGGGGCGTGCAGCTCCGGCGCAACGTGCGCCGCAAGAACGAATGGGCGTACATCACGGCCCTGCCGATCTCGGCGGGGTCGGGGCCGGGCGGCATCTTCCGCGTGTCGGACGCGGGAACCCTGGTCGGGCTCGACGCCCCGAGCGGCAGCGCCAACCTGGAGATCAAGCCGTACGGCATCGGCGGCATCAGCACCAACCTCGCCGCGCCGGAGCCCACCGTCAACGCCGGCAACGGTGACGGCGGCCTGGACGTGAAGTACGGCATCACCCAGAACCTGACCGCCGACCTCACCTGGAACACCGACTTCGCCCAGGTCGAGGTGGACGAGCAGCAGGTGAACCTGACCCGGTTCAGCCTGTTCTTCCCCGAGAAGCGCGAGTTCTTCCTGGAGGGCCGCGGCATCTTCGACTTCGCCCGCGGCGGCGTCGGCGGCGGCTTCGGCGGGGCCCTGCGACGGGGCGGGGGCGGCGGCTTCTTCGGCGGCGGCAACGCGCCGACCCTCTTCTACAGCCGGCGGATCGGCCTGCAGAACCGGTCGGTGGTGCCGATTGTCGGCGGCGGCCGGGTCACCGGCAAGATCGGCGCGTTCGACGTCGGACTGCTGAACATCCAGGCCGACGAAGATGCGGCGGCCGCGGCCGACATGACCAACTTCACCGTCGTGCGGCTGAAGCGCGACATCCTGCGCCGCAGCAGCATCGGCGGCCTCTTCACCAATCGTTCGGTCTCGCTCCTCGGCGACGGCTCGAGCCAGGCCTACGGGGCCGACGCGACCTTCTCCTTCTACGAGAACGTGAGCCTGCTCGCCTACGCGGCCCGCACGCAGACCCCGGGGAACGATGGCAAGGACCTGAGCTACCAGGGCCGCTTCAACTACGCCGGCGACCTCTACGGCTTCCAGGGCGAGCACCTGGTGGTGGAGGACAACTTCATCCCCGAGGTCGGCTTCCTGCGCCGCGACAACTTCCGCCGCACCTACGGGACGGCGCGGTACAGCCCGCGGCCCCGGTCGCTGGCCAACATCCGGCAGTTCCGGCTCGAAGCGAGCTACGATTACATCGAGACCGCCGACCTCGGCATCGTCGAGACGCGGCAGTCGCAGCTCGCGTTCTCCACCGAGCTCGAGAACAGCGACCGCTTCGGCGTCTCGGTCGCCGACAACTACGAGTTCCTGCACACCGAGTTCACGCCGGGGCCCGACGAGGTCGCCTTCCCGGTGGGCGGCTACCAGTTCTTCGACGTCGAGGGCACCTACTCGCCGGGCGCGCAGCGCCGTTTGAACGGGACCTTCACGGTGCGCGCCGGCGACTACTTCAACGGCACCATCCGCTCGGTCGAGTTCCGGCAGGGGCGCATGGAGGTGACCGAGCGGCTCTCGCTCGAGCCGAGCGTGTCCGTCAACTGGATCGACTCGCCGCAGGGGGCGTTCCGCACGGACCTCCTCGTGTCTCGCGTGAACCTGTCCTTCACGCCCCGCATGTTCTTCAGCGGGCTCATCCAGTACAACTCGAGCAGCAACACCGTCAGCAACAACCTCCGGCTCCGCTGGGAGTACCAGCCCGGCAGCGAGCTCTTCGTGGTCTACACCGAGGACCGCCTGACCGACCCCCTGCGCCCCGACCGGTTCTCGGAGCTGCGCAACCGCGGGTTCGTCGTCAAGGTGAACCGCCTCTTCCGCTTCTAGCCCGACATCGGTCGCGCCTCTCCCGGTTCTGACTTCAACGGTGTCAGGCCGCCAATCGGATCGAGGGTTCGAGTACGATCCCGCCTCGTGCCCATGGTCCTTCGGCGCGACCGCCTCCGGGACAATGCGGAGATCGAAGCGCCGCTGCTGCGCGAGCCCGTCGTGCGCTGGCCCGAGGTGTCTCCGGTCGCGGTGCGAGAGGTCGTCGAATCGACTCACGGCGTGGAGGCAGCGTTCTTGCCGGTCGCCGTGCACGTCGCGAGTCTGGGCCGGCGCGACCTCGCGGAGCAGGTCATCGACGCGTTGTCGAAAGAGCTCACCGGCACGTACCCCGCCTGGTTGCCGGGGGCGGAGCGCCTCGCGGGACCCGGTGGCGCCGGCTTGGCGGCGGTGCGCGCGATGTGCGAGCGAGC
>JAJEFC010000087.1 GCA_022820675.1 Vicinamibacteria bacterium | reverse complement strand
GCAGGGTTGGTTGGGCGCCAAGCGGAGCCGAAGGCGACGATTGGCGGGCTAGTCTGGCTAGTCTGGCCGGGGCGATGATTGACGTGACGTCCCCGGTTGCCTCCGGGCGCGGGCTGTTCTTCGCGGTTGCGCGGGCTCGGCGTGCGGCGGGGCGGTTGTCGTCAGCGTCCTGACCGTCGTCCGGCGGCTCCATCCGCCCTGTCACAGCCATCCGACCCGAGTCCGCCACTGCCCCGTCGCGCCGACCGTCGAGTGGTCGCCGTCGCGGCCGCTCTGCCGTTCACGATGTCCTTTCCCGATCTGCGCGCGTTCCTCGATCGTCTTCGACGCGACCGGGACTTGGCGCGGATCGACGTCCCCGTCGAGCGCTCCCTCGAGGCGGCCGAGATCCACCGCCGGGTGGTCGCGGCGGGCGGCCCCGCCCTGCTGTTCGCCAATGTCGCCGACGCCGACTTCCCGGTGGTGACGAACCTCTTCGGCACCGCCCGGCGGGCCGAGCTGGCGTTCGGCGAGCGGCCCGGGCGCCTGATCCGGCGGCTCGCCGAGCTGCCGGAGACCCTGATGCCCCCCACGCCGTCCCGGCTGTGGGGCGCCCGCGACGTCGGGGGCGAGCTGCTCCGCATCGGGCTGCGTCGGGAGCGGCGCGGGCCGGTGACGGAGGTGGTGACGGGCGATGTGCGCCTCGACCGCCTGCCCGCCCTGACGACCTGGCCCGACGACGGCGGCCCGTTCATCACCCTGCCGACGGTGTTCACCGAGCATCCCGACGGGCGCGGCCACAACCTCGGGATGTACCGGCTACAGATCCACGACGCCCGCACCACCGGCATGCACTGGCAGATCGGCAAGGGCGGCGGCTTCCACCACGCGGTGGCCGAGGGCCGCGGCGAGGCCCTGCCCGTCACCGTCTTCCTCGGGGGGCCGCCGGCCCTGATTCTCGCCGCGGTGGCCCCGCTGCCCGAGAACGTGCCCGAGCTGATGCTGGCGTCGCTGATCGCGGGCGAGCGGCTGCCGCTGGTCGACGGCCTGGGCTCGCACCCGGTGCCGGCCCGCGCCGAGCTCGCCCTGATGGGGTCGGTGCCGCCGGGGATTCGCCGGCCCGAGGGGCCGTTCGGCGACCACTACGGGTACTACTCGCTGCGCCACAGCTACCCGGTGTTCCGCGTGGACCGGGTCGCGCGCCGCCACGACGCCATCTTCCCCGCCACCGTCGTCGGCAAGCCCCGCCAGGAGGACTTCTACATCGGCGACCTCCTGCAGGATCTGCTGTCGCCGCTGTTCCCCGTCGTCATGCCCGCCGTCGAGCAGCTCTGGTCGTACGGCGAGACCGGCTACCACTCGCTGTCGGCGGCCGTCGTCAAGCAGCGCTACGCGCGCGAAGCGATGGCGAGCGCGTTCCGCATTCTCGGCGAGGGTCAGCTCTCGCTCACCAAGTTCCTGCTCGTGACCGACCGCCCCGTCGACCTGAGGGACTTCCGGGCGACCCTCGAGCACGTGCTGGCCCGGACCAATCCCGAGACGGACCTGTACGTGTTCTCCAACCTGTCGATGGACACCCTCGACTACACCGGGCCGGCCGTGAACCACGGCTCGAAGGGCGTGTGGCTGGGGCTCGGCGACCCCGTCCGCGAGCTTCCCGGCGAGTTCTCGGCGGCCGAGCTGCCCGCGGGCATCGACGAGGTGCGGGTGTTCTGCCGCGGTTGCCTCGTGGCCGGCGGGAGGTCCGCGGCCGACGAGCCCGGTCTGCCGGCCCGGGCGGCGTCCCATCCCGCGTTCCGGGGGTGGCCGCTGGTGGTCCTCACCGACGACGCGGAACGCGCCGCCCGCAGCGCCATGAACTTCCTGTGGACGACGTTCACCCGCTTCGAGCCCGCCGCCGACGTCCACGCCGCGTCGACCCGGGTGGCCCGCAACCACCTCGTGCGCACCGCCCCCATCGTCATCGACGCGCGGCTGGCGCCGTCGTTCCCCGACGAGCTGACGTGCCGGCCCGACATCGCCGCGACCGTTACCCGCCGCTGGCGCGAGTACTTTCCCGAGGGGAACGTCGAGATGGGCGACGCCGAGCGCGGCCACCTCGACTGAGCGGCGTCAGGACCGGGAGAACCCCTTGCGGGCCGACAGGTCGCGGCCGCCGCGTACGACGCCCGCCAGCTTCCCGGTTCGGTGCAGTCGAGGACGATCTTCAACGGCGACGTGAGTTGCGCACGGCGTCGACCTCCGCGTTGATCTCGTCCAGCGACAGGCGATCCGTCCCGCGTGCCCGGGACTCCTGCTGGATGGCCGTCACCGCGGCCTGGGCGCGGGCGCGTCGGACCGCGCGCAGTGATTCTTCCAGGTGCTCCTCCGATGTCGCGGACAGCACCGCGATCGGTTTCCCGTGGGAGGTGACGACGAGGTCCTTCTCGTCGGCCAGGGTCCTCCAGATCGCCGCGGATTGACCGCGCAGCTCGCGAACGCTGATGAAGCGCATCCCTTTGCACCACTCCGAAAGCTGTATGGTAGTGTCGATCGTGATGCGAATGTGGCTCGTGAAACGTGGACCGACGGGGTGGGTGGCGGCGGTCGGCCTCGGCGTGGTGCTTGCGTCGACCGTCCCCGCCGCGGCACAGCAGGACGTCGAGCGCGAGAACCTCGCCGGCATCCGCGACGTGAACGTGGTCGTCGCCGACCTCGCCGACGACGCCGAGGCGGCCGGCCTCACGCGGCGCGGCCTGCTCGACGCGGTCGAGCGGCGCCTCGAGGAGCGCGGCGTCCGGCTCGGCAGCTCGCGCCAGGCGGCCGACCTCTACGTGAACGTCACCACCCACCAAGGGGCCACCGGGCTCTACGCCTACTACGCGCGCGTCTCGGTGCAGCAGCTCGCCACCATCGAGGGCAACCAGCTCCGGGCCTACGTCGACACCTGGGACATGGCCAGCCTGGGCACCACCGGCGGCGCCAACCTGCCCCGGGTCGAGGAGGTCGTGCTGCAGATCGTGGACCTGTTCTGCGACGACTACTTCGACGTGAACGACCGGCGCCGGTGACGCCTTCCTGCGGATCCCGACCGACGCCTTGGCTTCAGTCGTGGCCGCGGCGCCATGTTGTTTACTGCACGGATGTGCTACTATGAAGACATGTCGCCGGAGATCGTCTCGGTGGTGCTGACCGGCGCCGGCGTGCTGCTCGGCGTGTGGCGGATGCTGGCGCACTACGAGGCCCGCAACGACGCGGCGCACGCGAAGCTGGGCCAGCGCATCGAAACCGTGAGCTCGGAGCTGGGCCAGCGCATCGAGTCGGTACGATCGGAGCTCGGCGCCCGCATCGACACCGTTCGTGCGGAGCTCGGCGCTCGCCTCGACTCCGTGCACGCCGAGCTGGGCGGCCGCATCGATGCCGTCAACGGGCGCATGGACACCGTCAACGGCCGCATGGACACCCTGCTGCACGAGCTGGCCAAGCGCGGGTAGACCCCTCGTCCACGCTCGGGGCCGCTCTTCGCGCCGAACGCCTCCATTCCGATTCCCTTCGACGTCCTCCTCGGCCCCCCCAGGGGACCGCCACGGCCGCCCGGGGGATTGCTGCCCACCGTAGCCGCCTTCGCCGCCGCCTCCCGGGCCGTCGACGGCCGCCCGGGGAACGAGAGGATGGCCCGGCGGTCACTGTCGACCACGGCCGCCCGGGGAACGAGAGGATGGCCCGGCGGTCACTGTCAACCACGGCCGCCCGGGGAACGAGGGGATGGCCCGGCGGTCGCTGTCAACCACGGCCGCCCGGGGAACGAGAGGATGGCCCGGCGGTCACTGTCAACCACGGCCGCCCGGGGAACGTAGAGGATGGCTCCG
>JAJEFC010000048.1 GCA_022820675.1 Vicinamibacteria bacterium | reverse complement strand
TCTCGCGAAGATCTCCCTCGAAAACTGCCGACAACGCGAAAACCAACGGCCAGCATACGATATTCTGCCAATCTTCACCACATGAATCCGAGACAAGTCTTGTAGAATTAAGCAGTTACGGTTTTCTGGCAGACACTAGTTCAACGATCGAGCTCCGCCTTGAGGCCCTCGAGGCTGACGCCCCCGTTCACGTCGTAGTCTTCGATGGCCTCCAGCGCCTCGACGAGGTCGAGGCGCTCCTCCAGCTCTTCGAGGAGCGCCGCGTCGTCCACCGGCACCAGGGCCGCGACCGGCTTGTCATGCCGCGTGATGATCATGCGTTCCTTGCGGTACTGGACCTTGCCGATCAACTCCGCAAGGTCCTTCCGGACCGTCGCCATGCTCAAGGCATCCATGTCACATTTCTCAAGAACGTACAAATCTTAACAAACGTACCGTTGACGCTGCCACCGGTTCAGTCGTCGGCCGTGTTCTGGGCGGGAGCCGAGGGCTCGGCAGGAGCCGGGGGCGCTTCCGGCTCGACAGGAGTTGGGGGGGCGGGCTGGACGGAGGCCGGTGCGGGGGGCGCCTCCGGCGCGGCGGGCCACGGCGGGGCGGGGCCGGGGGACGATGCGGGCGTCGGCGCGACCGGCGCCGCCGGCGTATCCGCGAGGTCGTCCGGCTGGTCGCCCTGCCGCTGATAGAGGTACGACGCGGCCAGGAGCAGCAGCCCCAGCACCACGCTGCTGGCGATGCGGTAGATCGAGTCGAGCTGCGAGAAGTCGACGAGGAACACCTTGAGGACGGTGGCCCCGAAGACGACGATGGCGAGATAGCGGACGGGCGCGTAGCGCCGCCGGATGCCGGCCGCGGTCAGGGCGGCGGCGTAGGCGGCCCAGGTCGCCGACAGCATCATCTGCATGGCGAGCTCCGCGTTGGCGGCGATGCCCCGCCGGAGCTCCCAGAACGCGCGGATCTCTATCGACAGCGTGAACAGCAGCAGCGCGTTGGCGCCCACCACGGCGGCGGCGAGGGCCGGTTCGCGGTGGGGGACGTCCCGGTCCGCCTCCCGCCGGTGCAGCCACGCGACGAAGGCCAGCACGCCGACGACGAAGAGGCCGAGAAGGGCGCGCCGGTTGACGAGAACGGCATGGGCGGCCGGCACCGGCGCCGCCATCGCCGCCATCGCCAGCAGCGCCGCCGCCGCGAGCAGTCCCGCGCCGGCGGCGCGGATCCATGCGCGCCGCTCGCGGATGCCCACCCAGGCCAGGCCCCCCGCCTGGGCCGCGCACGCCAGGACCCCCCAGTGGCCGTCGAGCTGCAGGCCGATCGCGGCGACCGCGAGGGCCGCGGCCAGCGCCAGCACGTGCATCGCGGCCCCGGGGTCGATGCGCCGCACGCCGGCCGCCACCGCCCACCACGCCACGGCCAGGAGGGCCGTCGCCAACCCGGTCGCGGCGGGGAAGTGCGGCTCGAGCAGCGCCTGCAGCCCGAACGCGAGGCCGAACCCGTTGACGGGCACGAGCACGACGTCGGCCGCGTGCAGCCGCCCGCCGTCCCGCCGCAGCAGCTCGATCTGGGCGGCCGCGTGCAGGCTCGCGACCGCGATCCAGGTCACGACGGCGGGGACCAGCCACGTGCCGTCCTGGTCGGCGCCCGTCCAGCCGAGCAGGGGTCCGGCGATGAGGGCCCAGAGTCCGACGCGGGCCCACATCGCGCCCGCCCGAGCGGCGACTGCGACCCCGGCGCCCGTCAACGCGATCAGGTAGACGAGGAACGCGAGCCAGTGGTCGCCGAGGATGCTCAGCGACGCGGCGTGATACCAGAGCGGGGTGGTCGCCAGCGCCCACCGCGTGGCGCCGGCGTACGGGCGGGTCGACTCGCGCGACCGGTACAGCACCCAGAGGAACAACGCCGCGTACAACGTCAGGAACAGCTCCGTCCGCAGCCAGGCGCCGGGCTCGTAGAAGCGGAGGTACCAGACCGAGACGGTCAGCCCGGTGAGCAGGAAGCTGGCCAGGGTCAGGGCGGGCCAGTCGCGCCGGTGGGCCAGGTAGACGATGGCGGCGACGAGCAGGGCGACGTAGGTGAACAGGACCATCTGCGCGTCGGCGCCCCCGCCGACGAGGAACGGGGTGGCGAACCCGCCGACCACCGCCATCATCGCGAGGGGCTGGGCGCGCAGCCGGTCCGCCTGGAACGCGGCGAAGGCGGTCACCGCCACGAGCATCGCGAAGCCGGTGGCGGCGTCGACGAGGCGGTACAGGTTCAGGGCCGCGTAGACCGAGAGATACCAGGCCGCGATTCCCCCGCCCGTGAGGGTGGTGCCGAACCGCGCGTGGCCGCTCGCCGCGAAGCGCCGGCCCGACACGATCAGCATTCCGCCCGCGAGCACCCCGGTGCCGACCCGCATCGGCTCCGTGATCCACTGGTTGACGAACGCGTAGCGGATGAACAGGCCGACGCCGACGACGAGGGTGGCCACGCTGGCGTAGAGCATCCAGCGGGTGCCGATGCGGGTCTCGAGGAGCAGCGGCTCGGGCTGAACGTCCGGAGACGCGAGGGCCGGGGCCTCCGCCGTCGGTGACGCCGGCGGCGAGGCGGACGCGGGGGAGGGCGGCGCGGTCGGGGCCGGGGCAAGCGGCGGGGCCGACGTCGACAGGCGGCCCTCGCCGGGCGCGATGTCGGTCCGCTCCGGCGGCCGGGCCTCCGGCGTCGTCGGCGCCTCGCCCAGCATCCATCGTTCGAGACGGGCGAGGCGTCGCTCGATCTCGATGACGCGGGCTCGCACCGCCGACGCGTACAGAAAGGCGACGATGGGCAGAACCAGGGTCAGAACGAAGCCGACCGCAGCGACTACCAGGGCCTCGAGCATGGCATTCACGCCGAGGGCGACGCCCTCGGCCCCTCCGCGCTTCCCGTGAGGCGGCCCAGGGCTTCCGCCGAGGCCGACTCCGGCCAAGCCGGTGCCGGGGCCGCGACGTAGCCGGCGTGGGCCAGCCGGCTCTGGAACCAGGCGATCTCGGTGGCGTAGAACAACAGGCGGCTCGCCAGGCGCGCCACGAGGTAGAAGTGGCCGGCGAGGAACGCCCCCCACGTCGGGCCGCCGGTTGGCGGCGGCCCCGCAACGGCGTAGGCGACGATGACGGCGGCCAGCACCAGGCCGTTGGCGGCATACAGCCCCAGGCAGCCGGCGGGATGCCGCCGCACGAAGCGCCAGCCGGCGAGCAGGGCCCCGAGCATGCTGCGGCGGTCCTCGACCACCGCCCGCACCCGCGCGTAGTCGAAAACGAGGCCGGTCGCCGCCAGCAGCAGCCCGAACCCGAGATGGCGGAGCGCCCCGCCCGCGGGCACGCCGGCGCCGGGCGGGGGGGGAGCGCCGACGATCCAGGGCTGTACGGCCCTGAAGAGCACCCAGTACACGACGCCGGCGATGAGGGCCAGACGCAGCAGCCGCGGCCCGTAGGCGCCGCAGGCGGCGAAGAACCCGGCGCCGCGGGTGGGGCGGTCCCGAGCGAGGCGGTCGATGGCGCCGGCCGAGAACAGGGTCCAGGCCGCGATGAAGACGACGACGACGGCGGCGAGCGCGGGGTCGGGGCCCTCGCCGACGAGCAGGGTGCGCAGACTCGCGAGCACGGCGTCCGTCCCCCCGGCCCCGGCCCCGGCCGCGCAGGGCCTGCCGTCGACCGAGTACTCGGAGGCCGGGAATCGCCACCACTGGAGCGGGATGCAGTCGGCTGCGGCGCCCGCGGCCGCCCGGTTCTCGGACAGGGCCCCGGGTCGGTCCCCGAGGAGCAGCCCCGGCGGCAGGGCCACGGCCGCCGTCAGCACCGCGGCGCCGGCCAGGACCATCGGCGCCCGCGCCACGCGCCGCATCCCGTCCGCCAGGGGCGCGATGAACGGCATCACCCCGGGAGGCCGCGGGA
>JAJEFC010000360.1 GCA_022820675.1 Vicinamibacteria bacterium | reverse complement strand
GACCGCGACCGGGGTCCGGGGGCGTCGCCCGGGCTCCACCCGGAGGCCGGCCGCCCCCGACGACCCGCGCCGCGGCACGGCGCGGACTGCTGCTAGAATTGCGGGATGGCTCCCCGTTCGGCCGCCCAGCCCCGTTGCGCCCTCTGCGGGGCGAAGGACGTGTCGGAGCCGCGGGGCGACGCCAAGTACTGCCGCGACTGCTGGGACAAGAAGGTCGCGGTCGAGGACGTCGTCGCCCGCGAGTTCGCCGTCAAGCGGTACATCCGGGCGCACAGCGCCGAGAAGTACCTCGTCTACCACTCCACGTTGAAGCGCCCCTGCGGACAGTTGATCGTGGTCGACGACGGCTACGACCTGTTCCTGACGCTGGTCCTGTATCCGACGTTCGGCTGGGACGAGCCCGCGTATCACCTGGAGGGCGACCCCGAAGGGCGGGCCTTTGCCGAGATCCTCGTCGACGTGGTGGCGGCGGAGGTCATCGAGCCGTGGGGCGGAGGCAAGTGGCACCTCGAGATCTTCCGCGCCAACCACGCCGAGCCCGAGGACTGGAACGGCGAGATGTGAGTTTCTGTTGTGGATTCCGGCGGGCCGCCATATAATCTCGTCCACCTTTTCAGACTGCGCGATTTTCACCCCGGAGGTCAGTTCAATGAGAGGCCTGAGACTCGCGGCGTTGTTCGGTTGTTTCGTGGCGATCGGGATGTCGTTCGGCTGCGGCGGCGAGGAGGTCGAGGCCGAGGAGAGACCGCTGGCGGTCGAGATCAATCTCCGCGAGGCGCTCGAGAACAAGGGCGAGTCGGACCTGGTCGCGACCATCCGCGGCCCCGGGCAGGTGGGCTATCTGCAGCCGGTCTCGCGTCGGCAGCGGAACGAGATGGTCACGACCTTCCGCGTCCAGAACACCTCGACCAATGCGCTCGCCGGGTTCACGGTGGACGAGTTCTGGTACGACCGCGCGGGCGACACCGTGGGCGGCGGCTCGTTCCGGATGCAGCAGCCGTTCCTCCCGGGCCAGATCATCGAGGTCGAGCTGCGGATTCCGCGCGACCGGCGCATGTCCCGCAACAACTACGAGTTCAGCCACAAGAACGGCGTGATCGAGGCGACCCTCTTCGAGGAGATGGACGAGCCGACGCCGCTCGAAGAGGAAGAGGACGCCGAGGACGCCGAGAACGACTAAGGCGTCTGCGCTTGGCGGCGGACTCCCGGAGGGTTGGCCGGGGCGCCCAGCGGAGCCGCCAGGCGACGATGGGGCGGGCCGGCGCTCCCTGGCCGAGGGAGTTTGGCGCGCGTGACCCCGCCGCCCCGGTCGAGCGGTAGAAGACGGCTCGGCAGGACGACCTGCCGGAGGCGCCAGGCGGATTCGACCACCCGCCTGGCGCCTTCGCGCTCGGGCATCGACGGCCGGCTCGGCGGGATCGTGCTCGTCCGCGCCCGACAATCCGTCGCCTGCGGCTCCGCCCGGCCACCCACCCGGCGGCAGCCCGCGCCGTTCCACGGCCCGGGCGCCCGGCCCGCGAATCCGTCGCCTGCGGCTCCGCCCGGCGCCCAGCCCCCCGGGAGTCCGCGCCGTTCCGCAGCCCGGACAGCCGGGTACCGGCCTTCCGGGAGGTTTCGGCGTCCATACCGTTAGATGACGCGGACACCCGTCAGCCGTGCTCGGGCCGCTGCTATACTGCACCCCATGGGCCTGGATCTCGACGCCGTTCGGCGCGCCCTGCGCGACGAGGGGCTCGACGGGTGGCTGCTGTACGACTTCCACGGGTCGAACCCCATCGCCCGGCGCGTGGCGGGGTTCGACGCGTCGGCCAAGCTCACCACCCGGCGCTGGTACTACCTGATCCGGGTCGAGGGGCCGCCGCGGGGGCTGGTCCACGCCATCGAGGCCGACCGTCTCGATCACCTGCCCGGCGGCAAGACCCGGTACGCGGGACACGACACCCTCGACGCCGGCCTGCGCGAGCTGCTGGCGGGCTGTGCGACGGTGGCGATGGAGTACTCGCCGGGCTGCGCCATCCCCTACGTGTCGCGGGTCGACGCCGGCACCGTCGACGCGGTCCGCGCCCTCGGCGTGGAGGTGCGCACCTCGGGCGACCTCATCCAGCGGTTCGAGGCGGTGTGGGACGCCGACGCCCTGGCCTCGCACCGGGCCGCGTCGGCCGCGCTGCACGACATCAAGGACCGGGCGTTCGACCTCGTGGCCCGGCGCCTCCGCGACGGCGGTCCCGTCACCGAGCTCGACGTGCAGGACGCGATGGCCGGCTGGTTCGAGGAGGCGGGGCTGGTGAGCGACTCGCGGCCGGTGGTGGCGGCGCAGGAGAACGCCGGCGACCCGCATTACCTGCCCACCGCGCGCCGCCACCGGCCGATCGGCGCCGGCGAGGTGGTGCTGCTCGACCTCTGGGGCAAGGAAAAGGACACGCCGGGCGCGGTCTACGCGGACATCACGTGGATGGGCTACACCGGCGCGGCCGTGCCCGCCCGCTACGCCGACGCCTTCCGGGTCATCCGCGACGGCCGCGACGCCGCCGTCGACCTCGTCCAGCGGGCGGTGGCGGACGGACGCGAGCTGCGCGGGTGGGAGGTGGACCGCGCCGTCCGCGACCGAGTGGGGGCGGCCGGGCTCGGCGACCGGTTCGTGCACCGGACGGGGCACAACCTGGGCGAGGAGGTGCACGGCAACGGCGTACACCTCGACGACTTCGAGACCCACGACGAGCGGCGGCTGCTGCCGGGCACGGGGGTGACCATCGAGCCCGGCGTGTACTTCGACGACTTCGGACTTCGAACCGAGATCAACCTCTATGTCGGGTCGGAGACGGCGACGGTGACCGGCCCGCGGCAGGAGGAGATCCGGTCGCTGGGGTGACAGCGGGGGTGGAGGCAAGGATGGCAACACGCAGGAACACGCTCTTCTCGGGAATGCTCATCGCGGTCACCTCGGTCGCGATCGGCCTCGTGCTCGCGGCCCGGCTCGATCTGGTGTCGGACTCGGCGGCGCAGACCTTCAACGCCGCGCCGGCGCCGCTGGCCCTCGCCCAGGGCGACAGCCAGCCGTTCACGGGGCAGCTCGGGGCGAACACGTTCCGCGACATCGCCGAGGCCCAGAGCCCGATGGTCGTCAACATCAGCATCGAGTCGCGGCGGCCGGCCCGCGACCGGTTCTTCGGAGGCGACCAGGACGAGCTGTTCCGGCGCTTCTTCGGAGACCCCCCGGAAGGGGAGGAGGAACGGCGGACGCAGTCGGCGGGCACCGGCTTCGTCATCGACGGCAGCGGGCTCATCGTGACCAACAACCACGTGGTGGCCGACGCCACCCGGATCGAGATCTCGTTCTTCGGCGACGAGGGAGAGTCCTACGAGGCCGAGGTCGTCGGCCGGGACCGCCTGACCGACAGCGCCCTCCTCAGGCTCACCGAGCGGCCGGACCGCCCGCTGCCGGTGGCGACCTTCGGCGACTCGGACCAGATGCGCCCCGGCGACTGGGTGATGGCCATCGGCAACCCGTTCAACCTGGGGCACACGGTGACCGTCGGGGTGGTCAGCGCGGTGGGCCGCCCGTTCTACCAGGTCCCCGGCCGGCCCCAGCAGGTCATCCAGACCGACGCCGCCATCAACCCCGGCAACTCGGGAGGCCCCCTGCTGAACCTCCGGGGCGAGGTCATCGGCATCAACACCGCCATCGTCAGCGACCGGCCGAGCAACCTCGGCATCGGGTTCGCCGTTCCCATCAACACCGTGCGCGACCTGCTGCCGCAGCTCCGCACCGGCCGGGTGACCCGGGGCCGCATCGGCGTGCAGATACAGGAGGTCACCGACCAGGACTACGATTACCACGGGCTCAGCGAGCCCATGGGCGCGATGGTGTCGGTCATCCAGCCGGACGGGCCGGCCGACGAGTCGGACCTCGAGCTGGGCGACGTCATCGTCAGCTTCGACGGCGAACGGGTGGAGGACGTCGCGGATCTACAGCGGAAGGTCTTCGACACGCCGCCGGGCACGCGGGTCGACCTCGGCGTCTATCGGGACCGCGAGCCGACGACGGTCCCGATCACGGTCGGCGAGCTGGACCTGGAGAACGAGGGCCGGCGGGCCGCCGTCGAGGTGGAGGACGTGAGCACCGGCTTCGGCATGAACCTCCAGGACCTGACGGCGGAGACGGCGCGGCAGCTCGACCTCCCGCGGGACACGCGGGGCCCGGTCGTCAGCGGCGTCGATCCGGGGGGGCCGGCCCAGGTCGGCGGCGTGCGCCCCGGCGACGTGATCACCAGCGTCAACCGCGTGCCGGTGGCGACGGCCGCCGACGCCATCCGGGAGCTGAACGAGGTCGAGGAGGGCGGCGTCGCGTTCCTCCTGATCAGCCGCGGAGAAGCGCAGAGCGTGGTCCGGATCACCCGGGAGTAGGCGTCTTCCACGATGAGGCCCGCGTGCCTCTCGAGGCGTGGTCCGGATCACCCGGGGAATAGGGCCTGCGCCTGCGTCGCCGCCGACGCCGCGGGAGGCGCGGGCTCCCCGGCGGGGGTTTGCCGAG